>JAUJNC010000219.1 GCA_030446525.1 Armatimonadaceae bacterium
CCAGAACGACCCCATTCTGAGCCCTGTCTGAGCGGCCGGGGACGTTCGGGCGCGCCATGGGCTGGCGCAGGCGGGGCAGACGTTTGTTAGGAGCAGGCCCTGGCGCTCCTTCTCCTTCCGCCAGCCGGCGCGCTGCGCCTCACGCTCGACGGCGAACACGGCCAGGGCGGTGGACTAGCCCCAATACCAGTAACTTAAGGCGACAGGATGCGCACTGTAGAGGGTGCAGCTGGGGCGGGGCCGTGGGCGGTCCCCGGCGGCGAGGGCCGTTTGAGGGGGAAGTTGCTCACCTTGCGGCGGACCTGGCGCGGGTGCTGGCGGGGGCGGCGGGGCGGGAGGCGCTCGGCGGCGAGCTCGCCGAGGAGTCGCTGGCCAAAAGGGGGAGCCGCGTGGGGGCATTGTCACGTTGACCGAGGAGCAGCGGAAACGCGTCCGCAGGCGGCCCGCTCTTCCAGATCAGACCAGCCAGGGCGAGCCCCTGAAACGCGATCCCTTCGCCCCTCAAATGCGGCACTGAGCGGTTAGCGTGACAGTGCCGCACGCCGACTAGACAGAGAAGATGTGCGGCCATATGCTCATCCGTGGCGGTCTCCATAGACCGAAGACCGAGTTCGCGCAATGAAGAGGGGCGTAACGTGCAGCAGCTAGGAGGGCACACAGGGCAGACGCGGCGGGCGATGCTGGCCGGGGCGGGGGCGGCGATGATGGCGGCGTGCGGGCAGACGGAGACGGCGGCACCGGCTGCTGCAACGAAGGCGACTGGCAAGGCGCTCTTCTGGCAGTGGGGCGCCGTCTACGTGGACGGCTTCCAGACGCTGGTCAACGAGTTCAACGAGAAGAAGACGGGCGTCACCGTGGAGTTCGATCCCGGCGTCAGCTCGGGGTACTGGGACAAGCTCACCGCCGCCATGGCGGGCAACGTGGGACCGGACGTGTTCCTGATGAACACCAATGCCCGCACGTGGGCCACCCAGGGCCAGCTGCGCGCCGTCGACGATCTCGTCAAGAAGGACAAGGCGGCGCAGGACGCCAGCGGGGCCACGCTCAAGGCATTCAAGGAGTGGTACGACCTGGGCGGCAAGCAGATGGGCTGGCCGTGGGACTACTCCACCATCCTCACCATGTACAACGTCGGCTACCTCAAGGAAGCCGGGCTCAAGCTGCCTTCCGAGCTGGGCGACAAGTGGGACTGGAACACCTTCCGGGACTACGGCCAGAAGCTCAACAAGCCGGGGCAGCGCTGGGGCACGTTCTCCGAGGCCAGCTACGAGACCGGCTGGCTGAACTTCGTCCGCGCCAACGGCGGCGACTACTTCACCGAGGACCGCAAGCGCTGCATCCTCGGCGATCCAAAGTGCGTCGAGGCGATGGAGTACCTCGTCGGCCTGGTGCAGAAGGACCGCTACGCCCCCACGCGCGACGAGGCATCGGCCGCCACCGGCAAGGTGAACATGTTCATCAACGGCCAGCTCGCCATGGGCACCTACGGCGACTGGAGCATGACCGACGTGGTGAAGAAGGCGAGCGCGAACCTCGAATGGGACGTGGCGCCCATCCCGTTCAAGAACGGCAAGACGGGCAACTCGGCCAACCTGCGCGGGCTGGTGATCAGCTCGCAGAGCAGGAACCACGAGCAGGCCTTCGAGTGGATGAAGTTCCTGCTCACCAAGCCGGTGCAGGACCGCGTGCCGAAGCTCTTCGGGGAGGTGCCGGCGCGGCTCGATTCGGCCAACGAGGTGTACGCCAGCGCCGACAAGGCGGGGCCGCCCAAGGGGCGCGCGAGTCTCAAGCCGGCGATCGCGGCCACCAAGGCGCTGCCGGCGCTGGACAAGATCCCGCCCGCGGACTTCCACGGCATCTCCACGCCGCTGATCAACGACGCCTGGGACGGCAAGATCTCCGTCAGAGAGGCGCTCACCAAGGCGCAGAACGAGATCAACGCCCTCATCCAGCAGCGGGGCGGGTAGTCCGCGAGTGCTGTGCTGCGTGGGGTGTGAGGAACATCCGACCCGAAAGTAGCGCTACGCTGTTCAGTTTGTTGAACACCGTCCCCGCCGCGCCGCATAGGCCCTGAGCTAGGGATCGTGCGACCAGGGGCAAAGTACCCCGGGGCTACACCGGGAAGCGCCCGATGGCCCGGTCGTACTCGGCCTGGGCGTCCTGGATCGCCAGCCGGGAGTAGATCTCCAGCGACTGCCGGCTGGCGTGCCCCGAGTAGGGCTGGATCAGCGCGTCGTCGATGCCCTGCTTCTTGAGCCAGGTCAGCAGGAAGTGGCGCAGCCGGTGGGGCGAGATCGGCTGGGCGTGGCCGGCCGCTTGGGCGTAGCGCGCCAGGAGCTTGCGGACGCCCCGGTCGCTGTAGGGGCGCTTCCAGCTCGACTCGAACAGGTCGCCCCCCGCCGGGTCATCCCCGCCGCGTGCAGCGCGAGGGTTTCCTTGAACGCGGCGGGGAAGGGCACGACGCGGTCCTTGCCGCCCTTGCCGGCCGTGACGCGGAGCTGGCAGCGGTCGAGATCGACCGCCTCCAGCCGGAGGGCGACGAGCTCGCTCACCCGCACGCCGGTGTAGAGCAGCGTCTTGATCAGCACGACGTCGCCCATCCGCCGCCCCCGCCAGACCGCCTCGTAGAAGCGGCGGATCCCGTCCTCGGTGGGGACGACCGGCAGGCGCTCGGGGGGGCGGGCCACGGCGACGCCCAACTCGGCCCGGAGGTGGCGGAAGACCTCCTTGAGGTAGGGGTAGTCGGGCCGCTCGCCGCGCAGGGCTCTGGCGAGCTGCCGGGCCTTCTGCCTGGCGGGGGTGCGCGCGGCGCGGGCCGGGAGCGGGGTGGGCCCGGTTTCGCTCACGCCGCCGGCTCCGCCGGGTCGTCGAGCGGCAGCCGCGCGGCGAGGTCGAGCGCGAAGGCGCCGTAGGGGGTGACGTGGTGGTAGAGCAGCGGGGTGAGCGCCCGCCAGTCGGCCGGCGTCATCTGGTCCGCCCAGTCCGGCGCCGCCAGGAGGCGTTGGAGCATCAGCACGTTCACGAACTCGAGCGCCAGCTGGGTGAGGTGCAGGCAGAGCATGGCGACCTCCTGCTGCTCCGGCCGGTTGGTGGCGAACTCGCCGCCCCGGCCGTAGAAGATGAAGCCGTTGGCGCTGTTCCAGTTCTCGATGACGTTCAGCCCCTCGTGGATCTCCCGCCGGAGGGGCTCTGACGACAGGTACTGGCACAGGAAGAGCGTCTTCTGGGCCTTGCCCAGCTCGGCCAGTGCCCGGTAAGTGGGATGCTGCACGTTGGCGCGGGTGAAGCGGCGCAGGAGGGCCTCGGCGTCGGCGGTGCCCAGGCGCAGCGCCGTGGCGTACTTGACCAGCTCGTCGTACTGCCGCCGGATGAGGTCCCAGTCGATGGGCCGGGTGAGGACGGGCTGGAGGTTGGGGTAGGCGTCGGGCTGGCCGGCCTCCGGCCGGTAGAGCCGCTGGCGCTTGAGGTGCTTGAGGCGCGGCAGGAGCCGGAAGCCGAGCAGCCGCGTGAAGGCGAAGGCGACCTCCGACTGGCCGTGGCTGTCCACGTAGTGCTTCTCCACCGTCATCTGGGTGCAGTGGCGCAGCACGCCCTCGATCATGGCGGCGACCTCCGAGGAGGAGCAGGCCTCCAGCTGGGAGTGGATGCAGACCGCCCGGCGCTCCACGTGCCAGGAGATCATCACCCCCGGCCCTCGGTAGCGCACGTGCCACTCGGTGAGCAGGTTCTGGTCCCAAGCGGCGAACTTCTTGGAGTCGGAGGCGCAGGCGGTGGTGCCCTCGCCCCAGATCTCCGGCCGGCGGGCGGCGAAGATGGCGTCGACCAACCCGGCGATCGCCCAGGGGGCCCCCGCCCCGCAGGGCCTCGCGGGTGACGAAGCGCCGGCGCACGTAGCGCAGCTCCCCGTAGCTGGCGCCCGCCGCGGCGCCGCTGACCCGGCGCAGGCCGGTGTTGGTGAACCCCTCCCGCCGCCCCCGGCCCTGGAGGCCACGGCCCCGCCTGCCGAGGGGCCGCCCGCCTACCTGGAGCGGATCATGGCCTGCTTCGTCCAGCACTTCGACTCGATGGTCACCTACCTCGACCACGCCGGCGCCCCGCGCACGAGCAACCACGCCGAGCGCGCCAACCGCACCTACCGCGCCGCCAGCCGCCCCCGCTACGGCTGGAAGACCGCCGCCGGCCGCCGCGCCCTGCTCGCCGCCCTGCAGGGCTCCGACACCCGTTGACGCCCCTTACCCACTTTGGGCCAGTCTCGCCACCGGGGCGTGCTGTGTTGACGGCCGGCGGACGGCCGCCTACGCTGTGGGCAGGATGCCTAGCCGTGCCTGAGCAGTCTGATCTGTCCGCGTCCCGAGACGGTGTCGCCACCCCGCCCCTGCCGGTGCCCCTCACGAGCTTCGTGGGGCGGGAGCGGGAGCTCGCGGCCATCCGGGGCCTGCTGCTGCGCCCGGGGGTGCGCCTACTGACGTTGACGGGTCCCGGTGGCGTGGGCAAGACCCGGCTCGCCATCGAGGCTGCGCGGGTGGTCGCCGGCGTCTTCGCGGCCGCCGCGCGCTTCGTCCCGCTCGGCTCCCTGAGCGACCCGGCCCTGGTGCCGGCGGCCGTGGCCGGGGCACTGGGCGTCCGCGAGGCCGGGGGGCGGCCAGCGCCACGCGAACGCTGCGCGCGAGGTCCGCGTTCACCAGCGCGTCGTCAAGCGACGGCTCCAGGCCCGGCCCCGGCAGCCACATGCCAGGCGGCTCGTCGCCGGCAAGCAGCGCCTCCGGCGCGACGCGCGCCCGAGCACGGCGGCAGACGCGGATCGCGATGCCGCGCAGCCACCAGGCGAAGGCGTCCGGCTCGCGCAGGCTGGTCAGGCGCAGCAGCGCGAGCACAAGCGTGTCCTGAACGCAGTCGTCGGCCAGCGCCGCACCGGCCAGCCGGCGGCAGAGGCGCGCAAGCTCGGGAAGGCATGGCGTCACGAGCGCGGCGAACGCCCCGCGGTCACCCGCGGCCGCGCGCCGGACCAGAACGGTGGAGGCCTCGCTCACTTGGTGAGTATCGCTTCGATCTCCTCGGCGTCGAGCGACGTGCGGCGCAGCAGCTCTTGCGCGAGCGACTCGAGCCGCTGCCAGTTCGTCGCGTCGCGCAGGCGGTCGCGCACCCGCTCCCACCTGGCGTCTATCAGTGCACCCGCCTCATTCGAGTCGAAGCCCGCCGCTGCGACCTCACGAAATGCTTGGTCGTAGTCGACTCGCGCCCCCGCCGTCGCCACGTCCTCCGCCGTGCCGTGAAGCGCACTCGCGACGTCGCCCGCCACGAGCACGGCGACGAGGTTCCCGAGCCCGATCTTGCTCTCGCCCGCGCGGCGCGGCGCCGTGTGCGTCCCGCGGCGCGGGTCGGATCGCTCGATGCTCAGGCGGGTGACGGTGCCGCCCTGAAGATGGTGGATGACGGCGTGGCCCGCCTCGTGGTAGGCCATGTCCTCGTCGCTGAACTGCGCGAGATGGTCCTGGGCGGCGCGGGCGGCGCGGGCGGACGGTGACTGGGGCGTTTGGCTGGTCATGGTGCGCTCCTTCTGTAGAGGAGTCACGCCAGACCCGTTCTGGGTTACCCGGTCAGACGACTTCGATCCGGACCGGCCGCTCCTCGCTTAACGGGAACTCTGTCGGAAATGATGTCGGCCCCCCGAGTTCGTCCAGGAGCTCTCCGAGTCCTGCGACGTCGAGGAGGTGTAGCACGGGCGCGGAATGGGACCTCGCCTGGGTGCCCTTGACTTCGAGGACAAGCGCAGCGCACGAGCACCGGCGACTTCATCCGTCCGCGCCCGCCCATCAGGGTCTGGCTGGGACGGTTTGTTTTCCTGAGGTGGTCGTGCACTCACCGGGCCGATCAGGGCACTTCAGCTGCCGGCCGCAGCGCCCGAAGGAGGTCTGTCGCCGTGATCCGAGGTAGCCGCCAGCTCACTCGGAGGAAGACGGGCCGGCGTCCTGCGGGACCCTGAAGCGCCGGTGGTCGCCCTGGCGCCGGGCACCGTCACAGGAGGCGCAGAACTCGTCCGGGGTCATGATCTGCGTCGAGCACAGCGCCTCCAGGGCGTGGCGCAGCGGCGATCCTGGTCTCCCGAACCCCGTCGTGTCCTCGGTGATGAAGATGGCTCCGCCGGCGTGGGCGTG
>JAUJNC010000220.1 GCA_030446525.1 Armatimonadaceae bacterium
CTGGAAGCAGCGGTTCTGGGGCCTGCTGCTGGTGCTGATTTTGACGCTCGTCGCCCTGCGGCTGAGCGAGCTGCCCGTCCGGCCGTTTACGCTGCCGGGCGGGCGCCATCCCATCGAGCCCGTGATATTGGCCATCGTGCTGGGCATGCTGGTGGGCAACCTGGTCCGGCTGCCGGCGGTGTCCCGGCCGGGCATCAAGTTCGCTATCCAGAAGCTGCTGCCGCTGGGCATCGTGCTGTTGGGGGCGCGCCTCAACTTCCTGGACGTCCTCAAAGTGGGGCTGGCGGGCCTCCTGCTCAGCGTCGGGGAGATCGTGGTCGCCCTGGGGCTGGTGGCGCTGCTCACGCGGCAGCTGGGGCTTCCCGGCAAGCTGGGGACGCTGCTGGGCGTGGGGACGGCGATCTGCGGCGGGACGGCCATCGTGGCCACCGCGCCGGTCATCGAGGCCAAGGAGAAGGACGTCGCCTTCAGCGTCGCGACGGTGACGCTGCTCGGGTCGGTCGCCATGTTCCTTTTGCCGCTCGTCGGGCGCGCCCTGGAGCTCAGCTCGTCGGCGTTCGGCATCTGGGCGGGGCTCGCGATCCACCAGACGCCGCAGGTGGTCGCCGCCGGGTTCGCCTACAGCCCGCAGGCGGGCGAGACGGCGACGATCATCAAGCTGGCGCGGGTCTGCCTGCTGGCGCCGGTCGTCTTCGTGATCGGCCTGGCGTACGGGCGGCGCGTGTCGTGCCGCGAGATCACGGGCGCCGCGGGCGCCGGGGAGCGGCCGGGCATGCGGCACACCCTGGCCCAGTGCTGGGAGATGTTCCCGCGCTTCGTGCCGGCGTTCCTGTTCGTGGCCCTCCTCCGGACCCTGGGCCTGCTGCCCGACCTGAGCATCCCCCTGGGCGGCAGGACCCTCGACGTCAGCGTCCCCAGGCTCGCCGAGGAGGCGTCGAAGTTCTGCATCGTCCTGAGTATGGCCGCCGTGGGGCTCGAAACCAAGTTCGGCGAGATGCGCCAGACCGGCGTCAAGCCGTTCCTGGTGGGGCTGGCGGCGGCCGTGTGCATCGCGCTGCTGAGCCTGGCCGCCATCCTGGTCCTGCAGGCGGCCGGGCCGGGGCGGTGGTCTTGACGTACGCCGGCGCGATCATTATAATCTCACAAAGGGAGAGTGGCTATGAACCAGTTTCTGGTGCACGAGAAGGAAGACACCGTCGGCGTCGCGGTGGTGGACATCACCGCGGGGGGGACCGCGCGGGGGCTGGTCATGACCGACCAGAGCCCCGTGGAGATCAAGGCCCTGATGGACATCCCGCTGGGCCACAAGATCGCCCTGCGCGATTTTAACGAGGGCGACACGGTCATCAAGTACGGCGTCGACATCGGCCGGGTTGTCGCCCCTATCAAGGCCGGCGAGCACGTGCATGTTCACAATCTGAAAACAAAAAGGTGGTAAAAAGAATGCAGATACCGACGTTCAACGGCTACCGGCGCGAGAACGGGCGCGTCGGCGTGCGCAACCACGTGGTGATCCTGCCCGTCGACGACATCTCGAACGCGGCCTGCGAGGCCGTGGCGAACAACATCAAGGGGACGCTGGCCCTGCCGCACGCCTACGGCCGGCTCCAGTTCGGCGAGGACCTGGAGCTGTTCTTCCGCACCATGATCGGCACGGGCGCCAACCCCAACGTCGCCGCCGCGGTCGTGATCGGCATCGAGCCCGGCTGGACCGAGCGGATCGTCGAGGGGATCGCCCAAACCGGCAAGCCGGTCACCGGCTTCTCGATCGAGCGCAACGGCGACCTCAACACCATCGCCGCCGCCTCGCGCAAGGCCCAGGAGTACGTCCAGTGGGCCACCGAGCTGCAGCGCGAGCCGTGCACCCTCGACGAGGTGTACGTTTCCGTCAAGTGCGGCGAGTCCGACACCACGACCGGGCTGTCGTCCTGCCCCACGGTGGGCAACGTGATCGACAAGATCACCCTCATGGGGGCGACCTCCTCCTTCGGGGAAACGTCGGAGCTGACCGGCGGCGAGCACATCGTCCGCGACAAGGCCGCCACGCCCGAGGTGGCCGAGGAGTTCCTGCGGGTCTGGAACGACTACAACAACATGATCCTGGAGGAGAAGACCAACGACCTGTCCGAATCGCAGCCGACCAAGGGCAACATCCGCGGCGGCCTGACCACGATCGAGGAGAAGGCGCTGGGCAACATCCAGAAGCTGGGCAGGAGCACCAAGTTCGTCGGCGTGCTCAAGCCCGCCCAGGCCCCCAGCGAGAAGGGCCTGTGGTTCATGGACACGTCGTCCGCGGCCGGCGAGGCGGTCACCCTCTGGGCGGCCTCCGGCGCGGTCGTGCACCTGTTCCCGACCGGCCAGGGCAACGTCATCGGCAACCCGATCCTGCCCGTTATCAAGCTGTCGGGCAACCCGATCACCTGCGCGACCATGAGCGAGCACATCGACCTGGACGTTTCCGCCATCCTGCGGGGCGAGATGACCCTCGATCAGGCCGGCGACCAGCTGCTCGAGATGATCGTCCGCACGTGCAACGGCCGCCTGACCGCCGCCGAGGCGCTGGGCCACCGCGAGTTCGTGCTGACCAAGCTGTACCGGAGCGCCTGACGCATGGCACGCTACGATCCGGAGCGCGTGAAGGGACTGGTGGCCCAGATCGCCGTGGCGGCAGGCGTCGGGCCCGAGGACGCCGCGATCCTGGCCGACTCCCTCGTGGAGGCGGACCTGCAGGGGACGTCGACGCACGGCGTGTCGCGCGTCAACATCTACCTGCGCCGCATGCAGAAAGGGCTGATCGACCCGAAGGCCTCGCTCCGGATCGAGCGCGAGCGGGGCGGCGTGCTGGCCGTCGACGCCGGCAACGGCCTGGGTCAGGTCCAGGCGAGCAAGGTCCTCCATCTGCTCGTCCCCCGCGCCCGGGCGCACGGCGTGGCGTCGGCCACGATCCGAAACTCCCAGCACTTCGGCGCGCTGTCGCGCTACTGCAACCAGGCCGCCGAGCAGGACATGATCCTGTTCGCCACCACCAACGGCGAGCCGGCGATGTCGCCCGAGGGCGGGAGCCAGGCGTTCTTCGGCACCAACCCGCTCGCCATCTCGTTCCCGACGGGCAAGGGGTTCCCGATCAAGATCGACCTGGCCACGTCCCTCGTCGCCCGCGGCAACATCATCGCCGCCCAGAAAAAAGGCGAGCCCATCCCGCCGGGATGGGCCCTGGACCCCGAGGGCAACCCCACGACCGACGCCGGTCAGGCCCTGCTGGGCACGGTGCTGACCATGGCCGGCCACAAGGGCTACGCCATGGCCCTGATGGTCGAGGTCCTGTCGGGCGTGCTTTCGGGGGCCGCGGTCGGGTCGTCCGTCGGGTCGATGTACAAGGACATGGACCGCAAGCAGGACGTAGGGCACTTCTTCTTCCTGGTGGACATCGACGCCTTCCTGGACGCGCCCGTCTTCAAGGCCCGCATCGACGCCATGATCGAGGCGATCAAGGCCAACCGGAAACGGGCGGGCGTCGAGGAGATCCTGGTCCCGGGCGAGCGCTCGTTCCGCACGGCGCAGGAGAACCGGCGCCTGGGCGTCCCGATCGGCGACGAGACGGTGCGGGAGCTGCGGGCGTTGTCCGAAGAGCTGGACGTCGCGTTCTCCCTGTGAAAAGCAGCGGCGCCCGCCAGAGGATCTCCGAGGAGCCGCGGCCGCCCGCGGCACGAATCGACGCCCCGCCGGCGGCGCTTGCCCCGCCCGAGTTCGGGATCAACGAGGCGCGGGCGCTGTTCGACGGCGACGCTTACCGCGAGATGATCGCCCTCGTCGCCCGCGCCGAGCGGTCGGTGCGCCTGGAGTTCTTCCTGTTCGGCGGCCCCGTCGCGGACGCGATGATCGACCTCCTGGCGGACAAGGTGGCCGGCTGCGTCCGCGTCCGGGTGACGCTCGACCGGGCGCGTGGCATCGTGCCGCAGGTGCGCAAAGAGTGCCGGGCGGCGCACCGGCGCCTGCTGGCGGAAGGCATCGACGTCGTGCTTTCCGACCCGCGCCCCTTCCCCGACTCGCCCGCCAGGCCGGCCGTGACCCACAACAAGATCCTGGTGGTCGACGACCGGGAGGCGCTGGTGGGCGGCATGAACGTCGGCACCCTCTTCTTCCGCCATCACGACGTCATGATCCACCTGGAAGGTCCCGCCGCGGCCGCGCTCGGCCGGCAGTTCGACCACGACCGCCGCTTCGTGCTCGATCCCCGCGCGGTGCGTCCTCGCGGGAGCCAGCCGCTGCCCCCGTTCCCCGAGGCGTGGGAAAGCGCCGTCCTCGCCCCGACCGAAAGCTGGGCGCGCGTCCTCGGCACGGGCGCCGGTCGCCGGAGCACCCGGCAGGCCGTCGTGCAGAACCTGCGTGCGGCGCGCTCCTCGGTGCGCATCGCCATGAGCGAGGTGGGCCGCACCGACGTCCTGGACGAGGTGATCGCCGCCAGGGAGCGGGGCGCGGACGTGCGCGTTCTCGTGGACCCGCAGGACATGCGGGAGTACCTGCCGCCGGTTCTGGGCCCCCTGCGGCGGCGCTGCCCGAAGGCGGTCCTGAACGCCGGCGCGATCCGGACACTGCTCGACGCGGGGATCCCCGTGCGGCTCTACGACGTCGGGAAGGAGTTCGCGCTCCTGCACATGAAGATGGCGGTGTTCGATGCGAAGAGCGCGATCGTGGGCTCCACGAACTGGACGCGCGGCGGCTTCGAATGGGTGGGCGAGACGGACGTAGAGCTGCGCGGCGGCCGGGTCATCGACGAACTGCTGGCCCAGTTCGCCATCGATTGGGACCGCTCCGTTCCCGCCACCGTGCCGCTCCGCTCCGTCCAGATCCTGTGCCGCATCTACGAACGTTTCGTCCAGTGACTATCTCCGTTCTCCCGCCCGGGGGCAGGAAACTGGCTCGGCGGCGCCGAAGTTCGCTGCAGGGCACGGGAAAGCGGACCCGCGCCTGCCGAGGAGACAGGGATGAAGATAACCGAGGTGAAGGTGATCGTGACCTGCCCTGGCCGGAACTACACGCTGGTCAAGGTCCTGACCGATGAGCCGGGGCTGTACGGGGTGGGCGAGGGGACCCTGAACGGCAGCGAGACCATCGTCGCCGAGGCCCTGCGGCACATCAGCCACCTGCTGATCGGGCGCGACCCGCAGCGCATCGAGGACCTGTGGCACTTCCTGTACCGGCAGGGCTACTGGCGCGGCGGGCCGATCTTCATGGCCGCGCTCGCCGCGATCGACATGGCGCTCTGGGACATCAAGGGCAAGCAGGCCAATCTGCCGGTCTACCAGCTCCTGGGGGGCAAGGCGCGCGACGGCGTGCTCGTGTACCGCCACGGCCACGGGCGCGATCCCGTCGAGGTCGAGGACAGCGTGCGCGCTTACATGGAGCAGGGCTACAAGGTGATCCGGGCGCAGATCGGGGATTACGGCGGCGCGGGGGTGATCGACCACCTGCCGCCGGTCACGCCGGGGACGCCGCCCGCCAAGGTGTTCGAGCCGACCCCCTACCTGCTGGGCACGCCCAGGCTGTTCGCACACCTGCGGGACAAGCTGGGCATGGAGGTCGAGCTGCTCCACGACGCGCACGAGCAGCTCCATCCGATCGAGGCGGCGCGCCTGGCGAAGGAGCTGGAGCCCTACCGGCTGTTCTTCCTGGAAGACCCCCTGATGCCGGAACACCGCGAAAGCTGGCCGATCCTGCGTCAGGCGTCCACGACGCCGCTGGCGATCGGGGAGATCTTCACCGGCCGCTGGGATTGCCTGCCGCTGTTCCTGAACAAGTGGATCGACTTCATCCGCATCAAGCCGCTCCACGTCGGCGGCATCACCGAGGCGCGCAAGATCCTGACCCTGGCCGAGCCGTTCAACGTCCGCAGCGCGTTCCACGGCGCCGCCGACATCGGTCCCATCGCACAGTCGGCGTCGGTGAGCCTGCAGTCGGTCATCCCCAACTTCGGCGTCCAGGAGTGGACCGTGTACAGTGACGCCGCCCATGAGGTCCTGCCGGGCGCCTGCGAGGTCAGAGCCGGCTACGCCCTGCCCAACGAGC
>JAUJNC010000221.1 GCA_030446525.1 Armatimonadaceae bacterium
TCCTGATCATCGTGTACCACGTGATCGCGCGCCGGGAGCCCTATCGCGAGCTCGGGGCGGACTATCTGGACTGCCAACGGCCAGCCGCGACCGCCGACCGCCTGCTGCTACGGCTGCGCCAGCTGGGCGTCGCGGTGCAGGTTCTGCCATCGACGCGACCCCCGGATCAGGCCAACAACGCCCTCGTCGGGACAACGTGAGACGAGGATTTTCAGGGTAGCGTCAGTACCCGCGGATGGCCCCAACGGACGATCGACGCGCCTACGGGCGATACCACTCGATGCGCGCGAAGGCGCTGTGGTTGTGGATGCTCTCGTGGTTGACGACGTGGGCACGGAACCAGGCGACGCGCTCGTCGGCCTGGAGGCGCACGGCGACGGCGCGCACAATGTCCTCGACGAAGGCAGGGTTGTCGTAGGCTTGCATGGTCACGTGGCGCTCGTCGGGGCGCTTGAGGAGCGGATAGACCGGCGCTGAGGCCGAGGCCTCGGCGATGTCGACCAGTTCCTCAATCCAGATCAGCGCAGGGTGGCCCCCTTCGTCACGCCCGCCGCGCACCTCGATCGTGACGTAGCCCCGCTGATTGTGCGCGCCGTAGTCGCTAATCCCCTTGCTGCAGGGGCAAAGACTGGCGACCGGCACCCGTACACCGAGGACGAAGTCGTCGTCCCCGTCGTTGGCCTCGCCGGCGAACGAACACTCGTAGTCCATCAGCGCCGTCGCGCCGCTCACCGGCGCAACCCGCTCGAGGAAGTAGGGGAAGCGCACCTCGATCCGTGCGCGCTCGGCGTCGAGGCGCTCCTTGAGGCGCCGCAAGATCGTCGGCAGGGTACGCATCGTCATCTCGCCGCGGTGCTCGTTGAGTACCTCGATGAAGCGGCTCATGTGCGTGCCTTTGCAGTGGTGCGGCAAGCCGACTGACAGGCTCAGGTTGGCGACCGTCTGCTGCCGGCCGTGCGCGCGGTCGAGCACGACGATCGGGTAGCGCAGGTCGCTCACGCCCACCTGGTCGATCGGGATAGCACGCGCGTCCGGCAGATTCTGCACGTCCAGTAGCGGGGTCGTCACGATTGTCATGCCTGACCTTTCCCCGGCACCGATGCCGGCTCGTCGCGCGAATAACGAGGCGCGCGGGTGCTACGCTACCGTCCTCGGATCGCCCGCGCCCGTTGGCGCGCCTCGGCGACGGTGATCTGCTTGTTGTTGATCCCCTCGAGGGCGGTCACCGAGGGGTAAGCGTACTGGAGGCGCGGCCCGAACCGCCACACCGGATGCTCGGCGATGAGGTGCAGGGTCCGCTCGACCATCACCGGCCGCGGTGGGCAGCCCTCCGGCATCAGGCGCACGGGCAGGTGCACGTTACCCACCAGTTCCCGATGGCGCGCGAGATGTCCCAGGGTCACGGCGGGCTCGTACGCTTCGTCGACCACGTACTTCAGTTCGCTCGCCCGAGCGAGCACGTCGTCAGCGACCCGCCAGCCGGCAACCGCTTTGGGCGAAAGGGTCACCCAGCCGGGGCGGAGGTCTCCCTTGAACCCGAAGGCGCCCGACGTCTCGAGGTGGGTTTCTCGCTCGGGGAAGGCACCGTGCAGGGCTCCGAGCAGGACGTCGAGGTCGTGGATGAGGGGCTCGCCGCCGGTGACGACGAGGAGCTCCGACGCCGGGTACCCCCGGACGATCGCGAGGACCTCGTCGACGTGGAGGCGCGTGCCGCCCGCGTACCAGGTCAGCTTCGAGTCGCACCAGGGGCAGCCGACCGGACAACCTTGGAGGCGGAGAAAGACGGCGGTGCGCCCGGCGTGCTCCCCCTCGCCCTGGATGGACCAGAAGTGTTCGTTGAGCTGGTAGAAGCCCGCTCGCTCGCTCGTCATGCTTCGGCCTCGGCGTAGTTGTTGTCGGTCTCCCAGACCCGGACCCTGCGGTAGCGGGGGTCGCGGTCGCGGAGGGCCTGGAGGAAGACGAGGGCCAGGTTCTCGGTCGTCGGCGCCAGCTCGTCGAAGGGCGGCACAGCGTTGATCGTCGTGTGGTCGTAGCGGTCGTGGATCAACTCCGTCAGGTCGCGCTTGATCTCCTCAAAAGGTTTGACCACGCCACCGTCGTCGACGTCACCGGTCACGAAGGCCTCGACGCGATAGTTGTGGCCGTGGAGCTGCTCGCAGTGGGTGCCGCAGTCGGGCAGGAAGTGGGCGGCGGCGAAATCGATCTTGCGGCGCAGCGTGAGGGTGGGCATGCTGGTTCTCCTGAAAAATTGTACCGGCGGGTCACGCGGGCAACGGGGCCGAATGGGTCGGGCGACGGGTGCGCGCGTCGGGGTGATAGGGCGCGGGATCGGTGAGCCTGTTCTCCGCGAAACCCTTGAGCCGCAGGACGCAAGCATCACACTGGCCACAGGCCGCGCCCGTCGGCGCCGGGTCGTAGCAGGTGCTAGTGAGGGCGTAGTCGACGCCGAGTTCGAGCCCCCGCCGGATGATTTGCGCCTTGGTGAGATCGATGAGGGGGGTGTGGATCGTGAGACGTTGCCGCCCTTCGACGCCAGCCTTGGTGGCGAGATCGGCCATCCGTTGGTAGGCCGCGATGTATTCGGGGCGGCAGTCGGGGTAGCCGCTGTAGTCGAGCGCGTTCACGCCGATGAAGATGTCGTTGGCGCCGAGGACCTCGGCCCAGGCGAGGGCGAAGGAGAGGAAGATCGTGTTGCGCGCCGGCACGTAGGTCACGGGGATACCGTCGCCCATCTCGTTGAGGCCGCGGCCCTTCGGCACGGCGATGTCGTCGGTCAGGGCGGAACCGCCGAAGTGTTGCAGGTTGAAGTCAGTGATGACGTGCTGGGCGACGCCGGCCCGCGCAGCGATCCGGCGGGCCGCCTCGAGCTCAAACTGGTGGCGCTGCCCGTAGCGGAAGCTTAGTGCGTAAGGGTCGAACCCCTCTTGCTGCGCGATCGCGAGGGTCGTCGTCGAGTCCAAGCCGCCGCTCAAGAGTACAACGGCCTTGGGCTTGGGGGCCATCCTTCACCTCCTGCCCCTAGCGGTTGGGGCGCGATCGGGTCGCCGCCGTGCGCGGGTGGAGTTGCTCCATCAGCCAGGCGGGCTGGTCCATGCCGAGGGAGCTGCGGATCGCACCGGGGGAGGGGCGAGTCGGGCATCAGCACGCCCGGGTCGTCGCTTCGCCCCTATCGTGGGACGCCGGCACAGCTCGCCGCGGGCTTGCAATCTGCTCGTCGGACAGGCCGATGCGCGCCAGGTAGCCCCGGATCCCACCCGCGACACGCCGCGCTACCTCGACGAGCGCCATGGTGAGATCCGGGGCAGACTAGGGCGTGTCTGACGAATCTTCCCGTCATTGGCGGTCTGGAGGGCGCGTACGTACTTCTGCGAGACGCGCCGTGCGACCGTAACATTCCGCCGCGCTTCTAGAAGCGCGGCCTAATCCTCGCGTACACTTCCTGCGGAGTTCATGGGGACGCGCGCGGCCGAGGTGGAGCGGCCTGGGGCAAACCACCCGTATCTCGACTTCGTCGCTGGTACCTGGGTTCCTGGCGGCCCATCAGATCACCTCTTCCGAGATGAGGATTTCGCGGCGCTGCGCCCAGGCGGCGGCCGGCCGAGCGTGCCCCCGAGCCTGCTGGCGCCGCGCTGGTAGTCGTCAACCAGGCGCGCGCCGACTTCGATCTGCGCTGGAAGGTCGCGCTGGGCGTCCGCGCGAGCACGCTCCATCTTCCGCGCGCAGATGATCGCTCTTCCGCCAGAGCCTGGCCTTCGCCCGCGAAGGTGGGCTTCGCCCACCGCCGCCCTGGACACCGCTTTCGGCCGGGGCGCGGTATCAACCTCCTGTCGTCGCCGTGCGCGCCCTGGCCACGCAACGCGCGGCCAGGCGTGGGCGGCGGCGCGCGGACTTGATACTGCGGCGGCAGGGCGATCGACTGGGACGACCCGGCCGCGCGCCGGATTATCCTGCAGGCCGTCGTCCGACGCCGACCGCCTGCAAGCACAGATGAGCACCGCCGACGCGGTGCGCGAGGCGGCGGACGGCGGCGCGGAAGCGACATTGGTGGACGATGCCGCCATCGAGAGGGTGAGCCCGGACCGAGGGTGGTCGCGGTCCACGCTCCTGGCGCAGCGGCGAAGCGGTTCGATGGGAGGGCGATCGCCGTGGCGTAGCTCATCCTCGCCGCAGCGGTCCTGCCCGGCAACGCGCAGGACCACGAGGAAGTTCTCAAGCAGGCCGAGGCGAATCGCGGTGCGCTCCGACTGCGCCTCTGGGGATCCTCGCCGACGAGCAGCGGCGCCAAAGGCGACTACTTCCCCAAGGACGACTTCCGCATCGATCTGGCGAGTGGCACTGCCCGGCGGGGCAGTGCCGGACCGTCGCCGCCATCGGCTCCGGCGCTACGGCGCGCCCGGCGTGGCGCTGCGCGCGTTCCGCTTGCGCTCTGCGAACCCGCTGCGGCCACGCTGCGTGCGGGCGCGCCCAGGACGCGGGCGGCTGGTCATGCTCCCGAGCGCTGCTCGGGCGTTCCAGCGCCCGGCCTTCGCCCCGTACCGCCGGCTCGGCAGGTGGACGAGGATCGCCTGGCGCGACTGATGCAGCTGGGCGTGCGCCAGGCGCGTGCCGCGCGAAGACGCTCTGCCAACTCCTCTTGGCCGCCACGGTCGCCAATCTGACGCTCGTGGCGACCAACGTCGGACTGCAAGCCGCGCCTCCGACACTCATGCCTTCGCCCTCTTCAGGGCGGTGCTTGCGATTTGACTTCGGCACCACCAACCGCCTGCGCTCCTGTCGGCTCGCCGCCAACTGGAGGTTTCCGGCCGCGCTTCTATAGCATGCGCCGGTACCGCGCCCAGTCGTAGCCGCCGGCTTCAGCGCGCCGGCACGCCGCCTGGTAGTCGTCGACCAGCTAGTGGGCGCTCCGCGCGGAATCTCCGATGATCGTGGCACCCCGTTCGCCAACACGCTTTGTATCATGTGGCCGTGACCGCGCGCCATCCGGTGATATCGGCGGCAGGGCGATCATCGCCTTGCTCCAGCCCTGCAAGCACGGTGAGCAGGTAGACCTCGTCCAGGGCGGCGCGGAAGCGCTTGGTGGCGATGCCGCCTTTGGCAGTGCGCTCCTCCAGGTGGAGGGCGAAGTGGCGTAGTACCGCCAGTTCTCGGCGCCGTCGCGGTGCGCTCCCGGCTCTGGTCCTCGCCAAAGGCGACATCGAGGGTCCAGTGGACCTGATTCTCGATCCCCCTAGTGGCTGCGAACCGCGTCCCGGGCGCCGGCCGCCGTCGGCGGCCGATACTCGCCCCGCCCGGCGTGACGGACGAGCCTGGGTGGCGCTCGTGGTCGGCACCGGGCCGAAAACACGCCGGCACGCCGGGCGGCGAACGCCGCCCGGCGTACGGCAATCCTCCTTCACGGGCGGGCGGCACCGCTGGGCCCGGATGGCGCCCCGGGCTCCCTTTCCGTCACGAGGTATAGGGGCGCCGCCATCCTGGCACATCGCCGCTTCGCGGTCCCCCCCAAACCGGCAACTCTCCGGCAAGTGCGAATTATCAGTGCTCAAGGCTATAATGACCTTATGGACAGCGTTACCCTCGCCGCCGCGCATCGGGCGTACCAGCTAGGGCTGCATGTCGTGGGCATCGCGAGCGCGAGGGCCTTCCCGGAGGTCGAGGAGACGCTCGTCTTTTTATCCGAGCCGGGCTGATGGACAGGCTGCCTGGTTCACCGAGGATCGGGCGCGCTTTTCCAGTGCCCCCACAACCTGATGCCCCAGGCGCGCTCGCTGATCTCGGTCGCCGCCAGCTATCTCATGCCTGAATCGGACGGGGGGGGCGGACCGCGCGGGCGGATCGCGCGCGCGCTACGCGTGGAGCCGCGACTACGAGGTGCTCAGGGGCGCCTGGCCAGCTCATCGAATTCCTGCGCGAGCGGGTGCCGGACGCTCGGTGCGCGGCGATCGTCGACACCGGGCGCCTGGTCGACCGCGCGGTGGCCCGCCGCGCCCGTGGGCTGGTACGGCAAGAACACCAATATCCTGACCCTGCGCTACGGGTCGTGGGTGTACTTGGGCGAAATCTTGACGGACATCGCCCTCCCCCCGACCGACCGACACGCCGGAACTGCGGCCGCTGCACGGCGCCTCGTGGCGTGCCCCACGGGGGCGCTGATCGCGCCCGGCGTCATCGATAACCCCGCTGCATCTCGTTCCTGACGATCGAGAATCGTGGGCCGATCCCCGCAGGTGCGGCCCCTAATCGGCGATTGGATCTTCGGCTGCGACATCTGCCAGGAGGTCTGCCCGGTCAACCACCGCGCGGAGCCAGGCCGCCCCGGACCGCCCGTCGTGGAGGCCCGCCCGGCCCTGATCCCGTGCTGCGTCTCGGCGAAGAGGAGTTTCGCCGGCGCTTCCGCCACACGGCCCTCGCGCGCCAAGCGGCGCGGGCTGGTGCGCAACGTCGCCGTTGCCCTCGGCAACGTCGGCGACCTCGGCGCCGTACCTGCCCTCGGCGAGGGCCTTGGGCGACGAGGAGCCGATCGTGCGCGGGCATGTCGCCCTGGGCCCTCGGGCGCATTGGCGGTCCCCGCGGCGCGCCGGCACCTCTTCAGCGCGCTGGCGGGCGAGACGGACAGGTGGGTCCGTTCGGAAATCGACCTGGCCCTGGCCGAATGCGACGAGGCTCGCCGCTGATCGACACCTCGCCCCGGTCGGCAGCCAAATTGAGCATCATATTGACCAGGAGATGACCATGCGCATCCCGTCCACCCGCGTTCGACTTCGACCTGCCGCAGGGGCGTATCGCACAGCGACCGCGCCCCTACAGCGCCCGGCTCCTCGTCTACGAGCGGGCGTCGAGGGCGATCAGGCACCATTTGTTCTCCGATTTGCCGGGGGCTGCGCGGTGACTCCCTGGTTGTCAACGATTCAAAGGTGGTGCCGGCCCAGCTCGGCGGGGAGACGGGCCTCCATCCTCCTCATGGAGCCGACGGCGGCCGGTTTCAATGATCTCCACGCCATGTGCCCGAGCAAGCCGCAGGTTGGCGACCGGCTGAAGCTGCCGGGAGCGACCTTCGTGGTCAAGGCGAAGGGCATCTCGCGGCCCTGCGCGTCGGTGACCTCATCCCGGACGAGCCCTTCGAGCCTCATCGCGTTCCTGGAGGCCTGCGGGTCGCCGCCGCTTCCCCCCTACGTGAGGCGGGGCCCGACGCGCGATGAGCAAGATTATCAGACGATGTTCGCCGCAACGCCCGGATCCATCGCCGCACCCACGGCCGGTCTCCACTTCCACCCCGCGCTGGTGTCCGCGCTTCCAGGCACAGGGCGTGGAGATGGCGACGGTCACACTCCATGTCGGCTACGGAACGTTTCGCCAATTCCAATCCGAATACGTGGACGGGCACACCATGGATAGCGAGTCGTACCGCGTTTCGGCGGCGGCCGCTGGGGCGATCTGGCGGGCGCTCCGCGCTGGCCGTCGGGTTATCGGCGTGGGCACGACCGCCACACGGACGTGGAGACGATCGCCCCGCAGGTACGCGCCGCGACGAGCCCGCAAGAGCTAGTAGGCAAAGCAACCCTCTTCATCTATCCGCCCTACCACTTCCAGGTAGTGGGCGGCCTGGTCACCAACTTCCACTACCCCCGGACGCCGGTGATGAGACCTCACCGCCGCCTGCTGCGGCGGTATCGACGAACTCCACCGGATCTATCGGGAGGCACTCGCCCACGACTACCAGTTTTACTCGTACGGGGATGCCATGCTCGCGATCAGGCCCCAGAGGGCGTGCGACCGCGGCCGAGGACCGGGATCTCGCGCTGGACTACGCCGCGTTGGTGCCCGGCGGCGTCCCCTCCCGCGACGGCGCCCCAGCCGGTCTCGCCGGGTTGCAGGCGCGTGGGTGAGTGGCGCGGGGCTGCAGACAGACATGTGGAGACAATATGTCAAGCAGAGCGGTAGTAGTGAGCAACAAATGGCGCTGCTCGCCACCGGCGCTCCCCGCTCGCACACGCCGGCGACCGGGTGCCATCCCCGGCCCGCGCCCGTCACCCCGGCTCAACCCGCGCCCCTCCCGCCCGCCCCACGCCACCGGCGCGTGTGACCCTGCTGCGCTCGCTTTGTTGAACGACACATGGCGGCAGGAAGAACAGGGACGGCCACGAGATGTCCCATCAACGTGACATACTATCTCCACATGTCTGCTGCGAACCCCGACGCCTTGACATGCGGCGGGACCCTGATGAGCAGGCGGCGCGTGCCGAAAAGTGGGGCTGCGCGCGGACATCGCCAAGGGTGCCCCGAAG
Source organism: Armatimonadaceae bacterium (assembly GCA_030446525.1). The sequence goes on from JAUJNC010000221.1 coordinate 8,283, forward strand.
GAGCACGAGCAGGGCATTTCCTGGTCCCCGACAGGTGGCCCCCCCTGCTCCTCCTCCGCATCAGCTCGCCGCGTCATTCACTCCCTGAACCATACGCGTGATGTTTAGACTAAGAACTCGTTGCACACCCAGCCTCTTGTGCCCCGGGCTGGCACCGGCGCTCAGCCCTTCAGGTGCTGATACTGGATACTGGAGGAGGGACCCCGATGGATACTACCACGCTGGCCGCCTTCCGGCGGGACGTGTACCACTGCTTCACGCGCGCGAGTGATGCGTTGTTCGAGGTGGCCGACGCCCTGCTGACGGCCCCGCAGCCCCGCGCGGTCATCGAGTTGTCGCAAGCGCCTGGCTTCCGGCGCGGCTGGCCCAGCCTGTACGCGGCGTTCCGCGACGGGCAGATCGACCGGGCGGTGCTGCGGCGGCTCTTCGCCCGGCACGCGCCCGCGCCCGCGCCGGGCGAGCGCCTGGTCCTGGGGCTCGACACGAGCCCGATCCATCGCCCGGAGGCCGCGACCTCTGCCGACCGCACCCTGGTCTACGCCCCCAACTTGCCGGGCGGGGTCGCGCCGACCCGCCCGGGCTGGGCCTTCTCGACGCTGGCGGTGCTGCCGGAGCCGGTCAGCAGCTGGACCTACACCCTCGACAATCAGCGCGTCCTCAGCGCGGCGACC
>JAUJNC010000222.1 GCA_030446525.1 Armatimonadaceae bacterium
GTGGTGAGGAGATACAACCATGACCAAGACCAAAATAGAAGATCGGGAGCAGTTTGAATACACCGTCCAGTCCGTTGCCAAGATGTACAGCATCCGCGACCGTATCGCGGCGCAAACCATTGGCCATCCCAGCACGCGCCAATCCGAGATATATAGCACGAATTCGATGATCCGCAAGTTAGAGCGCGAGATCGCCGAGTACCTGACGGTGCATGGCCCGCTGCCGGAAGATGCGGAAGACGACCGCGAGGAAGCGAGAGCGGAAGCCGAGAAGGCAGCGGAACCGGTGGCGGCTTAACCGCGTTTCAAACATCGAGTAAAGAGCATGGACCAGCGCAGGGAATACGAGTTACTGATGACGCGCCGGCAGTTGTTCGGCCGGGCGGCGACGGGCATCGGGGCGGCGGCACTGGGCTCGTTGCTCAGCCCGGAGGCGTTCGGTGCGCCGGACACGGGCGCCGGGGGCAGCCGGGGCGCGCTCCAGGCGCTGCACTTCGCGCCCCGGGCCAAGCGTGTGATCTACCTGCACCAGTCCGGCGCGCCCTCGCACATCGACCTGTTCGACTACAAGCCCAAGCTGAAGGACTACCACGGCACGGAACTGCCCGGCTCGGTGCGCATGGGCCAGCGGATCACGGGGATGACGTCGGGCCAGAAGGCCTTCCCGTGCGTGGCGCCGATGTTCCAGTTCGCGCAGCACGGCAACACGGGTACCTGGGTCAGCGAGCTGCTGCCGCACACGGCCTCTGTCGTCGACGAGATCTGCATCATCAAGTCGATGCACACCGAGGCGATCAACCACGACCCGGCCATCACCTTCATCCAGACCGGCTCGCAGCAGCCGGGCCGCCCCAGCATCGGGGCGTGGATGAGCTACGGCCTGGGGAGCGAGAACGCCGACCTGCCGGCCTACATCGTGCTCATCTCGCAGGGCAGCGGCAACAAGAACGACCAGCCGCTCTTCGGCCGCCTGTGGGGCAGCGGCTTCCTGCCCTCGGTCCACCAGGGCGTGAAGCTACGCTCGGTCGGCGACCCGGTGCTGCACCTGGCCAACCCGCCCGGGATCGACGCGGCCGGCCGGCGGCGCATGCTGGACGCGACGGCGCGGCTCAACCAGATGGCGGGGCAGACCTTCGGCGACCCGGAGATCAACACGCGCATCGCCCAGTACGAGATGGCCTACCGCATGCAGGCGTCCGTGCCCGACCTGATGGACCTGTCCGGCGAGTCCGAGGAGACCTTCGCGATGTACGGCCCGGAATCGCGCAAACCGGGCACCTACGCCGCCAACTGCCTGCTGGCCCGGCGCCTGTCCGAGCGCGGCGTGCGCTTCGTGCAGCTGTTCCACCGCGGCTGGGACCAGCACAACAGCCTGCCCAAGCAGATCCGCGGCCAGTGCATGGACACGGACCAGCCCTCCGCCGCCCTGGTCAAGGACCTGAAGCAGCGCGGCCTGCTCGAGGACACCCTCGTCATCTGGGGCGGCGAGTTCGGCCGGACCGTCTACTGCCAGGGAACGCTGACCCGGGACAACTACGGCCGCGACCATCACGGCCGCTGCTTCTCGCTCTGGATGGCCGGGGCGGGCGTCAAAGCCGGGATGACGCTGGGCGAGACCGACGACTTCTGCTACAACATCACCAGGGACCCCGTGCACGTCCACGACCTGCACGCCACGATCCTGCACCTGATGGGCGTCGACCACGAGCGGCTGACCTACCGGTACCAGGGCCGCGACTTCCGCCTCACCGACGTGCGCGGCAGCCTGGTCAAGAGCATCCTGACGTAGCCTTCGGGCGCTTCGTCGGGTGAGCGGGGCGCGATGCTGCCGCGCTCTTTTTGCCCGGTTGGCGCACTCCTCCCTGTCAGAGATACCCACGCACCACGAAGCGCGCCGTGATGACGCCCAGATAGGCGGCGATAAGCCCGGCGGCGGCACTGCCCAGCAGATAGGCGGCGGCCGCAGGGTACCGCCTGCCCTCGATCAGGTGAAGCGTCTCGTACGAGAACGTGGAGAAGGTGGTGTAGGCGCCGAGAAAGCCCACGGAGATCAGAAGCCGCCAATAGTCGTTCCGGGCGAAGTGCGAAGCCAGCGTGGCAAACAGCCCCAGCAGGAATGACCCACTGACGTTGATGACAAAGGTGCCGTAGGGGAACGACGCGCCCCACCGCTGCTGTACCCACCCGCCGATGAGGTAGCGCGCGTTGGCCCCGACGAAACCGCCCAGACCGACGACCAGGTATCTCATCCGTTTTTCCTGTCACCAGAGGACATCTCCTCGGCCGAAAGGGAGCAGCCGCGCAGGACGGCGCCGGGGGCGCGGCCGAGCAGGACGAACCCCTCGCCGTGGTCGCACCCGTGGCCGTAGTCTTCGGTCTGGATGGCGAGGACGGAGTTGAGGTTGGCCAGGTCGTAGTGGGCGAGCAGGCCGGGTGTGCCGGGCGCGGCGTCCTCGCCCGTGACGGGGTCGAGGACGCGGCTGCGGAGCCACGGCGGGGCGACCTTGCGCGCGGCGCCGGCGGACCGGTCTTGGGCGACGCCCAGGACATGGTCGCGCAAGGTGGGATCGTAGAACTGCGAGGCCATCTCGCTCATGCCGTACTCGGCGAGGCAGTGCGTGGGCGGCACGCCCAGGCCGGAAGTGAACAGGGCGTAAAGCTCGCCGCGGGAAACCTCGCGGGAGCGGCCCTTAAAGCCGCCGGTCTCGACGACGCGGCTGCCGGGGGGCAGCGCGAACGTGCCGGACGGGGAATCGAAGAAGTGAACCCAGGCGAAGGCGGTCCCGAAAAGGACGGCCGGCTCCGACAGGGCGCCCATTACGCGCCGGAGATCTGCCTGCCAGCCGTCCTGCCAGAAGAACCGGCCGCCGTAGTCACTGATCAGTTCGCCGAGCATGAAGGAGAGCGAAGAGTGCGGCGCGGCGTCGGGCGGGGGCACGAGGGCCAGGACGGGCAGGCGAGCGCCGTCCGGGAGCACGGAACGGCGGTAGCCTGCGCGCAGCGAGACCCGGTACAGATCGAGGGACGGCGCGTCAAGGAAGTGGCGACTGGTCTGGGCGCCCGTGGTGCCTGACGAATGGAAGATGCGCCCGCCCCGCTCCGGACGGCACGCCGTCTGGGGCGTGGCGGAAAGAACGAACCGCTTGAAGGCGGCGGCGGGGGCGGCGGGGATGTCTCGCCAGGACGCGATTCTCTCGGGCGAAACCCCGCGCCCGTCGCAAAAGGCGCGGTACGGCGCGTTGTGGCGGTATTGGTAAGCGAAGACGCGGCGCGCGAGATGGTCGAAGGTGTCCGGGTCGTTCCCGGCGCGGGCGATGAAGGCGGCGACGTCGGCGGCGAGCGCGCTCGGGCCCGGTGTCACGTCGCTTTGAGCAGGGTGATCTGGCCGTCGCCGCGCCGGACCAGCAGGTGCTCCCCGTCCGGCGTGGCGATCGCCTCGCGGATCGCGGGCCTGGCGCCGGTTTTCGGGTTCGGGGGGAGCCGCAGATAGGAAAGGATGCGCCCCCCGGCATCGAGCGTGTAAAGGGTGCTCGCGCCATCGGTGACCGTCAGCCGCCTGCCGTCCGAAGAAAGCGCCACCAACTCCGGCGAAAAGTACACGCCGCCCTTCTCCCAAAGCCGCCGCCCTCTGCGGTCAAAGAGCACCAGCTTGCGCTCGACGGCGTCGCCGGTGCGGTACGACAGCGTACGGACGTAGGTGACCGCGACGAACTGCCCGCGCCGGGTGATCAGCGCCCTCGGGTGGAACCCTTCCAGGTCCCTGGTCCAGAGCGGCCGGCCGGTCGCGGCGTCCCAGACATGCAGACGCGCGTCGCTTTCGCGCGGCCCGTGGGCGGAAGCGCCCACCGCCGTCGAGCCGTCGCGCGACAGGCACACGCTGTACAGCCGGGCGGGCTCCGGCTCGTCATGCCGCCAGCGCACGGTGCCGTCCAGCGCGAACGCCGAGACGCCGGCATCCTGCCAGGTGCCCAGCAGCGCCAGCGGCTCCGCGGAAGCGAGGGCCACGGAATCCGGGATGCCGGGTGTTCGCCAGCGCGCCGCCGGCTGCGGGGCCTGCGGCCCGCCCGGCGCGACCGGGATCACGTACACGTACCGCTGCCCGGTGCCGATGACGGCCTTGCTGCCATCCCTGGAAAGGGCGACGTTCCAAACCGCGCCCTCCACGGGGCAGGACCGGGGCTTTTGCCGCCGTCCTTCGGGCTCAAAATCGTCACGGACGGCCGGGCGGGGTTGAGGAGGGGAGTAGGCCAGCACCGCGCCCGCGGGCGCGGCGACCACGCGGTTAAGGCCGGAGATCGGCGGCGCCTGCCACAGCGTGCGCCCCGCGGCATCGAGGCTGCGGACGCTCCCCTTGCGGTCCACCCAGGCGAGGGCTTGCCGTCCGCCGACAGGTGCATGGCCGCCAGCGACGGGGCGGGTTTCGTCCACAGTACCCGCCAGCGCGGGCGGCCGTCGCCCGCGAGGCGGACATCCCCTTCGAGCTCCGCCTGCTCGGCGGACTCTTCCGAAACGGCGACGGCCGGGACGGGCGCGGTGGAGATCCGCACCGCCGCGCCGAGCGCCAGCGCAAGCGCGCCCAGAAGCAGTATCCGCTTCACCACGTGCTACTTGCCACCGTCCCCATCATCGGCCTCCCGGGCTATCATGTCCAGAAAAAACCGGTGCACGCGGGCATCACCGGTCAGTTCCGGGTGGAACGCCGATGCCAGCAGGTTTCCCTGCCGGACCAGCACCGCCTTGTCGGCGTAACGCGCCAGCACCTCGACGCCGGGCCCCGTCTCCTCGACGGCCGGGGCGCGGATGAACACACCGCGCACCGGGTCTCCCCCGGCCACCTGCGGCGCATCGATGTCCGCCTCGAACGAGTCCACCTGCCGCCCCCAGGCGTTGCGCGTCACGCCCACGTCCATCAGCCCCAAGGTCGGCTGCCCGCCCCGCTTTTCGCCGTGCGCGATGCGCCTGGCCAGCAGGATCATCCCCGCACAGGTCCCGTAGATGGGTTTACCCGCCCCGGCCGCTTCGGTAACCGCAATATCCAGGCCATAGCGCGCCATGAGCTTGCCGATCGTGGTGCTTTCGCCGCCGGGCAGGATGAGCGCGTCGGCCTGGGCCGCCTCCTCCGGCGTTCGCACCGGGAAACCCTCGCCGCCCGCGGCTTCCACGGCCGCCAGGTGCGCGCCGTAATCCCCCTGCATCGCCACCACGCCCACGCGCGGCCGCCGGCCTTTCTGTCTGGTTACGGGCACCCTTCCTGTTTTTCCTTCTGCCGCCGCCAGTCCCGCAGGGCGTCTTTGGTGTTCTGGAAGGCGACCTGCTCCGGCAAGCCGTCGGCGGGGAACCAGGCCAGCTCCTCCACGTCGTCGGCCGCGGCGGGCGCCCCGCCCGCGACGCGGCACAGGTAGTGAAAGTTCAGCGTATGCCCGCCCTCGCCGTACGCGTACTCGTCCATGTAGACGCCGATGAGACGCTCCACGTCGATCTCCAGGCCGGTCTCTTCGCGCAGCTCCCGCCGCACGCCGTCTTCCGGATGCTCGCCCGGCTCGAGGAACCCGCCGGGGATGTCCCACCAGTGGAGGAACGGCTCCACCGCGCGCCGGGCCAGCAGGACCCGCCCCGCGTCGTCCACGACGACGCCCCCGGCCGTCGGCTTGGAGTTGCCCCAGTGAACGAAACCGCAGTCGGCACAAACCCGGCGCTCCGGCCCGTCGGGGTCCGGGATGCGCCGGGTCTCGAGCTCGGCCCGGCAGTACGGGCAGAAGAGGAAGGGACGATCCCTTCGCTTCACCAGCCGCGCACGGCCAGAAGCTCTTTGTCTTCCAGCAGGCGGATATCGATGCCGACCATCGGCTCGCCCAGGCCGGTGGAGATCTCGACCAGCTTTTCCGCGTCGTGCGCGTACGTCACGGCGTCCACGATGCGCTTGGCCCGCTCGGCGGGGTCGCCGGACTTGAAGATGCCCGAGCCCACGAACACGGCCTCCGCGCCCAGCTGGACCATCAGGGCGGCATCGGCCGGTGTGGCGACGCCGCCGGCGGAGAAGTTCGGGACCGGCAGCTTGCCCGTGCGGTGGATCTCCACCACCAGCTCGTACGGCGCCTGCAGGTTCTTGGCCTCGGTCATCAGCTCCGCCTCGTCCATGGTCTGGATGCGGCGGATGGCCGCCGTCACGGTCCGCAGGTGGCGCACCGCCTCGACGATGTTGCCCGTGCCCGCCTCGCCTTTGGTGCGGATCATGGCCGCGCCCTCGCCGATGCGGCGCAGCGCCTCGCCCAGGTCGCGGCAGCCGCAGACGAACGGCACCTTGAAGGCGTGCTTGTTGATGTGGAACTGCTCGTCGGCGGGCGTCAGCACCTCGGACTCGTCGACGAAGTCCACTCCCAGCGCCTGCAGGATCTGCGCCTCGACGATGTGCCCGATGCGCGCCTTAGCCATGACGGGGATGGTGACCGCGGCCATGATCTCCTTGATCATCTTGGGGTCGCTCATCCGGGCCACGCCGCCGTGCTTGCGGATGTCGGCCGGGACGCGCTCCAGCGCCATCACCGCCGCCGCGCCCGCCTCCTCGGCGATCACGGCCTGCTCCGCGTTGATCACGTCCATGATCACGCCGCCCTTGAGCATCTCCGCCAGCCCGACCTTGTTACGCCAGGTGGACTTCTCGGTCGTGCCCGCGCCGTCCGCCGCCGCGCCGTTCTTCCCTGTCCCGCCCGTCCCGTTCTCCACCATAGCCATAAGAGTCTTCGCTTTCCTCGACGTAAACTGTACGCTGATAGCCACTATCGGCGGTTATTGTACCCCAGAACAGGGGGTATTTCAAGGACCCGGCCGCGCGCCGATTGAAGACGCGGACGCCGGCCCCGCTCTAAATAGTGCGGGAGGGGACGATGGAACGAAGACGGATCACCAGGACGGTTTGGACGGCGACCTTGTCGGTGTGCCTGCTGGGCTGTGCGGGCTCGCAG
>JAUJNC010000223.1 GCA_030446525.1 Armatimonadaceae bacterium
GTTCCACGCTCGCGATGGGCAGCGCAAAGACGGGCAGATCGAAGACGAAGAAGTTACGCACCTCCTGGATGCTGCCTCCAACCGATCCACGACCGAGACCATAGTTCTGGTTTGTCGGAGTATGGGATCCGGATGCATCGTACCATCCGGAATCCACGGCGTTCAGCGTAAATGTCTGCGCCTTGGCCGGCTGCATGCCGCCCGCCAGCAGCGCTAGTGCCACCAGGCCGAGGGCGGCGACCTGCGCCCCCCAATGTGCTTTCATCGATGATTCCCCTTCTCCGTTGCTCTACCCGGCCGTGGCATCGCATAGCTGGGGCAGAGCGCCGTCATCAAAGACGGCCGGGTTGATGGATGCAGGTATAGGGGCTGGCTCCGGGACTGTCAATCGGGTCTTCTGACAGGTGACGCTTTCGCCGGAGCAGGGCACAAAGACAAGGCCGGGGGAACAACCCCGGCCCTTGTGCGTGTGTGGATGCGTGTCCGCCCGTGTTACGCCGTCCGCCGGCGCCGTCGCCAGCCGCAGCCCAGCAGGCTGAGGGCACCCATATCGCCTCCGGCTATCGCTTGCCCGCAAGCCAACCGCTACGGCGGCGCCCGAGCGCCCCGGCCAGCGGCAGCAGCCCGGCGGCATGCAGGTACGCGGCCAGGACCTCGCCCTCCAGGCCGAACGTCTGCCGGACGTCGCGGGCCGTGGTGTACTTCGGGTAGTCTTCCTGCGTGAAGCTTCTTTCGGTTGGTCGTTGTGTGATCTCCTTCGGGGGATGCTCGGGCGCGGGGTCTAGCCACCCCGCGCCCGGCGCAGCAACGTTACTCCTCATCCCGTGTTTGATACTATATTATAACCTGACGTTGGGTTAGATGACAATACCTGATGTCGAGTTTTTGTTAATATTTCTTGATTTTTTCCTGACGTCAGGTTACAATCTTGAGAGAACCAGGAGACGTTTATGCTGAACACAACGGAGGCGGCGCGCGCGCTGCGTGGTATCCCGTCCGAGAAGCGCGTCGAAGCTTCCCGCGAGAATGGGAAGCGCGGCGGACGGCCGCCCAAGCTGCTCGAAGAAATTTTCTGCACCTGTGGCGGGAAAGGTCTCGACCACAAGAGCACGTGCCCACGCGGGCGCACCATACGTCAGCGCCGGAAGAAGGGGCAGCCGCTCACATGAGCATGACACAGGAAGAGCTGGACAGCGCCGCCCGCGGCATCCACGCGGCCGTGTTCGCTCTCCTGGCCGCCATGGAACTCGTGGAGACCGGCGACACGCTGCGCGCCCGTGAGTACCTGGACACGGCCAACGAAGACGCGCAGCGGGCGCTGCAACTGCTGGTCGCTCGCGGCGCCTGGTTCCACGACGCGCAACGGGCGTCGGACGTGTGGCTCCACCAGCTCGACACACCGGCCACGCGCGCGCTGCTCGGCGCGCTGGCCCGGGCGAACGAAGCCGCGGCGCGGGTGGACCGGGAGCGCGGGCACGTGTTGCCGTCCGGTGAGGGCTGCGGCTGGTCCGATGCCGTGGGCGACGTGTACCACCGGCTGCGCCTGGAGGTCGAGGGGCCGCGGGGAGGCGGCCGGGAATGACGGAGGACCGAGCGCGACAGGAGGACAGCCCCCGCGGGCAAGAATGGCGCTTTAGAGGCTGCTGCTGCGGGATCCCCTTCGGCTGCGGATCGATCCTGGCGCTGCTTCTGGTGGGAAGCCTCCTGGGGCAATACGTCCGGCCGGAGTGGGTTCTGCTTTTGGTCGGCGCGGCGACATTGTTCTGCGGCGCTCTTGTTTTGGCAAACCCGGGCGGCCAGCACCCGCGCGGTGAGGTCGAGGGGCCGCGGGGGCGTGGTGAATGACAGAGCCGGGCGCCGAGTTCGTCACCGTCGCCGAGGCCGCGCCGGCTGGGGATAGATCCGCGCCAGGTCTGCCGCTATGCCGACCGGCTCGGGCCAACGGACAGGGCGGAGGACACACAAAGGCCACAGACTATACGGGATCTCTCTCTGTGGAGACTGGTGGTATATTGAAAAGGCGACAAAAACACAACCGCCTTGTCACAAAATCGGGGACGGGGACAAGCACGCTCCTATCGATAATGGCCGCTTTTTCTCGCGCTTCGAACCACCGCCCTTTTAAGACGGGTGTCGTTGGTTCGAAGCCAACACGGCCCACGTCCCCCTTCTCCGCAGATGCCGCCCCTCGCCCGCGTGCTTTACTCAGGGTGGTTTGGCGCTCCACCTGTGTCTCGAACTGCTCGACGATCTCCAGGGTTTCCTGCGCCGCGCAGAACGTGACGCAGGTGATGTTTGTCATGCAGATGCCGTACGGGCTGCCGTCCTCGCCCTCCAGCGAAAGCTGTCGGCCGCTGATCGAGACGCCGTACGCCTTCAGGCGCATGGTGAACCTGGCAGGTGTAGGTGGCGAAGTGCCGGTCATGCCCCCTCTGTCTCGGCTCCGGCTCTCGTGGATGAGGACCGTTTTGCCCACGAACGCCTCAAGGGCCTGCACCAGAGCGTCGTAATCTACTTTGAGCATACCCGCCTGCCTTCCTGGAAGCCTACGGCCAGAAACCCCCAATCGAACGGCCGAGTTTTGCATATATTTAGACGCGGTGCCAGTAACGCCCAGCCCCGCTTTGGGCCATAATGAGCCCGCCAGTGAGATGAGCGCCTGGCACCTCTTTACCTTGCCAGAAAAGCCGGACAGTATCCAAAGCCCCCGTGATGGGAGAGGCTTGTATCACGAGGATGGCTTGCGGGCGAGGACAACCCCCTTAGCGACAACGAGAAGCCACGTTCCTGGGCATCGACGTTGCCAAAGCCACTCTCGGTGTGGCCCTGATCAAAGACCAGAAGAAACCCCGCCACAAAGTCTTCGCCGACCCCGCGGCAGGCCACGAGCAACTTCTTACCTGGCTGAGTGACAACGGCACGCGAAGCGTCCACGCTTGCCTTGAGGTGCAAGGCCGGCTCGTCGCGCCTGCGCAAACTGCTGCCCCCGCGAAGATGCGGACCCTTGAGCGAAGCAAACTGCCGGCTGCTTGGCGTCTCCTGCAGCGCAGTGTTGGGCAGCCGGGTTCCGGTTGCCACGGGCACGCCCCCTGCCAACACGGGCAACGTTGGGCCGGCGTGCCGCGTATTTAGAGGGAGAAGCCGTTTTGTGCCGGCATGACCATGGAAAGGATACGTCCCATTAATCGGCTGAGATTTTTATCACTGCTGCTATGTCTGCTGCTTCTGCCTACAGGCGGCGGGAGCGCCCGCTCCGGGGCGGCGGCCAGCGCCACGGCGCCGTCGCCTTACCAGAAGGAGTTTGAGGCGGTGTGGCAGGCGGTGCGGGACCAGTTCTACGACGAGAAGACGGGTGGGTTAGACTGGGGAGCGGTGGGCGAGCGCTATCGCGCCCGGCTGGGCGCGGTTCGGGACGACCGGGCCTTTACCCGTCTGGCAAATGAGATGCTGGCCCAGCTCCGCGCGTCGCACACGCGCCTTTTCACCCCCGACGATTTCGAGTTCTATCTGCTGCCCGATCTGCATGCCCGGCAGCCGCGCCGCCGCCTGCGCCACATCGGCGTGCTCACGCACGCGGATCGGCCCGCCGTGGCGGCCGCGGTCCTCGACGGCTCGCCCGCGGCCCGCGCCGGACTGCGGGCGGGCGACGTGCTCGTGTCCGTCGACGGCGCTCTCTACCGGGGGTTGACTCAATTCTCGGACGGGCCCGTGACGCTCTCGTACCGCCGCGCAGACAAGGCAGGCTCGGTCCGGGTGACGCCCGTGGAGGAAGGGCCGCTGGAGGCGCTGCTGAAGGCCACCCGGCAAAGCGTCCGCGTGCTCCGCCAGCCCGACGGCCGCCGGGTCGGCTACGTCCACCTTTGGAGCATGGCCGGTGACCGCTTCGCGGCGGCCCTGGAGGCGGCGGTCACGGGACCGCTGCACGACACGGACGGGCTGGTGCTGGACCTGCGGGAGGGTTTCGGCGGTTCGCCGGAAGGCTACGCGGATGTCTTCTTCCGGCCGGACATCCGTGTCTGGAGCCGGGCGCACGGGCAGGCCGCCGGCAGGCAGAGCTGGCAAGGCTATTCCAGGCCGCTCGTGGTGCTGATCGATGACGGCACCCGGTCGGCCAAAGAGTGGCTGGCCTGGACGCTGCAAACGTCAGGCCGCGCGACGCTCGTCGGCCAGCGCTCCGCCGGGGCCGTGCTCGCGGCTAAGGGAATCCCGGTATCGGATCGCTTTTACCTGTCGCTGGCCGTGCTGGATCTGAAGCTGAACGGCGAGCGGCTCGAGGGGCGCGGCGTAACGCCGGATGTGCCGGTGCCGGGGGACATCGAAGAAACGGCGTTCCTCCAGAAGGGCATGGACGCCTTGCAGGCGAAACGCGGAGCGACCTCGCGCTCTTCGACACCGGGTGCGAGATCGGCCACGAGGGGCTCCGGCTGATGGACCGGAGCATCCGCACGGAGGACAGCCACCCCGTTCCCTCCCGTGAGGTCACCCTTGCTGTTTCGTCAGCTCGTGCCAGAACGAGGGCGCCGGCCGGTTGTCGTCGATCACGACGCGCTCGCCCCGATCGCAGAAGGCGTGCAGGGTTCGGGTGAGCGGCAGCTCGAAGCCGACGTGCCCGGCTTCGTCCAGGTAGTAAGGCAGCTCGCGGAACTTCACCCCGGCCGCCTCGCCCTGCCCCGCCTCCACCTGCGCCAGGCGGCGCTCCCACTCGCCCCCCCGGTCCTTGGGCCCGACCAGGGCTCGGTGGAGGGTCGCGGCGTCTGCGCCCGCGCGCACGCCGAACGCGATGGCCTCCAGGTAGGCGGCGTTGACCAGGCCGGACTTGAGCTGGTGGACGCCCTTGACCACCTGCCCCGCCCCGCTCGGCCCGCAATAGGTGATCCGCTCCGGGTCGCCCAGCACCTGCAGGATCGGCAGGCAGCGATCGAAGGCCTGCCGGTCGCCGCCCGCGAACATCGCGAGGGTGCCGCTCTCGGCCCCGGCGGTCCCGCCGCTCACGGGCACGTCCAGCAGGGTCGCCCCCCGCCCGGCAAACGCCTCGGCCAGCCGCCGCACCTCGTGCGGCGTCGTGGTGCCGGTCTCGATGAAGATCTGCCCCGCCCGCGCGTGCGGCAGCAGCGCCTTCTCGGCCACCCGGAGGAAGCTTTCCGAGGAAGGCAGGCTGGTGAGCACGATGTCGCTCGCCCCGACAACCTCGGCGGCGCCCGCGGCGGTGGCGCCTGCCGCGGCGCTCGCACGGAGGCGTTCGAGGTCGATGTCGAAGACGCACAGCCGGTAGCCCGCCTGGAGCAGGTTGCGGACCATGGGCCCGCCCATACCGCCCAGGCCCAGAAAACCGAGCCGGGGCAGCTCGCCCTGTTTTCCCATTTCGTCCACCTTGTCGTGTCCTTTCAGCGATCCGTCCCCAGGGGCTGGCGTCCCAGCTCCTGCGGATCCGGCCCGCCCGGCGCGAGCGGTCGCAGGCGCACGCGAAAAACGAACGGCTCGGCGTGGAGCTGGTAGGCGGGCAGCACGCCCGGCCCGCAGCTGCCCGAGCCGACGCCGTTCTGGCGCCAGTCCAGGTGGAGCGTGATGGTAGGGCGCGGCGCGAGCTCGCAGGTGTGCTGGGCGCGGTCCAGGTCCTCGGTCGTGAAGCGGTGGGCGCTGAAGTCCAGGGTGGGGTCGCCGGCGGCCAGCAGACCCGCCCCGCGCGCGTCGGCGAGCGCCACCCAGCGCGTGTCCGTATGGTTGCCGTTCTCCTGCGGGCGGACGTAGGGCGTGAACAGGTCGTCCACGGCCGCGCGCCACAGGCCGAAGCGGGCCGCCTGTTTCGTGTCCGCGTAGCTCTCGCCCGGCCCGCGCCCCAGCCACGTGACCCGGTCCAGCGCCGCGGGCAGGGCCATCTCCAGGCCGATGCGCGGCAGCGTTTCGGGCCAGTCGCCGCGCGGCGCGCCCGCCACCTCCAGGAGCACGTCGCCGCTGCCGAGTACGGTGTAGGTGTAGCGGCAATCGAAGGCGGCGTCGAACACGGGCGGGGCGACGCACGAGCGGACGCTCACGCGCACCGCCGCGTCATCGACCTGCTCGTGTTCGAAACCGTCCAGGCGCTGCTGCACCAGGTGCAGGAAACGCCGGCGCCATTCCTGGAGCACGCGCTCGCCGCCGCCGCGGGCCTCGTTGTCGATCGCGGCGCGCCACAGGGAAAGGCGCGGCCCCGCCACGAGGAGCGGCTGGCCGGCGAAGCGCCAGCCGTCGATCACGCCGCGCGCGGCGTCGAACGACAGCTCCCACGGGCCGCTCTCCAGGTGCAGGCGCGCCCGCTCCCGGCGGCAGCGCACGGCCGTCCCGCCGCGCGGCAGGGTGGCCGGCACCGGCGGGGGCGCCGCCGGCAGCTCGAACTGGGCGAAGGCGACCTCGTGCCCCGCCTCGGCCCAGGGCGTGGCG
>JAUJNC010000224.1 GCA_030446525.1 Armatimonadaceae bacterium
GGGATCAGTTCTTTCCCTCGACCACGGCTACCAGCAGGCAGATGTCATCGTGAAGGTCGTCGTGGGCGTGCGCTTTGACGCCTGCGACGATGCGGTCTACCACCTCGGCCGCAGGCTCCGCATCCTTTTGCTGCCGCAGGAGGCCGGCCAGACCCGCGACCCCCAGGAAGTCGTGCCGGCCGCGACCCGCTTCCGATAAACCGTCCGTGTACAAAGCCAGGGTATCGCCGGGGGAAAGAGAAACCGTCTGCTGTTGATAGGTCGCCTGGGGGAAGGCCCCTAAGACGGCGCCGGTGGGCGTCAGCTCCTCTACCACGCCGGTCTTGGCGCGCCGCAGAAGCGCCGGCTCGTGCCCGCAGGAGATATAGGTGAGCGTACCCGTCCCGGTGTCATAAAGGCCGACGAACAGGGTGACGAAACCACTGAGCAGATCGTGCTCGGCAAACACATCGTTCAAACTACCGACGGCCTCGGCCACGGTCCGCCCCTGGTACAGCGCGTAGCGCAGCATGTTGCGGACCGTGGCGACCTGGGAAGCGGCCTTTAAGCCCTTCCCGCTCAGGTCGCCGACCACCAGGGCGGTGCACCCCTTGTCGATCGAGAAGACGTCTAAGAAGTCACCGCCGACGATCGCTTCCTCGAGGGCCGCTTTGTAGTACGGAGCGATGTCCAGGCCCGGAACGGGTCCCGGCAGCGAAGGGGTGAGCGCGTTCTGGAGCTGCTCCGCGATGTTGCGCTCGCGCTGAAGCAGCCGCGCCGTGTTCATGGTGGAGTGGGTCTGCGCCGCGACGGCCTCGACGAGCGCGACCTCGTCTGGCGTCCAGGCGCGCGGCCCGTCCGCCATGGCCACGCTGAGGACGGCCACCAACTGGCCGTCCTCGAACAAAGGAACGGAGACACCGGAGCGCAGCCGGAGCGCCTCCAGGACCGGGGCGATAGCCGCGATGCCCGGGTCGGTACGCACATCCTCGACGACTTGCGATGCGCCTGAACCATACATCTTCTCGAAATCGATGTCGAATTCGGACAGGCGGTATTCCCCCGCCAGTGACGGCAGATCGGCGCGATGCCAGTCACGCGTCACCCAGGCGCGGTCCTGAGGTATGTCGTAGGTGGCGAAGTAACAGCGGTCCGCGTCCAGCGCCAGCCCGAGGGCCTCCACCGCCGCAACCTGCACCGCGGCGGGGTCAAGCGACCCGCGCTGGGCCTGCCCGATGCGGTTCAGCAGCGCCTCACGCTCGGCGCGGCCCTGTACCTCGACCAGAAGACGGGCTCTCTCCGCCTCCGCCTGCTTGCGCTCGGTGATGTCGTCCTGGACGCAAACCCAGTATTGCCTGCCCGATAGTTCCAGCGCGGTGATCCGGGCGGAGGTGATAAACGGGGTTCCATCCTTCTTACGGTTACTGAACTCCCCGTGCCAAGCCCCTTGCGCCTTCAGCTGCTGGATGACTTCAGCGACAACCCGGGCATTCTCCTCCGGCGGATAGGTGTTTTGAACCGCTACGTGCTTGCCGATCAACTCGCCTGGCTCGTATCCGAACATGGCGTCTTCGGCCGGGTTCGTGTAAAGGATGATCCCGTTCTCGTCAGATAGGCTGACGCCTTCCGCCATGCTCTCCAGCACTCGGGCCTGCTTTTGGAGCGCCTCCTCGGCCCGCTTGCGCTCGGTTATGTCCGAAAACACCGACATACCACCCAGCACACGCCCGCTTTCATCGGATATACGTGTAGAGCTCGCCTGAACCCAAATACGCGTGCTATCGGGACGTTCGATCACAACGTCCTGGCTGATGATGGGAGCTTCGCCGGAAAGGGCGCGCGCCAGACCCATGCGCTCCGGTGGGACGGGGGTGCCGTCCGGGTAAAGCAGACGGTACTGCCCCCAGCCTTCCCGCCCCACCTTCTGCAGCGGCTGGCCCCAGATGCGCTCCGCCTCGCGGTTGGCGTAGTCCAGCGTCCCATCAGGGGCGCAGGTTAAAACCGCCACGGGGGCCGTATCCATGACCGTGCGCAGCCGGGCGCGGGCTTCCTCGGACTCGGCCAACAGCTCATCGGACCTTTGGCGTGCTCGCCGCGTCGCATCCAGCGAAAAGATGACGAGGCTGCCGACAACAACAAGCGATAAAATCTCTGCCCATTCGCCGGGACGCTGGATCTCCCAGGAAAAACGGGGCGCTGTAAGCACGTAAACCGTAGATGCCATCGATAAGGCCAGCGTCCATAAGCCCGGTATTGCTCCCGCAAGTGCCGTAATAACGGCGACAGGAAACAGGAAGCCGATGCCATACGGTCGTGAGTAGCTATCTTCCGTGACGTATTGGACGTATTGTTGGATCAGGAGCAGCGCCCAGCTGGTGAGCGCCACCAGCGGGGGCGCGAGAAGATAGCCCACGATAGGCTTGACAGAGATGGGGCGCGATCCGGGCATCGACAGGTCTGCTTTCTGGCAGGGCTTCGGCTGCGGCGTCGGAAAACCAGACGGCTAGCATACGTATGTCTCTAGTATACCGCAGCGGCCGGCCTTTTGTCATGAGCGCTGATCCGCCCCCGCGGGCCCGGGAATTTGTGCCCCGCCGACGCAGGAAACGCCCCGCCCGGTGGCCAATCTAGCGGTACCGAAGAGACAACATCAGGAGGGACCATGTCCAAGCTGCGCTTTGCCATCGTCGGCTGCGGCGTCATCCACGGCACGCACATCGACGCGATCAAGAAGCTGTCCGAGGACGCCGAGCTGGTGGCCGTGTGCGACGAGATACCCGAAAAGGCCAACGCGACGGCCCAGAAGGAGGGCGTCCGCGCCTTTAACGACCTTGGCGCCATGCTCCGGGAAGCCGAGTTCGACGTGCTGAACGTGTGCACGCCCTCCGGCCTCCACGCCAAACACGGCGTCGCGGGCGCCGAGGCCGGCAGGCATATCGTGTGCGAGAAGCCGATCGACATCTCGCTCCAGGCGGCGGACAGCTTGATCAACGCGTGCCGTCAGAACAACGTCAAGCTCGAGGTGATCTCGCAGAGCCGCTACACCGAGGGCATCCAGCAGCTACGCCGCTGGCTCGACGAAGGCAAGCTGGGGCGCATCTGCTACGGCGAGGCCACCATCAAGTGGTACCGGACCCAGGGCTACTACGACTCCGGCGGGTGGCGCGGGACGTGGGCGCTCGACGGCGGCGGCGCGCTCATGAACCAGGGCGTGCACTACGCCGACCAGCTCCGGTGGGCGATGGGGCCGGTCAAGTCGGTGGCGGCGACCATGGCGACACTGGCGCACGAGCGCATCGAGGTCGAGGACGTGGTGTCCGCCACGATCGAGTTCACGAGCGGCGCGGTGGGGACGCTGACCGCCTCGACCGACTGCTATCCGGGCTACGGCACGACGCTGGAGGTGTACGGCACCAAGGGGACGGTCAAGATCGATTCGGGCAAGATCAAGCACGCGCAGTTCGTCGAGGAGGGCGAGGAAGTCGGCCCCTACGGCGCCAAGGCGAAAAAGGCGGAGGGCGCCGCGCCCGCCGACGCGACCGCCACGCAGGGCGCGTCCGACCCCAAGGCCATCTCGAACAGCGGCCACATCGCCCACATCCGGGACCTGATCGGCGCCGTGCGCGAGAACCGCGAAACCTACATGAACGGCCCCGAGGGCCGCAACGCGCTGGAGCTGATCCTGGGCGTCTACCAGTCCGCCCGCATCGGCGAGCGCGTCCACTTCCCGCTGAAGTAGGTCTCTGCCGCCCTCACCCCCTTCCCCTGTCCCGCCCTCACCCCCTTCCCCTCTCCCAATTCTGGGAGAGGGGTGCCTGCCGCGGGAACACCCCTTGCTTCGCCCTCCGCGCCGGTGTCAGCGCGTTATGCATCGATAACGTCTCGCGCGAAGCCAGGATTGGCTTCGCCTCAGGCACCCCTCTCCCAGAATTGGGAGAGGGGGAGGGGAAGGGGGTGAGGGCGGGACAGGGGAAGGGGGTGAGGGCGGCAGAGACCTGCATCCCCGCGCTTCTCGCCGTCATACAGGGCGATTCGCGGCCACCCGGGCGTTAGGGGGCGAGCGGCATGGTCTGGGTCTGGCCGGTGTCGGCGGCGCGCAGGCCGGCTTCCAGGATCTCCTGCGCGTCGCGCGATACGGCCGGCGCGCAGATGCCCTCGATGGGCGCGCCCGTCTCCAGGCAGTGCAGCAGGTACTCGGAGGCGCTGCGGCGCGGCGGTTCGGTGGGCACGCGCGCGATCGTCTCGGCGTCCTTGCCCCGGCGCAGCAGGAGCAGGGTGCCGTCCTTGTTGACGGACAGCGCGCCCTCGGAGCCGTAGGCAACGGGGTTGGCCGTCGCGTACCCGGTCACCTGCGTCCACGACGCCTCGGCCACCCCGAAGGCGTGCGGGTAGCGCATCGCGATCAGGGCGTTGTCGTCGGGCACGGGATAGTCTTTGGCCAGGACCGCGCGGATCCCGGTGACGCTTTCGGGCAGGCCCAGGAAGCGGGCGCACATCGCCGCGCCGTAGCAGCAGTAGTCCATCAGCGCGCCCGCGCCGTTCTTCTCGGCGTCGTAGAGCCAATTATAAAAGTAGGGCGAGCAGCCGATCTCTTTGGGCCCGTTGTGGGCTGAGCGGTATTTGAAGTAGCGCACCTGCCCGATGTCGCCGGCCAGGATGCGCTGCTCCAGCTCCTGGAACGCCGGGTTCCACGCGGTCGGCCAGTTGATCAGGAGGCGGATGCCGGCTTGCTCGGCGGCGCGCGCCATGCGGTTCGCCTGCGCCAGCCGCGCCGCCATCGGCTTCTCCGAAACCACGTGGATGCCGCGCGCGGCGCACGCCTCGACGATGTCGGCGGCGACGCTGTTTTCCGAGGCAGCCTGGACGATATCCAGCTCCTCACTTTCGAGCATCTCCTGCCAGGACGGGTACAGGCGCTCGACGCCGTGCTCCGCCCGGATCCGCTCGCGCAGCTCTTCGTTCACGTCCCCCGCCGCCACCAGCGTGACGCCCGGCTGCGCCTTCCAGTGCCGCAGTTCGCCCCACACGTGGTCGTGCACCATCGCCGCCACGCCTACCCGGTACCCTTTGGCTGCCATTGGTTGCTCCTCCGCAATGATAATCAAGGCGTGGTTCCCTGACAGTGGGTGCAATTCCTGCCGGTGAAGAGGAGAACCAGGGCCATTCCGTTTCCGCGCGCGCTACGCCGTTTCTTGACCCGAGGGCACGGGCAAAGGGACGCCGCTCAGCACGGGATGCCCGAAGTTCGGCGTGCCGTCCCGGTTCCAGGTGAACTTTTGGGCGCGGGCCTTGCGGTCCCGGAAGCCGCCCGTCGCCTCGTCCTTGGCGTGATACACGATCCAGTCTTCCGTGCCGTCGGGGGATTTGGTGAAGGAGCAGTGGCCCGTGGTGTAGATGCGGCCTTCCGGACCTTGATACGGCTCGAAGACGGGAGCCGGATGCTTGACCCACGACCGCGGGTTCATCACGTCGCCCACGCAGGAGAGCAGCCCCAGAACGTAGTGCGGCGTGGCCGAATGGCCGGCGGAGTAGACGACAAAGACCTTGCCGCCGTGCACCAGCGCCTGCGGCGCCTCGATCCATCTGCGCTCCCAGGAATGCGTGGCCTGCGCGATCTTGACGCGCCGCCCGTCCACGCGCAGCGGCGTGCTCATCGGCGCGATCCACAGCGATCCCGTCGTGTATAGAAAATACAGGGAGTCGTCGGGCATCTTCAAAACCGAGCCGTCGATCGCGTAGGAGTCGAGCCCGAGATCGACGCGGCCCCGGTCGACGTAGGCGCCCTGCGGATCGTCCCCGGCGCTTTCCAGCACGTAGTGGCGATGGTGGGCGCCGATGCCGTCGCTGGCGGTGTAGTACAGATACCAGCGGCCGCGCAAAAAGTGCAGCTCGGGCGCCCAGATCTGCTTGCTCTGCGGACCGGACGGCGGCGCCGACCAGACCTTGACCTTGCGGCCCCGGTCGATGCCCGTCAGCGTTCGCGATTTCCACACCTGCAGGCCGTTGCCCGGAAGCGTCGCCGTGAAGTA
>JAUJNC010000225.1 GCA_030446525.1 Armatimonadaceae bacterium
GGCCTGTGACGCTGCGCGGCGAGGTGATCTTCGGCGGCGACAGCGAGGAGCCGGTGTGGGGCTACTTCGCCGAGGGGAACTACCAGGCGACGCGGCGCCTGACCCTGGTGGCCATGCGCCGGCTGTGGAACTTCTCCCAGAAACCGATGTCTTCGGCGACCACGGGGGCGGGACTGAACTACGATTTCGGCAACGGTTTCGTCCTGCGCGCCCTGTACGAGTTCGAGCGCCAGATCTCCATCCCCGCCGGGACGCCGCCCTACATCGTGAAGCGGCTCACGCTGCAAACGCGGCTCAATTTCTAAGCCGCCGTCTCGCTGCCTTGCGCGCCGGGGTACTCTGGGGTACTGTATAGGCATGATAGGCAGCGAGCCGTTTTTGCGGTTATCACCGCACGATTTCCACCTTTCCGAGCCGCTCGGGGACGACATCCTGCTGTTGGACCGTCTCCTGGGAGAGGTGCTGGCCGATCAGGAAGGTACGCAGCTGCTTGAGCTGGCGCGCCGCCTCTACGCCGAGGACGAAGGCTGCGACCCGCGGACCTTGCTGGAGCGGATGCCGGAGCTGGCGCAGCCCCGGCGGGTGCAGCGGCTGTTGCGCGCGTTCACCGTCCTTTTCCAGCTCCTCAACACGGCGGAGCAGAAGGAGATCGTGCGCGTCAACTGCGAGCGGCAGGCGCGCGCCGGCGGCGCGCCCCGCCCCGAATCGATCCGCGAAGCCGTCCTGCGTCTGCGGCAGTCCGGCACGTCGGCCGAGCAGATGCAGGAGCTGCTCCGGGGCATCGACATCTGCCCCACGCTCACCGCACACCCCACCGAGGCGCGCCGCCGCGCCGTGATGAACAAGCTGCAGACTATCGCCGAGGGGCTGGTCGAGTGCGCCGAGCCGGCCGAGCTGCCGCACCTGGACCGGCCGCTGGGCGCGCCGGGGATGGCCCGGCAGGAGCTGCGCCGCACCCTCACCGCGCTCTGGCAGACGGACGAACTGCGCGCCAGCCCGATCACCGTGGCGGACGAGGCGCGCAACACGCTTTACTTCTTCGAGAACGCGATACTGGACGCCGTGGCGTGGCTGCACGACGACCTGCGCGAGGCGCTCAAGCAAACCTACCCCGGCCATACGTTCGACCTACCGCCGTTCATCCAGTACCGATCCTGGGTCGGGGGAGACCGCGACGGCAATCCGAACGTGACGCCGGACGTGACCTGGCAAACGCTGCTGGCGCACCGGCAGCTCGCGCTGCGCCACTACCTGCGCCGGCTGGAAACGCTGCGGCGCGATCTCACCCAGAGCGGGCGCCTGGTGCCGGCGAGCGAGGAGCTTGTGCGCTCGATCGACCAGGACCGTGCGCTGGTCGCCCTTCCGCCGGAGCGGCAGCAGCGGTTCGCCCTCGAGCCGTACGCCCTCAAGCTCTTGTACATGCAGGCGCGGCTGGAGGCTACCCTGGGGCACGCGGGCGCGGTCACCGATTTCCGGGCCGAAGGCGCCGCGTTCGCGCCCGCGCCGCCCGCCTACGAGCGTGCGGCGCAGTTCCTCCAAGATCTTCTCCTGCTCCAGTGCAGCCTGCGGCAAAACCGCGCCGCCGTTCTGGCGGACGAGGGCGCGCTGGCGCATCTCGTCACCCAGGCCAAAGCCTTCGGATTCCACCTCGCCGCCCTGGACATACGCCAGCACAGCGACGAGCACGAGCGCGCCGTGGAGGAGATGATCACCCTCGCGCGCGTCCTGCCCGGGGCGGGCCGTTACAGCGACCTGACCGAGGAAGAAAAGGTGCGGGTGTTGACGCGGGAGCTGTGCGACCCGCGCCCGCTGCTCGGGCGCGACGCGGGCCTTTCGCCGGAAGCCGGAAGCGTGCTGCAGGTCCTCGACGTGGTGCGCCACGCGCGGCGCTACCTGTCCCCCGACGCGGTCACCACCTACGTGATCAGCATGACGCACGGCGTCAGTGACATCCTGGAGGTGCTGCTCCTGGCGAAGGAGGCCGGGCTGTTGCGCTGGCGGATAGAAGGGGACGCGCCGCGGCTGGAAAGCGACCTGGACATCGTGCCCCTGTTCGAGACCATCGATGACCTGGACCGCAGCGGCGATCTGATGCGCCGGCTGTTCGCCAACCGCGCGTACCGCCTGCACCTGCAGGCGCGCGACAACTTCCAGGAGATCATGCTGGGCTACTCGGACAGCAGCAAGGACGGCGGGTACCTGGCGGCCAACTGGGCGCTTCACGACACGCAGGCGCGGCTGGCAAAGGTGTGCCGGCAGGCGGGCGTCGCGCTGCGGCTGTTCCACGGGCGCGGCGGAACCGTCGGCAGGGGTGGGGGGCGCGCCAGCCGGGCGATCCTGTCGCAGCCGCCGGGGAGCTTCGGAGGGCGCATCCGCTTCACCGAACAGGGCGAGGTGATCTCGTTCCGCTACAGCCTGCCGCCGATCGCGCACCGCCACCTGGAGCAGATCGTCAGCGCGACCCTGCTGGCCTCGGCGGACAAAACGGCGCAGCGGCCGGTGCGGCCCGCGTGGCGATCCGCGATGGGGCAGCTCGCCGAGCATTCGCGCCACGTGTACCGGGCGCTGGTGCACGACGACCCGGATTTCTGGGCCTTCTACACGCAGGCGACGCCGATCGCGCACATCAGCCGCCTGCCGATCGCCTCGCGCCCCGTGTCCCGCTCCGGTCGCCGGCTCGCCGGGCTCGAGAGCCTGCGCGCCATCCCCTGGGTGTTCGCCTGGGTGCAGAGCCGGTACGTGCTCCCCGGCTGGTACGGGGTGGGCAGCGCACTCCAATGGTTCGCCGAGCAGGAACCGGACCATCTGACTTTGCTGCGGCAGATGTACCGGGAGTGGCTGTTCTTCCGCATGGTCCTCAACAACGCGCAGCTGGAGCTGCTGCGGGCGCACCTGCCGACGGCGGCATGGTACGCCTCCCGGGTGCGCCCGGAGGAGCTGGGCAGCCGCCTGCACGAGCAGATCGCGCAGGAGCACCGCCTGACCTCGGAATGGATCCTGCGCGTCACCGAACAGGAGCAGCTGCTGGACCACGCGCCCGTGGTGCGGCGCACCGTCGAGCTGCGCAATCCGGCGCTGATGCCCCTTTCCAAGCTGCAGGTGGCCCTCCTGGAGATGTCGGACCGCGACGGCGCGGAGGACGAGGGAGAGCAGGGCGCCGCCTGGCGCGACGCCATCCTGCTGAGCATCACGGGAATCGCCGCCGCCATGCAGAGCACGGGCTAAAAATCCCCACAACCACCCGTGAGCGTCGGCACGGGGGCGATATTTCCCTTTTTTAGGGTTCGCCCGGCTGACGGACGCGGTGTACTCGGAGGCGAACCTGGATCCCGACAAGTGGGACCAGTACCAGCGGTCGCCGAGCGACTGGCAGGTCGTGCCGCCCGGCAACTGGGACAACGACAACGCCGCGCGCTACAGCACAGCCCCGGATCAACACGGCAACTCGGTCCGCCGTCCCACCCCTCGTCATGCCGACGGTGTCAACATCATCTATTGCGACGGGCACGCCAAGTGGTCCCGGATCTCGGCATTCCTCGGGGTCACGCCCGGCAGGCCCAAGGGCTGGCCCTACGGCGACCCCAGAAATAGCTGGGACAACAAGTAAGAGGCCCTCACCCCAACCCCCTCCCCCGATTCGGTGGGGCCCTTTCCCACGTCGGGGAGAGGGGGAGCTGTCAGCAACCTGACAAGGCCTCGCCGGGAAATCCCGAGGCGGCCTTGAGGCGGTCGTAGGCGAAGGCGAGCAGGGGATATAGGTTCTCGATGTCCTCGCGGTTGTAGGCCAAGAGCAAGCGCAGGGCGTCCTCGTCGCCGTGCCGCCGCCATTGCCGCCATAGCTGCACGGCGTGCCAGCCGTCGAGCCCTTCGACCTCCGGGGGGCGGCGGATGCCCAGCTGCTGCTCGATGCTCTTCAGGCCGCCCTTGAAGCCCAGGCGCCGCAGGGCCGGGCACAGGTCAATGTGGAGCTGGTCGAAAGGGACGTGCGGGAAGCGGCGGCGCAGGAGCGGCAGGTCGAAGCCGCCGCCGAAGAACGTCACCCACAGCGCGAAGCGGCGCGCATCGTCGGCGAAGTCGTCCAGGTCGCGGTACTTGACGTACATGCGGCTTTCCGCACTGTCGTAGACGCCGACAACGGTGATGGAATCGGCGCGGACGCCCCCGTTCGTCTCGATGTCCAGAAAGCCGGTGCGTTCCGCGAACTGGGGCGCGGCCCGCCAGTGCTCGCGCGCCGGCAGGACGCGGGCGAAGTAGCTCGCGTCGCCGCGTGCCAGGGCCGCCACGCTCTCCTCCAGAACGGGAAGCAGCAGCCCCCGCTGGGACCGGGTCAGGGGAAGCGAGCGCGGCGGCGCGGCCAGCGCCTGCTCCCAGGAAAGCACCCCCGCCTCCCACAGCCGCCGCTCGGTCCGCGGCCCGATCCCCTGCGCATGCAGGAACGTGGACGTCAACATATTCTCCCATTATAGCAGCCCTCCCCCACGCTCGTGGGTCCCTTTCCCGCTCGGGGTGAGGCTGGCGGAGAAGGATACCAGGGCGCGCCCATAGAATTGCCTCGCGGAAGGAGACAAGGAAGCCGCCCATGAAGATCACCAAGATCACCCCCTACCTGGTGCACCCGCGCTGGGTGTTCCTGAAGGTGGAAACGGACGAGGGCATCACGGGATGGGGAGAGCCGAGCCTGGAAGGACAGGCCAACGCCGTCGTCGGCGCGCTCAAGGACATGGAGGGGCGCATCGTCGGCGCGGACCCGACCAAGATCGAGCGCCTGTGGCAGACGCTCTACCGGGGGATGTTCTACCGGGGCGGGCCGGTCACGGTGTCCGCCATCTCCGGCGTGGAGCAGGCCTGCTGGGACATCCTGGGCAAGTCGCTCGGCGTGCCCGTCCACACCCTGCTGGGCGGGGCGTGCCGCGACCGGATCCGGATGTACCAGCGCGTCGGCGGCGACACGGCGGAGGAGCTTGTCGAGAACGCGCAGGCGTCCCTCGCCCGGGGCTACACGGCGATGAAGACGGGACCCGTGGCCGCCACGGACCTGGTCGACGGGTCGGACGTCATCAAGACCGCCGTGCGGCGCATCGAGGCGCTGCGCGCGGCGGTCGGCGACGAGGTCGACATCGCGCTCGACCTGCACGGGCGTCTGTCGCCGGCCATGAGCATACAGATCATTCACGCGCTGTGGGACGCCAAGCCCTTCTTCGCCGAGGAGCCGGTCTTGCCGGAAAGCGTCGGCGGCTTGAAGCGCGTGGCCGAGGCGGTGCGCACGCCGATCGCCACGGGCGAGCGGCTCTTCACCAAGTGGGGTTTCCGCGACGTGATCGAGCAGGAGGCGGCGGCCATCGTGCAGCCCGACCTGTGCCACTGCGGCGGCATCTGGGAGGGTCGCAAGATCGCGGCGATGGCCGAGACGCGCTTCATCGCGGTCGCGCCGCACAACCCGCTGGGTCCGCTCTGCACCGCCGCCTGCCTGCAGCTCGACGCCTGCACCCCGAACTTCCTGATCCAGGAGACCGGCTCCTTCGGGGAAGGCTATCTGACGGAGCCGTTCAAAATGGACGCCGACGGCTACATCCCCGTCCCACAGAAGCCGGGCCTGGGCGTGGAGATAGACGAGGAGTACATCCGGGCCCACCCGTTCGAGACCTGGACCAACCCGATCTACGATACGCCGGACGGGTTCATCACCGAATGGTGACGGAGATCGGCGGTTTCGCAAGCGAGCGGGAAGGGTATGGGATGGAACGGGTCGCCGCCTGGCGCCCCGTCCCCTGATACAACGCAAAGAAGGAGAACAGAATGCGGAGTGATTTCTCGGAAGCGGGCGGTAAAACGTCCCGGCGCGGCTTGTTGAGGTACGCCCTCGCCGCGCCGGTGGCACTGGCCGCCCTCGGGAGCGGCCGTGACGCCTTCGCCGCTCCGCCGAACGCCGCTCCCCGGCGGCGATGGTTCGCCCGTC
>JAUJNC010000226.1 GCA_030446525.1 Armatimonadaceae bacterium
CCGCTTTTTCGTCGCACGTCGCAATAATGCTCGCCGAGACGCGGCAGCAATTCGAGCAGACGTGAGTTAAAGCCGCGAACGCGGTTGCTCGTCTGTCCCTTCAAATCGCCGAGTTCGAGCCGTGCGGCGACAATCGGCTTTCACGACGCGCAGACCGCTGGCGTAGTTCGCCTCGTACGCCAAACCGTCCTTGATGTAGAGGTTGTGGTCGGTCGTACGGACGGGCCCCGTGTAGAACCCTTTGTACTGCGGACGGTTCAGATCGGACACGTCCCAGATGTGGGTCCGGGTGTTGGTGGCGAAACGAGATTCATCCAGCTCGTCGTCCATCAGGAAGTAGCGCTGATCTTCCGTAAGCCAGCCCTGGTGCGAATACGCCGCTTGCGGGTAGCCGGTCCGCGACAACATGGCCGGCGACGCCTTGTCCGTGACGTCAAGGATGGTGAGCGTGTCTTCGTTGGAGCAGAACGCCACCTCTCTCCCCACGTACCCGGTGTCCGGCCCCTGGTAGTTCACGACCTGGGTGTCGTGCGTGTAGCCGTCGCCGCTGAAGCCGCCGGCGAAAACGAGGCTGAGGGGGTCCTGGAGGTCGACGATGTGTGGCCCGCCGCGGAACGTGTTCGAGCTCACGGCGTAGGCGTGGCCGCTGTCCGTGTTAATGGCGAGGTTGTGCGCGTTGCCGAAGCCGGTGTAACGGGCCGTCGCTGTGAAGGTCGTCGGCGCGGTGACGTCGCGCAGGAGGGTCAGATCGAATACCTGCATCCCGTGGGACCGGTTGAGAAAACCATCGGCGACGATGTAGGCATGGTTCTGGTAGACCTTGATGTCCCGCCAGGCTTCGTTTCCGCTCCCCGCCCCGGGCAGGTCGCCCAGATACACGGGAGACGCCGGGTCGCTGATGTCGATTAAAGACGTGCCGTTGGTGCGCCCGAAGAGGGCGTACTCCTTGCCGGTCAGGGGATCGGTCCAGCCCCAGCAGTCGTTCCCCAGGACGCCCCGCCCCTCGCCGCCGATCTCGCTCAGGGGCATGTGCGCCAACAGGACGACGTTTTGCGAGGCGAACTGGCCGGCGCTGAAGCGCCCCGTCGGGGGCTCGGCGATCCCCGCGCCGTGCGTGTTGCAGTCGCTGCAGCCACACGGGTCGCACTCGCAGGGTTCCACGCAGGCGAGCGCGACGGGGGCGATGGCCAGGAGACATAGGGCCGTCAATAAAGCCCTGCAATGAACGAACATCCGATTCCTCCTGCACGCGGCTTGCGGTGTCAGCGCCGCCGGCTTTGGGGCACCGGACGCGCGGGAAGATCCTGGACCCGCATCATCTACGCGATGCCGCCTCGCATCGGCGGATCAGACGCCTTCCATACCGTATTCGTCGACCGGTGAGAAGTAGATGATAGTCACGAGGTCGCCGGCGGTCACGTTGCGGTCGTAGACGCGTGACAGCAGGTGGAGCACGTCGTCGAGCGTGCGGAACTCGGGGTTCTCCCGCTGGATGTCCCGGGGCGAAAGGTCGCCGGCCGCCTTCACCTCCACGGCGTCGAGGATCGCGGTGAAGAGCTTGTGGTGCCGCCCGAAGCGCTGGCCGAGTGTCACCCAGACCAGCTGCCCGGTCTGATACTTGTCCGACTTATCTCCCAGACGGATCGTGGCGGACTTGCGCCCCTTTTTGAGCGCGTCGCCGTACAGGTCGTTGTAGAAGTTCAGTGCGAACATGCCTGTGAAAGCCCCCTGGTGGTGTTTGTCGGCGCCATCGCGGAGCCGCCGTGCCGCTTCCGCGTCCATTATACACCAGTGTCCCCGTATGCACCAGCACCCTCCTCTGCGGGAAAAAGCCGGGTGGCTCTTGACAATTTAGATTTTGCTAAAGTATATTGACGACAGCCGTGGGGCGAAGTAGGAGAGAGACATGAAGCTGTTAATTCTCGGCGGTACGATCTTCGTCGGGCGACATCTGGTGGATGCGGCGCTCGCGCGGGGGCACGAGGTCACCCTCTTTAACCGCGGGCAGCACAACCCCGATCTGTACCCGGACGTGGAAAAGCTGCGCGGGGATCGCAAAGACGACCTGCGGGCGCTGCGCGGGCGCCGCTGGGACGCGGTCATCGACACCTGCGGCTACGTGCCCCGCGTCGTGCGGGCGTCCGCCGAGCTGCTGGCCGATGCCGTGGGACACTACACCTTTATCTCCAGCATCTCCGTTTATGCCGACCTGAGCGTGCCCGGCCTGGACGAGGGCGGCGCCGTGGGAACGCTGGCCGACGAGACGGTGGAAGAGGTCACGGGGGAAACGTACGGGCCGCTGAAGGTGTTGTGCGAGTGGGCGGCGGAGCGGGCCCTGCCCGGCCGGGTGCTCACCATCCGGCCCGGCCTGATCGTCGGCCCGCACGACCCCACGGACCGCTTCACCTACTGGCCCCACCGCGTGGCGCGCGGCGGCGAGGTGCTGGCGCCCGGCAGCCCCGAGGCGCGCGTGCAGTTCATCGACGCGCGCGACCTGGCCCAATGGAGCGTGCGTGTGGTCGAGTCGGGACACACCGGCGTCTACAACGCCACCGGCCCGGACTACCCGCTTACCATGGGGCGGCTGCTGGCCGAGTGCGAGGCGGTGAGCGGCAGGGACGCCGGCTTCACCTGGGTGGACGAAGGCTTCCTGCTCGAGCGCGAGGTCGCGCCCTGGAGTGACCTGCCGCTGTGGATACCCGCCAAAAAGGAGACCGCCGGCTTCGCCGCCGTCGACTGCGGCAAGGCGATCGCCGCGGGCCTGACGTTCCGCCCGCTGTCCGACACGGTGCGCGACACGCTCGCCTGGGATGCCGCGCGCCCGGCGGACCGGGAATGGCGCGCCGGCCTCCGACCGGAGCGGGAATCAGAGCTGCTTGGGGCCTGGCACGGTCGGGATTGACGGCGGGTAAAAAGGCAGGCGAAAAGCGGCAAGTGGGGGAAGCGGAGTGAGTGGGATTCGAACCCACGAGCCGGGTTTCGCCCGACTACACGATTTCCAGTCGTGCTCCTTCGACCAGCTCGGACATCACTCCGCGCACTCGTCATTATAGCGCAGGGGCCAGGCGCTGTCAAGGCACGCGCGCCCTCTGATGGGGGTGTTCATCCCTCTGGACTTCACGGGCAGGAAGCCTGCCACGCCGTACATTTCGTGCCGCTTGACAAGTTGTTTCTGCGGCTGCTAAAATGTAAACCACTTGCTATAACACAGGAAGTGGCGTGCCGACGCGCCGCCCTGTGCTTATCATCATGCTCACCGGAATTCGTCCAGACCGGCGGCGCCGTTTCGCGGCGCTCGTGGCGCTGTTTTTTGCGGTGCTGGCGCTCGCCGCCGCTGCGCCGCACCATCACGCCGCGCCCGTCCCCGGGGCGGCCGCCGCCGCGGCCGTCGTGGCGGCTCCCTTTTCGGGCGCGGCCGCCGCCGGCCCGCGCGGGGACTGGCTGACGCGTCCGAGCCTGCCGGCGCCGAGGGTGTCCAGTGCGATCGTTCCGGCGCGGTGCGCCCGGGCGGCCCGCGCGGCTCTTCCCGCCGCGCGCTGCGCGCGCCCGGCCCCGCGCCTTGTCCCCGCGCCCCGCCCTTCTAGTTTCCCCCGTCGCCGTCCCCGGCGACCGTTTTTCCTGACACCTGCTTTTTCCATCGCCTGCGTCAAGCCCGCCGGACTGCTCGGGCGCCCTGAGGCACACGCCTCCGGTTCGTTCGGCCGGAGTCTGCGCGCCGGCACGCATTGCCGTGCGGGGCGCCCCCGCACCCGCGGGGAGACCCGCCAGGAGCTGAATAAACCCGTGATACCACTGTCCCGTTCGTTCCTTGCCGTTACCGCCGTGCTGCTGCTCGGCGGCCTGACCCTCCTTCCCTGCCGGGCGCAGGAGGGAGCACCCCCGCCACCGCCGCCGGAGGAGGTTGGCCCGCCGCCTGCGCCCGCTCCGCCCGCGCCACCGGACGCGCCGCCCGTCCCCGCCGAGCCCGGCCCGGCGGGGGGAGGGCGCAGCCTGCTGCTGCCGGACATCTCACTCGTCAGCAACCTGTTGGGCCACCTTTCCAGCGACGAGCGCGACCAGGAGCGCGACAGGCTGCGGCTGGACGAGGCCGAGCTGGGTATCCAGAGCTACGTCTATCCCGGCATCCGGGCGGACGCCTTCTTCGTCTTCGGGGACGGCGAGGCGGTCGTCGAGGAGGGGTTTTTGACGGTCGAAAACGTCGGGCTGGGCGGCCTGCCGCTCGCCGCCACGGTCGGCCGCCGCAAGGTACCCTTCGGGCGCGTAAACCAGCTCCACCCGCACTCGTGGCTGTACACGGTCCAGCCCTACGCGCTTTCCAACCTCGTGTCGGGCGAAAGCCTGACCGGTGACGGCGGCTACCTGTCTTACCTGCTGCCCACGCCTTTCTTCGCGCAGGTGGAGGCCGGGTTCTGGAGCCTGTCCGAATCCCCCGAGGACTTCGATGCCCAGGTGGACCCCTCGGCGGACATCGTGACGTCGCCGGGCGCGGGCTTCGCGGACAGGTTCCTGACGCTGCGCCTGTGGACGGCGGCCCCGGCGCTGGGCGGCGACGTCGAGCTGGGCGGCTCCCTCGCGCGGGGCCGAGGCGTGGAGTACGGCAGCGACAGTGCGGGACCGACCGTGCGCCCGACCATCCAGCTCTCGGCGCTCGATCTGACCTACCGGCGCGGCGGGCGCGGCGCCTCGCGCTTCCTGCTGCGCTCGGAGTACGTGCGGCATCGGCAGGAGGACGGCGATTTCCGCCGGACATCCGACGGCTACTACGTGCTGGCGGACCAGCGGTTCGGCCGCTACACGTCCCTCGCGGCGCGCTACGACTGGAGCGAGTTCCCGTTCGCGCCGGATTTGCACGAATCGGCGGTTTCCTTGATCGGCACGCGCCAGCTGACGGAGCAGACGTATCTGCGTCTTCAGCTTATCCGGGGCGATCGCCCCGGGAAGGAAGGTTTCAACGAGGTGTGGTTTCAGTGGGTGTGGGGCGTCGGCCCGCACACCCACAACCTGGAGTAGGCATTTTACAAGGAAACACCATGAAGAGAAACGCACCGAGAGCGCTCGCCCTGCTGGGCGCGGCGCTCCTGGCGGCGGGGGCGCGGCCCGCCCCCGCCGCCGTGGATGTGGTCACGACCACGCCCGAACTGGCCGCCATCGCCCGGGAGGTGGGCGGCAGCCTGGTGAACGCCACGTCGCTGGCGAAGCCGGACCAGGATTACCACCGGGTCGAGGCCAAGCCGACCGACGTGGTGAGGGTCGCCCGCGCCGGCGTGTTCGTGCGCGTCGGCATGGACATGGATAGGTGGGCCGACGCGCTGACAGGCTCGGCACGCAACGCCCGGGTGCAGCCGGGCGGGGCGGGGTACGTGGACGCGTCGCGTCTGATCCGGAAAAAGGGCGTGCCCACCCAGCGTATCACGGGGGCGTCGGGCGATCTCCACCCCCAGGGAAACCCGCACTACTGGACCGACCCGGCCAACGGCAAGGTGATCGCCTACCAGATCCTGCTCGCCCTGCGCGCCGTCGACCGCAACAACGCCGGCGCCTACGACGCCAACTACAAGCGCTTCACCGCCGAGGTGGACCGGCGCCTGGCCGGGTGGCAAAAGGAGCTCGCCCCCTACAAAGGCAAAGGGGTGGTGGCCTTCCACGAGGAGTGGGTGTACTTCCTGGACCGCTTCGGGCTGCGCCCCTTCGGCTACCTGGAGCCGCGGCCCGGCATCCCGCCTTCGGCCGCGCACGTGAACAGCCTGGTCCAGCGGATGAAGGCGTCGGGCGTCCGGGCCGTCGTCGTGCCGTCCGTCTATTCGGTGCGCTACCCGAACCTGGTGGCGAAAGAGACCGGGGGCACGGTCGCGGTGGTGCCTTACTCGGTAGGATCGCGGGGCACCAGGACGTACCTCGACTACATAGACGCCATCGTCAGCGGTTTCCG
>JAUJNC010000227.1 GCA_030446525.1 Armatimonadaceae bacterium
GCTTGTGGGGGACCGGGAGGTGGGTGAAGGGGCGCGTATGGCGCTGGAGCGGAGCCCCGGGGCGCGGTCTGCGGGGTACCCGCCCCGGAGCGGCGCGCCACCCTCCGGTGCGCGCCGCGGCCGTCCGATAACTGTGGTGTGTGGTATAATGTTAATGGAGATGAGACGTAGTTTGGCCCGAGATCCCGGCTTCAGGGCGCGTTTTGGCTCCGGGCCGGCCCTCCCCCGTCACCGACAAACTATGCCCCACCATCGCCCTACCGAATGCCTGGAGGTGGAAAATGAATAGGACTGCCATCAAGTGCAACTGCGGCCAGCGCATCAACCAGAAGGACGTAATGCAAACGGGCTATTATATGCGGATGTTCGGGCCCAGCTTTGTGTACGTCAAGTTCCGGTGCTCCCGCTGCAAGAAGCTTGGCGAGCAGTTTGTCAAGCAGGAGGATTGGGAGGACGGCATTTTGAAGGATACGACCGCCGAACATACCCCTTCGGAAAAGGAGCGCTTCAAGGCACTGGGCGCCATCGAGATGCGCGAGCTGGTGGAGTTCCACAATGCCCTGGAACAGCCGGATAGTTTAGCATCGCTCAACGCGGAGTTCGGCAAGTCCGCTCCCGCTGAGCCGAAAGAAAAAGAAAGATAACGACAGACCGGGGCAGCCCACGCGGGCTGCCCCTTGTTGTTTCCGCGGCTCGCGAGCGCTAGCCGTGCCCCCCGGACTCCCCCCGGAGCAGCGCGACCGCGTGCGACAGCAGCGGCAGCAGGGCGTTTACGCCCTCGCACGCGCCGCCGGGCGAGCCGGGCAGGTTCACGATGAGCGTCGTGTTGTGGATGCCGGCCACGCCGCGGCCCAGCGCCGCCGTCGGCATCTTCTTCCCCCCTTCGGCGCGCAGCAGCTCGGAAAGCCCGGGGGCGTTGCGGTCCAGGATGGAGACGGTCGCTTCCGGCGTCACGTCGCGCGGCGCAAAGCCGGTTCCCCCCGTCGTCAGTATCACCTCGCAGCCCGCGTCGCACATGGCGATGAGCTGCTCCGCGATCTCCCCCTCCTCGTCCGGTACGATCACCCGCAGGAACACTTTGTAGGCTTCCGGGGGGAGCAGGGCGGCGATCTGCGGGCCGCTCAGATCTTCGCGCTCCCCCCGGAAGCAGCGGTCCGATACGGTCATGATGCCGACGTTGATCATGCTACCCGATTCGCCGCAGGCGGGGCAGGTTCCTGCGCCGGCCGGAGGAAAAGTTCGCCACCCCGAGGCGGGTCTGCCGGCGGGCGGCTACGGAATCAGCCGAGCGCCGGCCCAATCCGCGACGTCACCCTCGATGCCGTCGCCCGCGTCACGAACGATCAGCCTGAGCTGCTGTTTGCCCGCCACGCTCACGTTGACCGCGGGCGCCGGCGAGCCGCCGGTCAGCAAACCGCTGTCGAAGATCTTCGCCCCGTCCGCCCAGACCTCGAACACCACCGAGCCGCGGTCACCGACCTCGTCGTCCACGCCGACGTCGGCGATGAACCTCCTGTAGCCGTCGCCCAGGTGGTACACGATGTCCGAATAGGCGTGCGCCCCGAGTCCCTTGCTGTAGGGCTTGCCGTCGAGCGTGATCGGCCCGCCGTCGCCGGCGGCGAGGTCACCGAGGCTCATGTCCTTTTCCACGGATCCCCAGCCGTTGGCGGCCGAGATCCAGGCGAGGTCGCTCAGGTACACGGCGTCGCTGGGCCTGGTGAAGATGATCTCGTCGTTCGAGCCATGCCCCAGGAAGAAGCGGGCCACCTGGCCTGCCAGCTTGTCCGTCCCCCGGATGTTCGTGTCCCCGAGAACGTGCGGGTACCAGGTGCCGCCATCGCCGCCGGCGTGGATCTTACGTGGCTCTGACCAGCTCCGCGGGTCGGCCAGCTTGGTCGAGTAGCTGATGTAGATGCCCTCTTGATCCCAGGCGTTCCCCGCATTGTGGGCGCGATTCAGGAGCATGACGTACTGATTGAGGTACGTGTTCCAGTGAACCGACGCACCCCAGAACGAGTCATAATCTTCCCTTTCCCAGGCCACGAACGGCTGGAAAGTCGGCGTAAGCAGGCCACCCAGGCCGGGCTGCGTGAAGCCGCCGTTGTACCACTTCCACACTTCACCGGCCGGCGCGTCCCTGTCTCGCCAGTCCATCCGCGCGACCGCCACACCTTGTTCCGTAATGGCGCCGGCGTAGCTGCTGTAGAAGAAGTAGAGGTACCCGGCGTCCAGGATGACGCTGAAGTCGCCGTTGCCGCCGGCGAAGAAGCCGTTCATGGCGTCGCACCGGAGGGTGCCGGGTCTCGCTTCCAGCACGAAGCCCAGGTCTTGCCAGTGGAGGCCGTTATCGGCGGACTTAGCCGCTCCGATGAGGGGGGCCGTGAGTGTGCTACCGTCACACACCCCTATCGGCTCGTTGTGGTAGAAGCCGTAAAGGGTGCCGTCATCGGCCCGGATGATCGCTTCCATCCACCGCCCGCCGTTGACCTCGTTGCTGAAGATCACCCCCGCTGTATCCTCCTCCCGCTGGCCGGCGATGGCAAAGATGTCCTTTCCCACGGCACGATACGGGTGCCCGGCCGACATGAAGACGTGTAGCCGGTCGTCCGCCCAGAAAGAGGGGTTGTTGGAATCGCTGTAACGGGGCAGGCCAAGTTCGGGGGTTACCGGGCGAAGCTCCGCCGAGGGGAGAGCGGCGCTCACCGTGACCGTGTTGCTCTGCGCCACCCTGGTGAAGCCGTCCTCCAGGAAGTAGCGGAACTGGTACTGACTAGCTACACCGGGTGCACCGGTCGTGCTGGCGCCGGATGTACCGCCTCCGGTGTACTCCCACCAGAGGAGGTGCGCTTGGTCATCCGGGTCGCCGACCTCGTAGAGCCCGACCCAGTCGGTGGCGGGCCGGCCGCTCGGGGCGGTCCATCGCACCGTGATCGCGCCGCCCGGAGCCACGGCGCTCGGGCCGGCGTTCACGGTGTAACTCTGCGCCGCGGCGGGCCGGGAGACCGTCCCCCCGAACAGTGCCAGCAGGACCGGGACTGACGCCCAACCGGGCCATCGAGGCCGGAACAGCCTACCGAATCGACACATACGGGAATCTCGTGATGTTACCCCCCGATCTGCGCCATGATGCGCAGCGAACCGCCCTTGGAGAGCCGGCCCTCGAAGTCGCTCTGGATCGGCTTGTGCGCGAGCGCCGCCCGGGTGTGTTCCAGTATCTGCGCGTCCGCGCAGCCCGCCCGGAGCGGCCCCATCAGATCATACTCGTAGTTGTCCGACAGGCACGGCACCAGGCGGCCGTTGGCCGTGAGCCGCAGCCGGTTGCACCCGTCGCAGAACCGGTGGCTGATCGGGTTGATCACTCCCACCGTGCCCAGCGCCCCGGGGATGCGGAAGTTGCGCGAGGTGGACGACCGCTCGTCCTCCAGGGGGGTGAGGTCGGGGAAGGCGGCGCGGACCTTGTCCAGGGCCTCCTCGTTGGAGACGTAGCGCGCCTTCCACTGCGGCGGCGTGACCATGCCGATGGGCATGTACTCCAGGAAGCGGACCGAGACGGGGCGCTCCAGCGTCAGCCGCGCGAACTCCGCGATCTCGTCGTCGTTGACGCCGCGCATGACCACGCAGTTGAGCTTGATGGGCGAAAAGCCCGCCCGCAGCGCCGCCTCCACCCCCTCCCAGGCCCGCGCGTACTCGGGCCGGCGTGCGATCAAGGCGAAGCGCTCGGGCTTCATGGTATCCATGCTGATGTTGACGCGGCGGATGCCGGCACGCCACAGGGCTTGTGCGTCTCTGGGCAGCAGGATGCCGTTCGTGGTGACCGTGACCTCACGGATGCCGGGGACGGCGACCAGTCGGGCGGCAAGCTCGGGCACGTTCTTGCGGACCAGGGGCTCGCCGCCGGTCAGGCGCACTTTCCGCAGACCCGCCCCGGCAAGCACGCCCACGACGCGCTCGATCTCGTCAAAGGAGAGCACGTTGTCCAGGTCTTCGTAGGGCACCCCCTCCTCGGGCATGCAGTACACGCAGCGCAGGTTGCAGCGGTCCGTCAGCGAGACGCGCAGGTATTCGATCCGGCGGCCGAAAGCGTCCGTCACCGAACCGTCCGTCGAGTTTGCCAGGGGAAGCGCTGCATCCATAGACCTATTATACCCCGTTGACGGCAACGGGGTGACCGCTACGCCTCGCGGGAACCTGACGCGAACGCCTCGCGACCCGTGCCGGGCGCCTTGTGCGGCGTGTCCGCCTCGCCCTGGGCGGAAGGGGCCGCTTCGCGCGGCGTCCAGGAAAGGTCCAGGTTGCGTGCGGCCAGCGCCTCGTCCAGGCGGCGCACCGGCGCGCTGTGCGGCGCGCTCGTGATCACCTCGGGGTTCTCGTCGGCCTCACGCGCGATCTGCTCCATGGCCGCGATAAAGGCGTCGATGGTTTCGCGGCTTTCGGTCTCGGTCGGCTCGATCATCAGGCACTCCGGCACGATCAGCGGGAAGTACATCGTGGGCGGGTGGTAGCCGTAGTCGATGATCCGCTTGGCCACGTCCAGCGCCTTGACGCCCCTGGCTTTGAGCGCCTTGAGCGTGAACACGCACTCGTGCATGCAGGTCCGGTCGTAGGCGACCTCGAACGTTTTGCCCAGCCGCACCCGGATGTAGTTGGCGTTCAGCACGGCATCCTGGCTGATCTGGGCCAGGTTCTCGCGGCCGTAGTGGCGGATGTAGGCGTACGAGCGCAGCACGGCGAGGAACGGGCCGTAGAACGAGGCGATCTTGCCGACAGAGAGCGGCCGGTGGTGGTCGAGGAAGAACGTGCCGTCGGCGCGGCGCGCGGCCTGCGGGACCGGCAGGAACGGCTCCAGGATCTTCTTGACGCCGACCGGCCCCGCCCCCGGCCCGCCCCCGCCGTGCGGGACGGAGAAGGTCTTGTGCAGGTTGGTGTGCATGACGTCGAAGCCCATGTCCCCGGGCCGCGCCGTGCCGACCAGGGCGTTCATGTTCGCGCCGTCACAATACATCAAGCCGCCCGCCCGGTGGATCAGGTCGCTGATCTGGAGGATGTCCTCTTCGAACAGGCCGAGCGTGTTCGGGTTGGTCAGCATCAGGCCGGCGACATCGCCGGCGTGCTTGTCGAGGAGGGCACGCAGGTGCCCCATGTCGACCAGGCCCCGCGCGTCCGTGTCGATCGAGACCGTCTTGTAGCCGCAGCGGGCCGCCGACGCCGGGTTGGTGCCGTGGGCCGCTTTGGGAACCAGGACGCTTTTGCGCTGCCCCTGCCCGATGTGCTCGTGGTAGGCGCGGATCAGCATCAAGCCGAGGAGCTCGCCGTGCGCACCCGCCGCGGGCTGGAGCGAGACGGCGTCCATGCCCAGGATCGTGGACAGCATCGTCTGCATCTGCCACAGCACCTCGATGGCCCCCTGCGCCGTTTCCTGGGGCTGGTACGGGTGGACGCGGGCGAAGCCGGGCAGGCGCACCGCCTCGTCGTTGATCTTGGGGTTGTACTTCATGGTGCAGGAGCCGAGCGGGTAGAACCCCTGGTCCACGCAGTAGTTGAGCGACGAAAGGTGCAGGAAGTGGCGCACCACGTCCGGCTCGGCCATTTCGGGCAGCGGCAGCTCGTCGCGCAGCGCCACGCCCGGCAGCAGGTCGGGCGCCTCCGCCTCCGGCACGTCGCACGCGGGCAGGTCGCACCCGACGCGCCCCGGCCGGGACAGCTCGAAAATCGTCGGTTCGATGGTTTTGAAGGTGATGCTCATGTTTCCTAATTTCTAGGGGCAAATGACTGCGACCCCGAGAGTCGCATCAAAATATCCTCCGCAGGTCGAGGGCAAAGCCGGGCAGCACGGGGGCGCCGGAGATTTCCGCCGGATCTGTCAGGACTTCCACCGGCCGGTTCGGGCGGTA
>JAUJNC010000228.1 GCA_030446525.1 Armatimonadaceae bacterium
AGCGTTTGCCGGCTTCCTTTGGCCCCTTCGGGAAGATACGCCGCCGTGGGCGGGTTCGCCTTCTTTACCCCCGTGCCGTTCCAGACGCGGTGGTTCCGGAGAGCCATCCGATCCCGACAAGACAGAAGACCGGCGGAGGCAGCCCGGGTCTGCGCCGGTCACAATCCCGCGGGCAGGCTCCGTCTCTCTAGCTGCTGCTGTCGGTGGTGGGGTAGGTGTAGATGCCGCGCATGCGGTACTCCTCCGTCAGCTCCGTCTGAGACTTCGCTACATTGCCCGCCTTCGTGAAGGCGGGGTCCTTGTACCACTTGGCGTGCCCGTCGCAGAAGACCCAGTTGCAGCCTTCCGCGTGGCGGCGGCCCTTGGGCCAGCGCGCCGCCGGGTCCGCGCTGTTCCCGTAGCCGGGCGCGGTGTACCAGCCCGCCATGCCGGTGCTGGTCAGGGAGCCGACCTCAGCGACGTAGAACAGGCTCGCGGGCGCCGCGTAGCTGGCCAGCGGGCGCATCTTCGCCCCGGCCGTGCCAGCCACGGTGGTCACTCCGTCCGTGTACCCGTAGGCGCCGGACAGGAAGTAGTTGCCGGCGTAGGAGAGCGGCAGGACCTTGCTCATGGCGCGCGCCGTGCCGCTCATCCCCGCGTAGGCGCCGGGGACGTTGGCCAGGAGGAGCTGCTTCTCGAAGCACAGCGCGTTCTGCTTCTCGAACCCGCCCTTGTCCGGGTCGCTGGGGCAGGCCAGGATGCCCAGGTTCTTGACGTAGGGCTGGATCGCCAGCGGGAACGCGAACACGCCGCTGAATTCGGCGTCGGTGGCGGCGCCGGTGACGGGGTGGCTGCAGGGCCCCTGCCAGCCGGTCTTCGGCAGGATCTCATCATAATCCTGGGCGTACATCATCGAGGCGGTCCCGATCTGCTTGGCATTCGACAGGCACTGCGTCTGCCTTGCCTTCTCGCGGGCCTGGGCGAAGACCGGGAACAGGATCGCGGCCAGGACCGCGATGATGGCTATGACCACGAGCAGCTCGATCAGCGTGAAGCCGCGATGCGCGCGACCCTTTGCGGGGGACGTCCTGATGACGGTCATCTGGTTTCTCCTTCCGATGAGGAAACGAGAGGCGACGGGGAATGACGAGAAACCGGGGACGGCTCTCTGTCCCCGCGACCCCCTACCCGGAAAGCGAACGCCCGCAAAGGAGAACCGCAGCGCGATCCGGATCCCGAGGCCTTCCGTTGAGGGCCTCTCAAGCAAATACGGCGAGCAGCAGCGGCATGGGGACACGCCGCGGCGGTTCGGTCGGGCTTGGGGAAGTATACCCCACCTCACGATAGACTGCAAGCCCGGCCCTGCAGGGCGTGGCACTCGGCCCGATGTCCGTGGCGATCGCGGCATTAATGGTTGCGGCATTCGCCTTGGCAACAGGTACGCTTGCGCCCGTGCTCCCCGGCGCGGCGCGAGGCGTTCCGGCACGGATGTGCCGCTGCCCGACGGCGGCGGGCGCGTTCATCGCGCGCGGCGTTTTCATCGCGTAGGGTAGAATAATCCAGCAAACTCGCGAAGTAAGGACTACGAGCACGTTGAAGCTGCATTTCCTGTTTGTTGCCCTTCTGGCTCTGTCTCCCCTGGCGTCAGCCCAGGTGTGGGACCGTCCCGTCGCACCGGGGATTGCCTTCCGGATGGAGCGGCAAGTCAACCCGACGCGCAGCGTCTACGGCCTGCGGATCGATCCGCGCCTCGTCCGGGCCGAGACCGCACTGGCGAAGAAGGCAGTATACGATCTGAGCCCCTACAACGGGCGCGATGTGCTCAGCGCCATGGTCAAGGACCACGACGCCCTTGGCGGGGTCAACGGCGACTTCTTCCAATGGGGCAAAGACCCCGGCGGCGATCCGATGAACCTCATGGTGCGCGGTGGCGAGCTCCTCAGCCATCCGGTAGGCGGCAATCGCGGCTTCGCTGCGGGCTGGGGACCGGATTCCGGCCTGGCGCTGGGAGCGGCGATCTGGGAGGCCCGCTTTGCCGCCAATGGCGGCCCCGATCAGAGGATCCACAGCCTCAACGCGCGGGCGGACGAGGGCCAGGTCACCCTGCACACCGATTCCGCCGCCTATGCGTACGCGAGCGCCGAGGCGGTCGCGGCGCGGGTGTGGATGGGGGCGTACCGGCTCGGGCCAAACGGCATGCTGAACGGGACCGTCGTCCAGGTCGCGCCGCTCCGAGGGCATGTACGTATTGCCCCCGGCGAATTCCTGCTGACCGGCGCGGGCCGGGGGGCGGATGCGGTGCGGGCGCTCAAGCCTGCCGACCGGATCCAGGTCCGGGTACGCGTGACGGGTTTCGATTGGAGCCGCGTGGGCCAGGTCATGGGCGGCGGTCCGATCCTGCTGCGCGACGGGAAGAGCGCGCTGCCGGAAGGGGCCAACGATTTCAACGATACGCGCCACCCACGGACCGCCATGGGCCGCACGGCGGATGGGGATCTCTGGTTTGTGGTGATCGACGGCCGGCAGGCGATGAGCGCCGGCGCCAGCCTCGCCGAGACGGCCGCGATCCTGCTCCGCTGGGGCTGCACGGACGCCATCAACCTCGACGGCGGCGGGAGCAGCACCATGAACCTCTTTGGTATTACCCTCAATCGCCCCTCCGCGGGCGCGGAGCGAGCGGTCGCCAATGGTGTTCTCTTCTATGGGGAGCGGCCGGCGTCGTCTGGGCGGCGCGTCGAGATCAAGCCGCTGGCGAGCCCCCTCGTCGTGGGGCAGCCCGTCCGGATCGAGATTTTACTCAACGGCGTCGCGGCGCCCGCCGCGCGGACGCTCTTCGCCGCGCAAGGAGCCGGCTGGATCGACCAGGAGGGCATGCTGCACCCGGTCCAGGAGGGGCCGGTCGCGGTCGCGGCGATGGTCGATGGCACAGTCGTGCAGGCGCGCCTAGAGGCAGTCAACCCGAAGGCGACCTCGACACGCATTGCGTTAAACCTTCTATCGAACCGGCATTATTCTTCACGCGGGAGCCGTTCTCTTCGGGAACAGCTCTGGCGAGTGGATTGCGGCAGGCGAAAAGATGAAGGTAAGAATTCCTGCTTGCACCTGGAACTGGACGGAGGTGTGACCGGTTCTGATGAAGTAAGCAAGGCCAGGAGGAACCATCCCCCTAGAAAGGGCCGTGCCTGGCTGCGATCAAAGCCGCCAGCACGGCGAAGCCGTAAACCGACAGGCTCAGCAGGTCCGCGGCTGTCCTGCGCCATCCGCCTCGGTAACCAAGCGGATCTGTCACATAGAACGCGGCGCCCGCCGCGGCGCCCGCCGCCGACACGAAGGCCACAATCCACGGCGTACCCCCCGTGCTCGCCTCTCCCACGATCACGAGGAGCAATACTGCCATGATCGCCGCCAGGCCAGCGCCCAGGAGAGCGCGCGCCGGCAGCGACGCCTTATGCTTGCGCCGGGTGTGCGACTGATGGCTGCTAGTCATGGCGTGTTCGTTGCTTGTGTGCATAACAACGACTATACCACCGCTTTACGGGGATTGAACCTCTTCTCTATAGTTCCCCGGGGCTATTCCGTTTTCTGGCCCTCGCCCCCGTCTCCTTCCCCGGGCTATGGGCTCATTCGCGTTGCTGATATAATGGCAGCATGCTAGCAATCACCTGCCCGCACAGCGGCAGCAAAGACGTCATCAAGTTCGGCACCAACCGCTCTGGCACCGCAAGATGCCGCTGT
Organism: Armatimonadaceae bacterium; assembly: GCA_030446525.1. Next base: position 3,715 of record JAUJNC010000228.1, read on the forward strand.
CACGGCTGCAAGAAGACCTTCACGCTCAACCCAAAGAGTCGTGCTCTGACGCCCGAGAAAGAGCAGCAGATCTGCCGTGCCCTTACCGAGCGCACCTCCCAACGTGGCATCGCCCGCACGCTCAAGGTCGGCAGACAAACCATCCGGGCGGTGCGCAAAAAAAGCCGCCCGCATAGGAGCTACGTTTCAGCAGCAGGCATCACCACGGTGCGCGCGCCCGAAGACGATACCATCGACGAACTCTGTCTTGGGGTCTCGCCCAGTTTGTGGCTCTGGACGGCAGTCCCGCGCCGGGTGCGGCAGGTGGTGGGCTTCGTGATCGGCGATATCACGCTCGCGTGACAGGACCGCACGGACCCGATGCGGGGGCTGGTCTGCTCGGATGTGCCCCCGGACTACTGCGACAAGCCGGTTTACAGCGACTACCTGGGCCCGTATGCTCGCTTCTTTGCGGCAGGACAGCACCATCCCTGCGACAAAGGCTCTGGTCAGACCAGCCTGGTCGAGGGGCTCCATGCCAAGGGGCGCCAGAGGCAGTCAGGCCTGGTGCGCCATTGGTGCGGCGTGCACTGCAAACGCGAAGACGACCTGGTGGAGCGTTTCTTCCTGCTGGTGGAGGAACACAATCAGCAAGCCATCAAGCACTGGGAGGTCCAGCAGAACCAGGCAGGCGCAGCAACGCCCTCAAGCCCATAGCCTGTGCGCCTTTTTGACCCCCGCCAACTGGGACGAGCGCGACGTGGCGGCTGCTTTGGCCGAGGCCCTGGACGGGGGTGTTGTGCTGGCGGACTTGGGCTATCCTGAGGCCAAGGAGTGGGAGCCGCTGCTCCTCGAGGAGTTGGATCTGCTTCTGGTCACTCCCGCTCATGCCCCCAAAGAGCAACGGGCGCTGGTCAGCAGCGTGCGTGAGCGCATCGAGACCACGCTCGCTGGTCTGTGGAGCCGGTTCGTGGGCCGGGTGTTCTCGCGCTCGTTTGATGGCCTGTGGAATACGATCAAGCTCAAGATGCTGCATTACAACCTGGGTCAGGCCAGCATTCTCCCGGCCTGACCAACTCATGACTCGGGTTTATACAGGACGGCTTTGGCAGCCATCCCTCCTAGACGCCATGCAAGGAGCAAGCAACGATGTTTTCTCAGACCAAGGCGCGGCGCCCGGCTCGAGAGGCCTTTACCCTGATCGAGCTGCTCGTCGTGATCGCCATCATAGCCATCCTCGCCGCCATCCTTTTTCCCGTCTTCGCCCAGGCCCGGGAGAAGGCCCGGCAGACCGCCTGTCTCTCCAACAGTAAGCAGATCGGGCTCGGGGTGATGCAGTATTTCACGGATTACGACGAAACCTACCCGATCATCTACATCCTGCCCAACCCGCGCAAGTGGTGGGGCGAGCAGATCCACCCCTACGTCAAGAACAGGGACGTGTTCCGTTGTCCCTCCGACCCGCGCCAGTCGGGGCTGGGCAGTTCCACCCCCGCGCTGATGAACGTGCCGTTCTACTCGTACGCGATGAACGGCATCCAGCCTAGCGGCGGCCGCTGGAGCCATCCCAAGTCGGTGGACCGCGACGGTGTCCCCCTGGGCTCGAAGAACCCGCCGCCGCAAGGCTTCGCCCGCTCCACCAGCCTGGGCTACAGCACGGCGATCGGGGTGGCCGAGGTGCCCCTGCCCGCCGATACGATCCTGATCACGGAAACGCGGCACAGCGAGCCCGAGATCTGGCAGGACACCCAGCTGGATTATCCGAATGCACTGGACGCTGTGAAAACCCAATCGGCCAGCCTGCTGCGTGTCCCGGCCCGCCACATGGAGGGGTTCGTCAGTATCTTCGCCGACGGGCATGCCAAGTGGCTAAAGTACGGCGCCTCCAAGCCATGGCAGTGGACGATCCAAGAGGATTGAGGGACGGATCCAGGGCGGCCCCACAACCCGGGTGGGACCGCCCGCACCGAGCGGGGCATTGTCAGGTTATGTGCGCACCACGGATGGAGACAGCGCCGCGCGCGGGGCACAAAAAATGGCCCCCGGCGCGGGGGTTTTTTTAACGCCGATAGTTGGGGGGAGGGCCGTGATAACCCCGGGGGTAGAAGCCAAAGTGCCCAATAGCTAAATAAGGAGATTGATATCGAGGAACAGC
>JAUJNC010000229.1 GCA_030446525.1 Armatimonadaceae bacterium
CCCAGCGCCCCTCCCCCGCCGCCGCCCGCTCCGCCGCCCCCCCCCCCCCCCCGCCCCGCCCCCCCCCCCCCCCCCCGCCCCCCCCACCCGCCCCCCCCCCCCCCCACGGGGGCCCCCCCCGCCGCCGCCCCCCGCGCCCGGGCCCGGGGCCCGGACGGTGCGCCCCCGCCCGGGCGCGCGCGCCCCCCCACCGCTTTAGCGATGTCCTGGCTTTCGCCGGAGATCCCATGCACCACGCATCCCTTCTTCCGGTCGCCGCGTCGGCCCTCCTGGCGCTGATTCTCGCCGCTACGTCCGCCGATGCGGCGGACGCCGCACCTCCGGCCGAGAAGGTGGACCAGGTCCTGGAGGTTTCGCCGGTCTGGGCCGGGCACCCGGTCGGCTTCGCGCTGCTGACGCACGGCGAGCATCAGTTCGTCGCCTTCTATGACGACCAGCGCCGCATGACCGTCGGCCAGCGGCGGCTCGGCGACGAGACGTGGCGCTTCGTCCGGCTGCCCGAGTCGGTCGCCTGGGACAGCCACAACTACATCACGATGACCGCGGACGACGACGGCTTTCTGCACCTGTCCGGCAACATGCACGTCGTCCCCCTCGTCTACTTCCGCACCACCAGGCCGCTCGACATCGCCACCTTCGAGCGGGTGAAGAGCATGGTGGGCGCGAACGAAGCGCGCACCACGTACCCGGTCTTCCTGCGCGGCCCCAGGAACGAGCTGCTCTTCACCTACCGCGACGGCTCCAGCGGCGACGGCGACCAGATCTACAACGTCTACGACCACAAGAGCCGCACCTGGAAGCGGCTGCTCGACAAGCCTCTGACCGACGGCGAGGGCGAGCGCAACGCCTACTTCGAGCTGCCCCGGCGCGGCCCCGACGGCTACTTCCACATGGCCTGGGTGTGGCGCGAGTCGCCCGACGCGGCGACCAACCACGACCCCTCCTACGCCCGCAGCAAGGACCTCGTCCATTGGGAGAAGAGCGACGGCACGCCGCTGCCCTTGCCGATCACCCTGAGGGCGGGGGACGTCGTGGACCCGGTGCCGCAAAAGGGCGGCGTCATCAACGGCAACGTGAAGGTGGGCTTCGACGCCAGCAAGCGCCCCGTCGTGAGCTATCACAAGTACGACAAGGACGGCAACACGCAGATCTACAACGCGCGGCGCGAGGACGGCGGCTGGAAAACATACCAGACCAGCGACTGGGACTACCGCTGGGACTTCGGCGGCGGCGGCTCGATCCCGTTCGAGGTGCGCGTCAGCCCGGTGCAGGTGACGGCCGACGGCAAGCTGACGCAGGCCTACCGGCACGCCAAGTACGGCTCGGGGACCTGGATCCTCGACGAGACGACGCTCAGGCCCGTGGGCAAGCGCACGGAAAGACCGGCGTTCCCGCCGGAGATCAGCAAAGCCCAATCCGCGTTCCCCGGCATGCAGGTGAACTGGGCGGGCGATGCGGGCAAGGCCGGCGAGCCGGGCGTGCGCTACGTGCTGCGCTGGGAGACCCTGGGCTCGAACCGCGACCGGCCGCGCGAGGGGCCGCTCCCGCCGCCGTCGATGCTCAAGCTCTACACACTGCGGACGCAGCCGCCGGCAGCCGAATGAAAAAGGGGGACGCCATGCCTGCTCCCGCCACGCGCCGCATCCCGATCGGGACGGCCTACGCGGCCACTTCGGTCAACACGACCATCTTCCGGGTGAGCGCGCTCGCCAGCTCGGGCAAGCATCAGTATGTGACCTATTACGACGGCGAAGGGCGGGTCGTCGTCGGAAAGCGCGACGCGGACGGGGGCGGCCCGTGGAAGCTGGCGACGACGCCGGCCTCCGGGAACGTGCGCGACGCCCACAACGGGACCGTCCTGGGCGTCTCCGCGGACGGCTACGTGCATCTGTCGTACGATCATCACGGCCACCCCCTGCGCTACCGCGTCAGCGCCCGCCCCGAAGAGGCCGCCGCGTTCGGGCCGCAGCAGCCGATGACCGGCAAGACGGAAGGGCGCGTGACCTACCCCCAGTTCGTCGCCGCGCCCGACGGCGCGCTCTACTTCTTCTACCGGGACGGCGCCTCGGGCAACGGCCGCCTGTGTCTGAACCGTTACGACCCGGCGCCCAAAGCCTGGAAGGCGCTGCATCATCCCCTCGTGGACGGGGTGACGCCGGGGAAGGCCGTCAGCAACCCCTACTGGTGGCGTCCCGCCTTCGGGCCCAAAGGGGACCTGCACCTGGCCTGGTGCTGGCGCGACAGCGGGGATGCGCGCACCAACCACGACCTCTGCTACGCCTGTTCGGCGGACGGGGGGCGCACCTGGCGCCGCAGCGACGGCACGCTGCAGCCCACCCCGATCACGCCCGAGAACGCCGAGGTCGCCGACCCGGTACCCACCGGATCGAACCTGATCAACCAGTGCAGCAGCGCGGTGGACGGGCAGGGCCGCCCGCACCTGGCGCACTACCACAACGACGAGAACGGCGTGCCGCAGTACATGCACCTGTGGCACGACGGCAAGCGGTGGAGGCGCAACACGGTGAGCCGGCGCAAGACGCCGTTCTCCCTGTCCGGCGGGGGCTCGCTGCGCATCCCGATCAGCCGCCCGGAGATCGCCGTGGCCCGCGACGGCGCCGTGTATCTCGTCACGCGCGACGAGGAGCTCGGCGGCGGCATCCGGCTGTATCGCTCGGACGGAGACTACAGCGGCTGGACGGCCACAGACATCCTGCGCGAAGACCTGGGGAGCTGGGAGCCGTCCTACGACCTCGCCCGCTTCCGGCGGACCGGCATCCTCAGCCTGTTCGTCCTTGCGACCCAGCAGGGCAACCACGAGACCGTCACCGCGACGCCGCCCCGGGAAGCCTCCGTCCTCGAAGTCCGCCTCGGCGGCTGAAAAAGCGAGGGCGCGGCGGGCCGCGCCCGCCTTCCGGCACGCCGCTTTTCAGCCCGTGGCGCTTTCGGCCTCGGACCAGTCGCCGAGGGAAAGCACCTCCTCCTCCAGGGTGACGCCGAACTGCTCGCGCACCCGCGTTTTGACGCGGTCCGCGAGGCGGCGGAAGTCCCGGGCGCTCGCGCTGCCCAGGTTCACCAGGAAGTTGGCGTGCTTTTCGGACACGGCCGCGCCGCCCTCGCGCCAGCCCCGGCAGCCCGCCTTCATGTTGAGGAAGCCCGCGGGCACCACGCCCGCCTCGCGCAGCGGCGGGGGCAGATCCGGGAGCGAGGCGGCGAGGGCGGGGTCGTTGACGTTCTTGAAGAACGACCCGGCGGACGGCTCCAGGGGCTGCTTGGCGCGCCGCTCCGCCTGGAACCGCTTGGCCGCCGCCAGGATCGCCTCCGGGTCGCCGCCGGGCGCCAGCTCCAGGTCCACGTCCAGCACCACGGTCCGGGGCGGCATCTCCTGGCGCAGGCGCGAATCGCGGTAGGAGAACCCCATCCACTCCGGGCCGTAGGTGTCCACGCTCCCGTCGTGGAAGGCGCGGACCCGGCGCACGAGCGGGCCGATGTTGCCCCGGTAGGCCCCGGCGTTGGAGACTAGCGCGCCGCCGACCGTCCCGGGGATGCCGATGGCCCATTCCAGGCCGGACAGGCCCGCCCGCGCGGTCGTCAGAAACAGCGCGCCGAACGAGGCGCCGCATTCGGCGTAGGTGAGCGGCCCGACGCGCATCCCCTTGCAGCGGTTCCGGATCACCAGGCCGTCGAAGCCGCGGTCGCTCATCAGCAGGTTCGAGCCGTGCCCGATCAGGAGGTACGGAATCCGCGCCTGCCACAAGCGCGGCAGGGCGGCGGCGAGGGCATCGACGTCGGCGGCGGGCCAGAACCAGCGCGCCGGCCCCCCGACGCGCAGCGTCGTGTGCCGCGCCATGGGCTCGCCCGCGCGCACCTCGCCCGCCGGCAGCAGACCGGCTATCAGCGCATCCTTGTCGTCCATCCGGCCAGAGTGTATCATCCCTGCCGGACCTTTGGCAAGGCGCTTTCTTTGCAACAAACCTGGAGATCGCCCCGTATTTAACCGAGGATTAGACACACCGTGATGCGGGGCGCAGCCAAGGGGCGGGCCACTCGGCCTGCCCCGCGTTTTGGGAACCACCCCGCGGCAGGCAGCGTCTTAACCAGTGGATAGAAAGTCCCGTCCACGACGTGGGCTCCGGGCGCGGGGGGCGCTATGGTATAATGAGCCCATACGCGCCGGTTTGGCACCGCCGCCCGCTCGCGCGTGCCGGGCTTTCCTTCGTGGCACCTGTATCCGGCATGCGAGCACCAGCGCCTTGAGGAGGCTTCCTTTTGAACCGCTACGTACGACCCTTGATAACCCTGGGAGTGGTCTTTCTGGTTCTTTTTCTCATCAAGTCCACCTTCCCCGGACGCTTCTCCCTGGGAGAGGGCCCCACACGGGTTACCTACAGCCAGTTCGTCGAGACAGTGAAAAAAGACCCCACGTCCATCGCCCGGGGCACCTTCGAGAAGGACACCTTTGAAGGCGAATACACGGCCGGGGACGGGGGCGCCAACGGCGAGACGCGGTTCACGGTGCAGCTGCCCAACGAGCAGCAGGCGCGTGACCGCCTGATGCAGATGCTCGAGCAGCAGGGCGTGGCCTTCGACATCGCCAAGCAGCCGGTCTCCGAATACGTGATGAGCATCCTGCTCACCGTCCTGCTACCCCTCGCGCTGATCGTCCTGTTCTGGATGTTCTTCCTGCGGCAGGCGCAGGCGGGCGGCAACCAGGCACTCAACTTCGGCCGCTCGCGCGCCAAGCGGCTTACGGACAACGTGCCCAAGGTGACGTTCGACGACGTGGCCGGCGTGGACGAGGCCAAGCAGGAGCTGGGCGAGATCGTCGAGTTCCTCAAGAACGCCAAGAAGTTCCAGGCGCTGGGCGCGAAGATCCCCAAGGGGGTGCTCCTGCTGGGCCCTCCGGGCTCCGGCAAGACGCTGCTCGCCCGCGCCATCGCCGGCGAGGCGGGGGTGCCGTTCTTCCACATCTCCGGCTCGGACTTCGTCGAGATGTTCGTGGGCGTGGGCGCCAGCCGCGTGCGCGACCTGTTCGAGACGGCCAAGACCAACCGCCCGGCGCTCATCTTCATCGACGAGATCGACGCCGTGGGGCGGCAGCGCGGCGCCGGCTGGGGCGGCGGCCACGACGAGCGCGAGCAGACGCTGAACCAGCTCCTGGTCGAGATGGACGGCTTCGACCCCAACGCGGGCGTGATCCTGATCGCGGCCACGAACCGGCCCGACGTCCTGGACCCGGCCCTGCTCCGCCCGGGCCGCTTCGACCGGCGCGTCGTGGTGGATACGCCGGACTTCCTGGGGCGCAAGGCGATCCTGCACGTGCACACGCGCGGCAAGCCGATGTCCGAGGACGTCAACATCGAGAACCTGGCCCGGCGCACGCCCGGCTTCTCCGGCGCGGACCTGGCGAACCTGGTCAACGAGGCGGCGCTGCTGGCCGCCCGGCGCGAGAAGACGCGCATCGAGATGGTGGACTTCAACGACTCGGTCGACCGCGTCATCGCGGGGCCGGAGCGCAAAAGCCGCGTCCTGAACGAGAAGGAGAAGGAAGTCATCGCCTATCACGAGCTGGGCCACGCCCTGGTGCAGGAGCTCCTGCCGCTGGCCAACCCGGTGCACAAGGTGTCGATCCTGCCGCGCGGCATGGCGCTGGGCTACACCATGGGCCTGCCGGTCGAAGACAAGTACCTGACCACGCGCCAGGAGTTCCTGGACAACATCGCCTCGCTCCTGGGCGGGCGCGTCGCGGAGCAGCTCGTCTACATCGAGTCGACGACCGGGGCGTCCAACGACCTGGACCGCGCGACCGACATGGCGCGCTCCATGGTGACGGAGTACGGC
>JAUJNC010000230.1 GCA_030446525.1 Armatimonadaceae bacterium
TTATCGTTCACAGCGAAATCGGATGCCTGGGCGGCTTTGCTCTTTTTGGTAAATTTCGAGTCTTCGCGCAGAAGAACGACAATGGGATCGCCCCCTTCCTGGGGCGTCAGACGCAGTGTTTTCGCCGCCGGGTCGATGGCCGTGATGGTGCCGTTGATCGTCTTCGTGGAGGAGCGGGGTTGTTTAGTCTGCGCCGTGGGGGCAGCGGTTGTCGGTGAATCGGGCGTCGTCTGCGCCCCGGCAAAGGGCGCGGCAAATCCCATCAGCAGCAGCAGTGAACCGATACGAGCGAAATTTCGTCGAAGCATTACGATCTCCCAAAATGGATTTTCGGCAGTAGTTTGGGCGGCAAGGGCCATTTCCCCTGCTCCGCCTGGTGCCGCATACGATTATGGTTTGGCGGGAGATCGCTATTACAACCGGGAAGATATGGAAAATACAATTTCAGCGTGGTATAATGCGGGACGTGTCAAGCACCGATAATAACTATCGGTTGTTTGGCCGGTGTCCTGGGGGCGATTGGAGTTGACGGGGCACAGACGGGACAAGTTGCGAGCCGAGGCGCCGCTGGCCTCGTAAAAAGCGGCAAAAAAACAAACGCGAACAACAACTTCGCAACCGCGCGGACTGCCGCGCTTGCGGCCTAACTTAACTTAAGTTAGTCTGCGTGTCGGACCGGCCCTGGCGGAGTGGACCGGATCCGGCATAACCTACATCCGCTACCTATCGGCGTGACGCGGGTGGCGCCGGGGGAAACACAACCCGATTACCGCTTCGTGAAGCCTGTCTATGGGCGTCGGAAGCGGGACATTTAAAACGTAGGCTATGCTCGTAGACGCTTGTTCTTTCCTGGCTTCGGACGGGAGTTCGAGTCTCCCCGCCTCCACCAGATTTATACCTTTCGCTGTTACCGCGCATCGCATCGTACAAAGCGCCCGCGTCGTCTTCCCAATGAGGACGACGGGGCGCTTCGGCATATACGCAAATCCGCCGCCGCAGAACCGACCAGGGTGGGTTGACCATCTTGCGGAAAGGACACAAGGAACGCATGCGCTTCATTCATCTCGTGCTGTTTGCCGCCGCCGCGGCGCTCGTGTCACCGGCCGTCGCTGGCCCCCTCCCCGCCGCACGCGGCGGGGTGGCCGTCGCCCCCGTCATCCCCGGCGTGCCACGCATCTTCTTCGCCGGCCGCCCGCTCCCTGTGCCCGACTCCGCCCTCACCCCCTACCGTGACCCTTCGGATAACGCGCTTTGCGCGGCCCCCGAGTCCCTGACGTCGCTCGGCGTCTCCTGCATAGTGGATGGCAGGGCGCAAACGGCGTCCCTCACCGGCCCGGAGGGGAAATCCACGACCGTGCGCGCGCGCAAAGCGCCCAACGGTCGCGTCTTCGTCCCCGTCATCGAGGTGATGGAAGCGTTGGGCGGCAAATGCGAATGGCAGCCTTCCACGAACACCGTCCACATCCGCGCGACGCTCACCTCGGTGGAGATGCTGGGCGGTCAGCTGCGCATCAAGGCGACGCTGCCCGTCACGGCCACCGTCGTGAATCGCAAGGATCCGGCGCAGATCATCGTGGACGTGGCCGGCGCCGAGATCGGGAAGCTGCCGCGCAAGGTGCCCCTGTTCGAGTCCGGCATCGTTGCGCGCACGGGGCAGTTTAAAGAGGACACCGCGCGCATCGTGCTCGACCTGAAGGAGCCGTCGGCCCTCGCGCCCGCCAGCCAGCAGCCGTCCACCCTGCTGATCTTGAACCCGGTCCCCACGTCGGCCGCCCCGCGCGCCCCGATCGTCATCAAGATCCCCCCGGACCCGGCGCCCGCCGTGACGCCCGCCCCGAAGCCGCCCGCCCCCCCGGCATTCAGCCCCACCGTGGTGAGCGCCATCAGCTTCCGCCCCGTCAGCGACAAACAGGCGCAGATCCTGGTCAGCGCCGGCCGCGCCCCGCAGGTGCGTTCGACGCTCGTCCCGGGCCAGCTGATCCTGGAGATGCCGAACGCCCGGCTAGACCCGGACGCGGAAAAGGCGCTGGACGACATCAAGCACCCGCTCGTGCATGCCGTGCAGGTGGTTGCCGCGGGTGAGAACACCGCGCGCGTCATCGTGGACCTGAACCGGGTGGTCGCCTATTCGATCTCGCCGGGGACTCGGCCCGCCGGTCTGGTGATCGACCTTTCCCTGCCGCGCGGCGCGGGCGGCAAGCTCGCCGGCAAGCTCATCGTAGTGGATCCCGGCCACGGCGGCTCGGACCCGGGCGCGTACGGCGTCGGGGGCCGCCGGGAAAAGAATGTCAACCTGGCCGTCGGCCTGGCACTGCGCGACAAGCTCCGGGACGCAGGGGCGAACGTCGTTGTGACGCGGTCGGACGACGTGTTCATCGCGCTTTCCGAGCGTGCCCGCATCGCGAACCGGGCCGGAGCCGACTTCTTCATCTCGGTCCATTCGGACTCCGCCGGCCGTAACCGCTCGATCCACGGTTCCACCGTCTACCACCACAAGCAGGTGCCCTCCTGCCGCGCGCTGGCGCACTGCATCGCCCAGCGGCTGGGCGCGATGGGCGGCATCTCCACCAAAGGGGTCCGCTCGGATCAGGTCATCGCCCCCAAAAGCGGCTTCGCCGTGCTGCGTCATACGCGCATGGTGGGCGTTCTGGTCGAATGCGGCTACATGACCAACCCCGGCGACGAAGCGCGGCTGGTGCAGCCCGCGATGCAGCGGCGCATCGCGCAGGCCGTCGTCGACGGCCTGCGCGACTACATCGAGGGCAACCCGGACCAAAGTACCAAAGACATCAAACCAGGCCTCAGCGCCGAAGACGCGCAGTTCCCGGGCGCGCCGGTGGCGGGATCGCTCGATCCCGGCGTCGGGGAGAGCGCGGCAGCGCCGGGTGAGCTGCCCATGGCTGCCGCATCTCATTAATGTCGATCTATAAAGTAACGAGGATGTCGTGAAGAAGAAGGCATTTGCGCTTGCCGGCATCGCCCTGGTTGCACTGGCGGCAGGCGTGTTTCTCTACCAGGACAGGCGGCCGGGTGGGCCGCCAGATCCGCCGCCGGGAGTGACGCCCGGTGGGCAGGATTCACCCTCCACCCGTCCGCAAAAGCCGGCGGACAGGTCTGAGACGTCCGTGGTCATCTACCGCGTTGATCCGGGCAACGATCAGGAGCTGCCACATCTCGTCCGCCTCGAGGTGCAGATTCCTCGGGGCGAGGAGCCCATGGCCGCGGCGCTGAACGCGATGGCGCAGCAGAAAGACTCGCCGCTTCCGCCCCGCACCCAGGCCCGCTCCGTCAAGCTCACCAACGACATAGCCCGCGTGGACTTCAATGACGCCTTCAAGGGAAACTTTATTGGGGGTGATTCGGAAGAGGCGCTGGCGATTCACGCGGTGCTGGCGACGTTGAGGCAGTTCCCCGGTGTCAAGCGTGTCCAGATCACCATGGAAGGCAAGCCGATCGAGTCCCTGGGCGGGCATTTCGAGCTGACGGAGCCGCTGTCCACCGACGACGTCCCGGTGCTCAAGGGCGAGGCGTCGCAGACGGCGCAGGACGACCACCGGCAGGGCGGCGTGCGGTGACGGGAGCGCCGGCACAGCGGCGGAACGCCCCCATCGGCGTCTTCGATTCCGGCCTGGGCGGTCTTACTGTCGTGCGCGAGGTGTTGCGTCAACTGCCCTGCGAGCGCGTGGTTTATGTCGGCGACACGGCCCATGTGCCCTACGGCGGCCGGCCGCTCGACGAGGTACAGGGGTTCGCCGTCGGCATCTCCCGTTTTCTTATCGAAGAGGCCGGCTGCAAGGCCGTGGTCATGGCCTGCAACATCTCGTCCGCCGTGGCGCGCGATGCGGTCCAGAAGCTTTTTCCCTCGATGCCCGTGCTCGGCGTCATCCTGCCCGGCGCCCGGGCGGCGGCGCAGATGGCGGGGGGCGGTCCCGTGGCCGTCCTGACGACCGAAGGGACGGCCCGATCCGGGGCCTACGCTCGCGCGCTCGAGGCGGAGAGTCCGGGAACGCCCGTCACGTCGGTGGCTTGCCCCCGTTTCGTGCCGCTGGTGGAGGCGGACCGCACGGAAACAGCGGAGGCGGAGGAGTGTGCGCGCGAGTATCTCGAATCCGCACGGGCGCCGCATCACGCCCGGGTCGTGATCCTGGGCTGCACGCACTACCCGTTCCTGCTGCCGGTGCTGGCGAAGGCAGCGGGGCCGGGGGTGGTGTTCGTAGACCCGGCAGGCGAAACGGTGCGCGAGCTGTCGTGCTTGCTGGCCGCGCAGGGTCTGACGGCGGAGCGGGGAGAGGCCGCTCCGCCGCACACGTTTTACGCGACGGGTGATCCGGCCGCCTTCGCCACGGGCGCCCACGCGTTCCTGGGCAACGACGTGGCCGCAAGCGCGCGCCGGCTGATCTGGCAAGAAGGGAAGTTAGTGGAGGATGGCAGGGAAACGCGTTGACGGGCGGGGAAATCTCGACCTGCGCCCGGTACGGCTGGAGCGTGGCTTCATGAAGTTTGCCGACGGCTCCTGTTTGATCACGATGGGCGACACGAAGGTGATCTGCACCGCCACCGTGGAAGACCGTGTCCCGCCTTTCCTGAAAGGGTCGGGCACCGGCTGGGTGACCGCGGAGTACGCCATGATCCCGCGCTCGGGCCGAGAGCGGAACCAGCGCGAGAGCTTGAAGCCTGCCGGTCGCACCATGGAGATACAGCGACTGGTCGGGCGCAGCCTGCGCGCCGTGATGGACATGAAAGCCCTGGGCGAGCGCACTCTGATGCTGGACTGCGACGTGATCGGCGCGGACGGTGGCACGCGCTGCGCCTCGATCACGGGGGCGTATGTCGCGCTGGCCGAGGCGCTGGCCCGACTGCGCGCGGCGAATCAGCTCAAGCGCAACCCGCTCACCGACGCTGTGGCCGCCGTTTCGGTCGGCCTGATGGACGGGGCGGAGATGCTGGACCTGTGCTACGAGGAGGATTCGCGCGCCGCCGTCGACATGAACGTGGTCACGACCGGGGGGGGCAAGTACATCGAGGTGCAGGGCACCGCCGAGGGCGTTCCCTACGACCGCGCCCGCCTCAATCGCCTGCTCGACGTCGCCCAGATCGGGATCGATGTGCTCCTCACCAAGCAGCGCGAGGCGATCGCAGACCTGTTGTGAGCCGTCCCGTCCTCGTTCTTGCCACACGCAACCGGCACAAGGTCGATGAGATGCGCGCCCTGCTCACCGGGCTGGACCTCGACATCGTCGGCATGGACGCCTTCCCGGACGCTCCGGAGCCGGAGGAGACAGGTGGCACCTTCGCCGAGAACGCGCGCATCAAGGCCGTTTCCGCCGCACGGGTCACAGGCCACTTTGCCTTAGCGGACGATTCCGGCATCTGCATCGACGCGCTTGGTGGCCGGCCGGGCGTCCACTCGGCGCGCTGGGCCGGCCCGGGTTCCGGCGCCGCGGAGTGGATCGCGAAAACCTTGCGCGAGATGGCGGACATCCCCGATGCGCAGCGCACGGCCTGCTACGTCTGCGTCCTCGCCTTCGCCGCTCCTGACGGCACGATCATCGGCGAGGCGGAGGGCGCCTTCGAAGGCCGTATCGCCCACGCCCCACGGGGCACTGGTGGCTTCGGTTACGACCCCATTTTTCTCTTACCGGACGGCTCCCGCACGGCCTCCGAGATCTCGTCCGGCGAGAAGAACACGCTGTCACATCGCGGCAAAGCCGTCCAAGCCGCCATACCGTTGCTGCGCCGCCACATGTACCCCACCGCCGACAAAAAAGGCGGGCAGGTCAAGGCACAACCCTGACCTGCCCGCCTC
>JAUJNC010000231.1 GCA_030446525.1 Armatimonadaceae bacterium
TGGGGAAAACGCCCGGCCCCCCCCCGCCCGGCGCGTCGCCCACCCACGCTGTGTGGGGCCCGCTCCCGGGGCGCCCCACCCCCCGGGGGGGCCCCCCCCCCCCCCGGGGGGGCTTTCGCGGGTTCGGGGCCCCCCCCGGTGGGTCACCGCCCGGCGCGGGGCATACACCCCGGACCCCGGCGCGGCGCTTTTTTGTCCGCCGATACTTGGCGCGAAGGCCGGATCACACCGGGCTTGCTTCACCAATTCGCCGCTTCTCGTAAAGCTCGTAAAGTAAGCAGGGAAGCGGGAGAAGCGGGGATCGCGTGGCGAGAAGCTGTGGCTCTTGGTAGGTTCTTGCATGGTTCGGTAACTTGACGATACCTTCCCAGACGCAGGATATGCCCCGCAGCACTCCTTCTGCGGCCTTCTGAACTTTCGCCCGCCCGCTCCGTCTCCGAACCAGAACTCGGACGGACTGGCACAGGGAGGCAATGACGATGGGGCGTTCTGCCGTGACGCCGGCCGCGCTGGCCGGGATAGTTCTGGCCGTTGCCGCGGGAGGAGCCGTTCCTGCCAGCGGGGCCCAGCAGCGGCCCGCGGTGGGCGGCTCGGCCGACGAAAGACCGGCTGCCGCCGGGGCGCCCCCGGGCCGCGTGAAGGCGCATCGTGACCTCGCCTACGCAGAAGAAGGCCATGCGCGCCAGAAGCTGGACTTGTACCTGCCCGACCGGGTGGAGGAGGCCGCCGGCACCGGCTCCGGCGCCACACCGCTGCCCCTCATCATCTGGGTGCACGGCGGCGGCTGGCAGGCCGGCGACAAGGGGCAGTGCCTCCCGTTGCGGCAAGGCTTCGTGGAGCGCGGCTACGCCGTGGCTAGCGTCGGCTACCGCCTCAGCGGCGACGCCCCCTTCCCCGCGCAGATCCAGGACGTCAAGGCCGCCGTCCGCTGGCTGCGCGCCCACGCCAAGGAGTACAACCTCGACCCGGGCCGCATCGGCGCCTGGGGCAGTTCGGCCGGGGGGCACCTCGTCGCGCTGCTGGGGGCCAGCGGTGGGGCGGAGGAGTTCGACAGATCAGGCAAAGGCGCCGTCTCCGGCGCGGCGAGCCGCGTCCAAGCGGTGTGCGACTTCTACGGCCCGACCGACCTGGTGCGCATGGCGCAGACGCCCGGCTACGAGCGCCATGCCCGTGCCGACGCGGCGGAGGGCAGGCTCCTGGGCGGGCCGGTGCTGGAGAACCGGGACAAAGCCGTGCGCGCCAGCCCCATCACTTACATCGACCAGGGCGACCCGCCATTCCTCATCGTCCACGGCGACAGGGACCCCGTGGTGCCTCTGGACCAGAGCCGGGCGCTCTTCGACGCGCTGAAGAAGGCCGGCGTCCGCGTCCGGCTCCACACCCTGCGCGGTGCGGGGCACGGCGGCCCCGGCTTCTCCTCGCCGGAGATCACGCAGATGGTGGGCGCGTTCTTCGACCGCGCCCTGAAGGGGAAAACCGCAGCGCCCGCCGCACCTGCATCCGAGCAGCCCGAGGCCCGCGTCACCGAAAGCGACGCGGGCGGCGCGAGCGGCGCGGGTGCGCCCGAGGTGCGGCGGCGCCTCCCCTCCTGGGAGGACGTCCTCGCCCGTGGCGACGCGGACCGGGACGCAAGGCTGAGCCGGACGGAGTTCCGGGGGCCGCCGCAACTCTTCGAGCGGCTGGACCGCGACGGCGACGGCCTGCTCACCCGCCAGGAGTACGAGGCCGCGTCCGGGAGACCCCCCGCTCCCGGTGGGGCTCCCCCTCCCGCCCCGGCTGGCGCGGCGTCGCCAGCCACCCTGCTCCCTCCGGGGGGTAACCGGGTCCAGGCCGGCGGCCCTGCTGAACCGGACGCCAGCGTGCCCGCGGGCTTTCGACTGGACGGTGAACGTTGGACCTACCGTGACGGCGACGTCGCGGTGAGCGGCATCCTGCTCAAGCCGGGGGGAAGGGGGCCGTTCCCCGCCATCCTGATCAGCCACGGCATGGGCGGCAGCGCCGAGAGCTTCGGCAGGGACAAGGCGCGCGAGATGGTGAGGTGGGGCTACGTCTGCATCGCGCCCGACTACACCCACAGCTCCCGCGAACTTGCGGTGCGCCGCACGGGAGTGCGTCGCGCGGCACGTGCCGGCGCGGGCACTACCGATGGAGCCCGCGCTCCCGATGGAGCCAGCGCTCCGGGCGCCGCCCGCCCGCCCGGTGCGGGAGCCGCTGCAGGTAGCCCGGGCCGCCGGCCTCCGGGCAGTCCCTCCGACTACGGCGCGAGCGCGGAGAACCTGCGCCGCGCCCGCGCCTGCATCGACATCCTGCGCGGCCTGCCGGAGGTGGACGGCTCCCGGCTCTTGGCCTACGGCCACAGCATGGGCGGGTTCGTCACCATCGGCCTCACCGCGGCCGAGCCCGGCCTGCTGCGCGCCGCTGCGGTCACCGGCAGCGGCGTCTCGGCGCGCGCCGGCTACCCGGCGCCGGCGGCGGAGGCGGCGCGCAAGATCCGGGCGCCGTTCCTGATCCTGCACGGCGGCGCCGACCCGGCGGTGCGCCCTGAGCAGTCCGCCTCGCTCAAGGCGGCGCTGGACGCCAGCGGTGTACCCAGCGAGCGCCACGTCTTCGAGGGGGACGGGCACGGCATCGACCGCACCCGCCGGCAGGAGGTGCTCCGCCGGGTGCGCGAGTGGTTCGACAGGCACGGCTCCAAGTCCACGAACGACGCCATGAACGACCCCAAACGCTGACCGGGGCGCGGCGCACAACGTGGAAATGGCGCGGGTCATCAAAGAAGGGATAGCAAAAATGAGAACAACGGCAACATACGCCATCCGTTTCGCGTGTGCCGCAGCGGCGGCGATAACTCTCGCGCCGGTTGCGGCGCAGGGTCCCGCGCCGCAACCGGCTCCGGCACAGAGCCGGCTGCGGGACAGCCGGGCCCAAGCCAGCACGGGCGGCGCGGCGGTGCTCGGCAGCCAATGCCGCCGGGGCCGAACCCGAACTCGCAATACCGGCTCGGACCCGACTCGCTGCCGCAGGAAGGCGTCCCCAAGGGCGAGATCCGCGGGCCCTACACGCTGCCGAGCACGGTCTATCCGGGCACGCAGCATACGTACTGGGTGTACGTGCCGGCACAGTATGACCCCGCCGCTCCGGCTGCGCTGATGGTGTATCAGGATGGGCAGGCCTTCAAAGACGAAAACGGGGATATGCGGGCACAGAACGTGATGGATAACCTCATCTACCGGCGCGAGATTCCGGTGATGATCGGCGTGTTCATCAATCCCGGGCGCACCCCCGAGCAGCCCGAACCCACGCCGCAGAACTGGGGAGACTCTACCACCAACCGCCCCACCGAATACAACACGCTCGACGATAAGTACGCGCGGGTGATTACCGAAGAGTTGATGCCCGTGCTATACAAGGAGTACAACATCTCCAAGGACCCCGAGCAGCATGGCATCGGCGGATCGAGTTCGGGCGCAATAGCGGCTTTCACGGTGGCCTGGGAGCGCCCCAACCATTTCCGCAAGGTGCTTAGCAACGTGGGCAGCTTCGTGAACCTGCGGGGCGGGCATGTCTATCCCGAACGCGTGCTGGCGAGTGATAAGAAGCCGATCCGCGTCTTTTTGTGCGACGGGCGCAACGATAATCGTGGTTTCCGCAACGGTGTTTACGACCAGACGCGCGACTGGTTCTTTCAGAATGTGCGTCTGATGAAGGCTCTGAGTCAGAAGGGCTATGACGTGAACTACTCGTGGGGCATGAATCTGCACGGGCAGAAATTCGGCGGGGCGATCCTGCCGGAGATGATGCGCTGGCTCTGGCGCGATGGACGGGTGTCCACGGACCCGAACGATATGGTGGAACGGGCGTTCCGCCAGCCGGCCGCCAAGCAGAAGTAGGCAGCGCTGCCCTGCCCGGCTGCGTCTGCAACCGCGGCTGGAATGTTCGAATCCATGCCCCATCCCGGAAAGGCTTCTTTTCGTTCATAGGCTCCGCGGCGGCGTATACTATCGGTATGACAACGCCATACACTGCGCAGCACGCCTCGGAGCACGCCGTCGTAGGCGGCACGACCGGCTCTACGCGCCAGACGCTGCAGTTGATCGAGCGCTCACGGGACTCAGCGGATGCCCTGCTCCTGCTGCCGCCGTATTACTTTGCCCAGAATGCTCATCGAAGAGGTCCTGGATGCGTCGGAGCGCCTCGGCGCTTGCGCTGCCCTGCTGCCCCGACAGGCTGACCGCAACGCGACCAAGCTGCCCATACAGCGCGGCTATACTCGGATCCCACTCCTGCAGGGCTGCCCACTGGCGCGCCACCACTTGATGGTCTCCCCGGGCAATCGGTCCTGTCAGCGCGCGCACCGTGTCCAGAGCAAAGACATTATCGACGGTAGCCGTCACGATCGGCTGCAGGAGCGAAAGCGCCTGCTCCCGCACTATGCCCGACTGCTCCAGGCAGCGCAGGCTCACTTCCAGCAGCGCCACCAGATAGTTGCAGGCGATCACCGTGGCCGCATGGTAGATCCGCTTCTGCCGGCCATCGATCTCGAAGACCTCGGCCCCGATGCCCGAGAACGCCTGCCTCAAAACCCCAAGCGCCTCGGGATCTCCCTCCAGGGCGCAGAACGTGCCCGCAAAGCGTTCCACCGACCGGACCGGATCAGCGAAGCTGTGAATGGGATGCACGCTCGCCAGATGCGCGCCTGCGGATCGGGCGGGGGACAGGACGGAGGAGGGCAGGGAACCGCTGCAATGAAAGACAATATCGCCCGGCCGCAGAACGCCGGCGGCGACAAGCATGGCGCAGGCGTCCTCGATGCCGTCATCTGGGGTGCCGACCAGGTAGATCTCCGCCGGCATCATCTGCGCATAGCTCTCTGTCAGTGTTCCGGCGCCGATGAACTCTGCCGCGCTTCGGGCGCTCTCCATCGAGCGGTTCAGGACAGACCCGAGGATAAACGTGCCGCTCTGATGCCAGAGGCGACAGAGCGTTGTGCCCACGTTCCCACAGCCAATCACGTTCAGGATCATTATCTTCTTTGTCTCCCATCCGTTTACGGAGCACCGGGTCGAGGGGTCAAAGGGTCGAAGATCGAAGCGAGTACGCCGGTGTTCCTAAACGACAGGGAAGGAACCGGGGACGGAATGTGAGTATACTTGGTTCATGACCAGCGATCTTCCGTTCCGGCCCCTGGACCTGCCCGATGCCGACATTGTTCTTTATCCTGTCTTCTTCGACCAGAAGCAGAGCGATGCCTTCTTTGTGCAGCTGCGTGAGGGCATTCACTGGAAACAGGAGTCCATCCGGCTCTTCGGCAAAGCGGTGGCACAGCCGCGCCTGATCGCCTGGTACGGCGACGCCGGCAAGAGCTATACCTATTCGGGCCTGACGGTCACTCCCGAACCCTGGACCGAGCTGCTGCTTCGGATCAAGGAGCGAATTGAGACGGTAGCGGGCGCCCGCTTCAACAGCGTGTTGCGGCTGCTCGGAGCCCTGGAGCGATGGAGGGGCGAATACGTCGCCCTGCGCCCCGTCCCCAAGGACCACGACGGGCGCCCGGAAGAGGCCAGCCCCGACAGGAATATCCCGGTGCGTGTCTACGGCGCGACCCGGATGATGACGCGCGAGGAGTACGAAGCGTACCGGCGGGATCGGGACACAGGACCGCCCTGTGCCCCACCTGGGGCAAGGTGCTTGATGCGCACACGCCCGCGCCGGGCGGTAGCCCGGCCGTCCCCCGGCGACATCAGCGTCTGTCTCTATTGCGGCACCCGCTTGCGCTTCGCGGCG
>JAUJNC010000232.1 GCA_030446525.1 Armatimonadaceae bacterium
GCTTTTCCCGGGCGCAACCTGATCATTGACCGCGATAAAATCGTCGCGGATCATCATCACGGCGCGGGCCGGATGATCCGGGTTGACGCCCTCGGCGCGGTAGTACTGCGCGCCGCCGAAGTCGTAGAGGATACCCGTAATCGGCGACGGCCCCAGAGACTTGCCGTTCTGATTGAAGAGCGGCAGCCGGTCGAGGTCGAAATTATCGCCGCTCGTCTCCATCGCGTTCCAGCTCCAGCGGTTGCTTTTGGCGGCGTAGAACAGGCTGCCGTTGGCGTCGGCGCTCCAGCGGTAGCCGCGTCCGAATAGCTGCTGGATGTTGAGATACGCTTCGTTCGGGCCACCGAAGTCGTAGCGCAAGATCGCGCCGTAGTCGGTGAAGAGGCTCGACTCCAGCTTCGGTTTGACACCTTCCGGACCGCCGACGCTGCTCTCGGTCAGGCACCAGAGCAGGCTTTTGGCCACATCGGAGCCTTTGGCGGCGGAGCGCCGGGCCACGCCCAGTATCCGGTTGTGCCAGCGGCCTCCCGGCTCGACCTCGAAGGTGCGCGCATGCGCCCCCTGCGGCGGCGCGATACGCGCCGTTCCCTCATAGAAGGGAACCAGGACCTGCATGTTCCAGTTGAGCCACTCCCGCGCGACCGGATGGGCGAAGATATCGGTTCCATCGAACTGCGTCAGGCCGTGGGCGGCGGCGTTGGCCGACTCCATGCTTGCAAAGTTATAGCAGGTGACGTTCTCCATCCAGCGTCCGGCGAGCGCGTTTACCTCCGGACTGGCCGGACGGACATAGACCTTCAAATACTCGTCCCAGAACCGCAGGTACTCGTCACGCCAGCGCTTCGCTTCCGGATGGTCGGGAAAGGCGGCGGCGGCGATGCCGTAGACCTGCTTCATCGCGCCGACGAAGTTCGGATGCCCCGACATCATGGACCGGTGCGGCATGACGCTGTCCTGGTCCTGAAGATAGGTGAGGAAGACCATCAGGGCGCGCGCATGCTGGCGCTGCTCCGGCGTCCAGTTCGCCCGGCTGTTGGCGTAGGTGGGCAGACTGTACTCCTGAACCCAGCCAAAGTGGTTTCCGCCAAGACCGCCGGAATAGTCCCAGAAAACGTCCACCAGGAGCCGGAACGGCCCCAGATACTTCCCGAGCCACTGCTCATACGTAACGGGGGCCGTCTCCGCCGGATCCTGCCCGGCGATCTGCATCTTGACGTTGATGTCTTCGTCCCAGACCAGGCGGATGTCCTTGTAGTGGTCTAGGCTAAAGTCGGTAAGCTTCTGCCACAGGCGCACTTCCGGGCCGGCCCCCATGTCCTCGCTCTTAATCTGCTCCAGGCCCGTCATCTGCCGGTTCACCGGCCAGCGCGGCCCGTCCTTGCCCGCGAAGGCTGGCGCGACGACCAGATCGCTGCGCGGGATCACCGACAGCGCCCAGTGCTTGCTCTCTCCCAGAAGCGCCGTGCGCAGGAACTTGTCGCCGTCTTTCTGGTAGAAGTGGAGGTGCGCCGGCTCGCCTTTGGCCGACCAGACGTGCCGTGTGTGTGTCTTCCATTCCGGCAGGCGATGCAGGCTGAAGAGGAGCGCATCCTCGCCGGCCTCGCGCCAGAAGGCGGTGGCGCGCATTACGCCCAGCGAATTGGGCGTATACAGGCCCAGCTCATACGGTAGCTCGCCGGCGGCGGCCAGGTTCCGGTCGTAGTGGCCGGAGAAGCTTCCGCGCGGGTCGCGGTTATAGCCGCCGTTACTCATTACCAGGCGGCCGTCCGGGTCCAGGCCGCTGCCGTAGGAGAAGCGGAACCAGGCCGCGTCCTCGGGCGCGAACCCTTTCAGGCTCTCATCCACGGTGATGTAGGATTCGTCATGCCGCAGGGTCAGCAGAACCTCGTACCGCCTGCCGCCGGTCAGCTCATACGTCGTGCGGTGGCGCAGGAACAGCGGTCCGTCTTCGACGACCTCCGCCCGCACGGACTGGACGCGCAGGTTTTCCGGCGCCTCGAAGGAACCTTTGCCGATCCAGCCGCTGCCCGCGCGGGCGACGGCAAGCAGGGGCGCGGGGACGCGGGAAAGGGGCATTCCGTCCGCGTAGCGGATCGCACCGAGCGGCACCCGCATCCGCTGCCGATTGGCGACTATCTCGGCGGTATTGTTCTCGGATTTCCTGACGGTGATGCGCTTTTCAAAGTGTGATGTATAGGCAGGGTCATGAACGAGGCGAAAGCGGCGCGCCCCGCCCGCGGGCAGGTCGGTGCGGAAGTGGAGGGTCGCCCGGGTTAGAAACCCGTTCTTCTCCTCCAGATCCGAGAGCTGGTAGGGGAGCGGTTCTGTCTCGCCTTCACGCTGCAGCTTCAGATGCCGCGCTTGCACAGTCCCGACAGGTGGGGAGATGTGGTACTGGATCAGCTCCTCCGGGAAGTCATAGATCCGCAGGTGCTCTTGCAGGACAACGTCCTGCCTCAGAGCTCCGCCGGCGCGGCGCCGGCGGAGCGCGAAATCACTAAAACGAGAGCGGAAACCAGGGACAGTTGTCCTGGAATAGAGAACATGGAGTATCCTTTCAAATGGGTTCCACGACACCTGTGTACCGGTTTGGTGTGGGTATATCGCTTTCGAAGACGCGGCAGTCCCCACTTCTCTCAAGCGGGAAGGAGAACGCGCCTTTGCCGCCCTTTACCGTGATGGTGAACTCTTTGTCATAGTCGATGAGATCCCTGGCACGATAGACGCCGTCTTTGATGCCGGAGAACTCGACCGTCACCTCACCGCGTATCCGGTCCTTCCACTGTGACATCGGGCGAGCCGCTACAATGACCGTCTTTTTGTTCTGGTCCACGAATGCGAAGCCGGTGGCGCCCTGGACCCGCACTGGCAGTGGTATTTTGTCGATGCCGACATTGTGATCGTAGAGCGGCGCGATAGCTTCCACCTTTTTGCGCTCTTCGGGAGAAATACGGTCGATCTCATCCGAGATAAACGCTGTCGGCGCGAATTTCAGGCGGTCGATGGCCGTGTCGCTCACGGCGTAGACAGGGACGAATCCCTGGGCAGCGAACTTTTCGATATCCCAGTCAAAGCGCCAGTACTTTTGCTCCTTCTCCAGCGACTTTTCAACGGAGACCGAGTAGTAGAGGGCGGGACCGAACGGCGCGGCGGGGTATCGCGCTTGAACCAGGTCATAGACGGCTTTCGGCGCGCGACCCTGGTTGCTGTGATTGCCAGACCAGCTCATGACCGCCCGGCGCAGGCCGCCGTCGCGGGTGGCGCAGTGCGCCCACATGACGCCGAACCAGTGCTGCTTGACGAAGCGGTACATGAACAGCGACTTCCCCGCCTCATCGGCGAAGTCTATACCGGAACGCTTATCGATGGCCTGCGACATTATCTCCTTCGGGTCGTACCGGATCGGGTCCACCCCGTTCTGCGGGGAGGATATCTGCACGGCCGTCGGGAAGGAAGGCTCGCGCGCGGCGAATAGGGCCATCCGGGGCGCCGCCAGCGCCATCTGCTTCAAGGAGCGCTGCGGCTCCGCCTGCAGCTCAATCCGCCCGAGGAAGTGCCGGGGATCGGCGTATCGGAGCAGCCAGCGGTGGTCGACACCCCGTCCCCGGTCGTATCCGACGCCCTGGTGCGCAGTCTGGAACACGATGAGCAGATCCTCGCCGCCGGTCTTGCGTCGGTGCAGATCGACCAGGCGCCCCATCCAGTGTCCCCAAGCCGCGTTCATGTAGTCAGTCCATTCCGAGGGGTAATGCTCCCGGATGTATTCCGCTCGCTCCTGCAGCGTGCCATCGGGGAGGGAAAGACGGTGCTTCTCGGCGAACGCCGCCATCACCCGCGGGTTGAAGTCCTGCTCCAGTGCGGTGACGTCCGGCAGCCCGTTCCAGCCGTCCGCAAGGCTGAAGCCGTTTATCCCGGCGGCGCGGGTGAAATCCGTCAGCCTCTCGGCAGTCCAATCGGCGAAGGTTGCGTTCTTCACGCCGGCCGGCCAGTCCTTCTCATTCAGGGGCATGGCGGGCGAGACCCACCCTTTTACGACCAGGGACCCGTCGCGCCTGCGCGCGAGATACGGCTCACGGGCATCGATCCAATCGACGTATCCTTTGGCCCAGGCTTCCTGACCGGAGCGCTTCCTGGCGTCCTCGTAGGAGGCGCCGACCCACTGCATCAAGCCCGCATCCACAACCAGGCCCCGTTCTTTGGCCTTCTCGTTGACTGCCTGGGCTTTCTTCACCTCCTCGGGGGTGTAGCTGAGGTCCCAGAGCACCTTGTTCCAGCCGAACCCGCTTCCCAGCTGACCGCGCGTGGTGATCTCCCCGATGTTGACGGGGTGAATCGGGTTGGGGGCGGCCGCCAGGGACGGACGGCAAAGAACGGCGAAGATCATCAGGACCGCCGGAATATAGAGGCTTGTGTTTTCGAATATCGAGAACATAATCATTCCTTCTCCTCCGGATGGGGTCAATCGTGCCGATAGACCCGCACCCGCAGGATCATAGGCCGGTTGACGCCCAGGAACCGGTTCGGCAGAAACGGCGGGATGCGCGCCTTGTAGTTGGCGCCGGTCTCGTCGCCGTTGAGGCGCAGCTCATGCACCCATCGTCCCACGTCGTCGAAATGGCCCAACTCCACGCTCAGTATATTCGTATTCCGTGGCCCCGGCGTCGCCGCCGAGAAGCGGACCTCAAAGCCGTAGCCTGCCACCAGGAACGTGTCGTCGTTCTCCTGGAGAATCAGGCCGCCCACCGGTGGATGTCCCTCCGGCAACCGTTCCGGGTAGCTGATATGGGCCTGATAGCTGCCTATCGACACCGGGCTGGGGGCCTCCTCGTCGGTCTGCCGGTAGATGCCGATCATGCGCCCGGTGCCCTGCGCCTCTGCGATCCGGGGCAGGAGCTGGCGCAGGAGCGCGTAGCTGTCCGCGAGCGGGTGATCCGCAGGGAGGCTTTCGATGCCGAAGGGTGCAAAGCTCATCCCATTATGCGCACCGATGGCCCAGTAGACGCGCGCCGCGGCCGCGGCGTCACTGCTGGCCTCTGGGATGAACAGCGGGTTGCCGCCGCGCGTATACTCGGCGGTAATCCCTTTGAAATCGGACGCGTAGATATCCGGGGCGAGCAGGTCGATGTGCGGCGCCGCAGCCCGCCAGACATCGTGCATATGCGCCACCGGGCCGCCGGAAGGGTAGGAGCTGAGCTGCGGTCCGGCCAGCCAGGCATTGACGTACATCGGCAGGTCGTACTCCGCCTTGCCGGCCTCCGCCACCCGGTCTATGTAGCGGGCGTAATGCCAGGCGGAGAATATCTCCGCCGCCTCCGGTCCACTGCCGAAGACCTCCGACCACGTACCCGACGCTTTGCTGCCGGCCTGCTCCCAGCGGCGGCGCAGCTCCGGATGCAGCGCGTCACGGCGCCGGGTCAGGTACTGCAGGAGTGGCTCCGGCACGGGCGCGGCAAAGGCGGCATCCGCCGCGGGCGAAAGATCGCGCGGCTCGGGCTTGATGCCCACCTCGTTCTGGACCTGGATCATGACGACCGTGTGCTCCTTGCCATCGACCTGCTTGAGGTGGCGCATCAGGCGGGCGAAGGCGAGCGCATCGGCCTCTCGATTGGCCGTGCTCAGCGTCGAGAGGATGTTTTTTGTATTCTGGTTACTGGAGCCCTTGGCGCGCGGGAAGCGGGCGGTGTCTCTGAGCACCCAGCCGGGGGCGTAGCTGGACACGCCGTTCTTCCAGCTTCCGAACCACAGAAGGACGAGCCGCTGGTCGTGACGGCGCGCCTGCCGGACCATAGTATCGACCAGCGTAAAGTCAAAATCGCCCTCGCGTGGCTCGATCAGTTCCCACGATACCGGGGCGAGCACGGTGTTCAGGCCCAGCTCTTTCAGATGAGGCCAGAGCCGCTTGATATAGGCGACGCCGGAGGCTGAGGAGGTGTGCAGCTCCCCGGCAAGCATCAGGAAGGGTTTGGCAGTGACGATGTGCTGTGTGGCTGAACCCTGCCGGCGGCGGTGGGGGGTCGAGGGAGCGGCGGCAGCGGTGCTGTTCTCGAGCGGCAGGGCGGCGGCTGCGCCCAGAGCTCCGTGGCCGGTCGTGGTCATCTAAGC
>JAUJNC010000233.1 GCA_030446525.1 Armatimonadaceae bacterium
TGCCGCAACAAGGAACGCAAACTTTCAAGATCATCGTTGCTCAGGCGGAGCACGGCAGCGACATCAACGCCGAAGAGCACGGCGCGGCGGGCGAAACGCACGCGGCCGCCGGACACGGCGGCGGCGAGCACACGCAGAACCCGCTCGCCCACCACTCGTCCTGGTATTTCACGGCCATGGGCGCGATCGTCGTGGTGGTGCTGGTGTCGCTCGCGGTCGCCGCCACGCGCGGGCTGACGCGGATACCCCGCGGCAAGATGCAGTCGCTGGCGGAGGTGGCCGTGGAGGGGCTGGGCAACTTCACCCGACAGGCCATCGGGCCCGGCGGCGAACGGTTCACGCCGCTCGTGGCGACCATCTTCCTGTTCGTGCTGTTCTCCAACCTGCTGGGCGTGCTGCCCTCCGTGTTCGGCAGGACCGGGGACGGCGTGGGGCACCTGCTGCCCGCGCCCACCGCCAACCTTTCGATGACCATCGCGCTCGCCCTGGTCGTCTTTATCACCGTGCAGGGCGCCGGCATCCGCGCCAACGGCGTCGGGGGGCACCTGAAGCACCTGGCGGGACCGGTGCCCGCCCTGTCGCCGCTGATGTTCCCCCTCGAGCTGATCGGCGAGATCGCCAAGCCGCTGTCGCTCTCGATCCGGCTTTTCGGCAACATCTTCGGCGAGGAGACGGTCATCGCCGTGCTGGTTGGCCTGGCCGTGTCCGCGCTCCCCTTGTTCCTGCCGATCCCGTTTCAGTTCCCGATGCTGCTCTTCGGCATCTTCACGGCCCTGGTCCAGGCGGGCGTGTTCACCATCCTGACCTGCGCCTACATCTCGCTGTCGCTGGGTGAGCACTCGGAGCACGCCGAGCATCACGACGAGACGCACGAAGAGCAGCTCTTTGCCCGCGAGGCGGTGGTGCCTTAAAACCCGCCGCCGGCTTTTGCATCGTTATCAACAAAACCGAAAAGGGAGGTTGTTAGTCGTATGTTGTACTTAGGAATGCTCGGCCTCGCGCTGGCACTCGGCCTGCCGATCGCCGCCTTCGGCGGCGCTCTGGGTCAGGGGCGCGCCGCCGCGGCGGCGCTGGAAGGTATCGCCCGCCAGCCCGAGGCGGCGGGGCGCATCCAGACGGCGATGATCATCGCCCTGGCGCTCATCGAGTCGCTCGTCATCTACGCCCTGCTGTCGTTCTTCCTTCTGAACGGCAAGGTTCCCGCCATCACCGCGGCGCAGGCCGTTCAGATGGCCCAGCCCGCCGGGGCCGCCGGGGCCGCCGCGCCCCTCGGGGAGTAGCGGATCTCCGCAAGGCGGGGCGCTGTCGGCTGAGGCGCCCCGCCCCCTCACCTTGCACAGCCAGCGCCTTTTCGAAAAAGCGCCTTTCGGCCGGCCGCGGACGCGCCCGCCCGAAGGTTGGGACATAGGCATAGAAACGAATGGGACTCCTCGAAGACCTTAACATAAACCCCGCCGCCATACTGGTGAACATCGTCGGGTTCCTGCTGCTGCTGGCGCTGCTGCGCCGCTTCCTGTTTCAGCCCGTGGGCAACCTGCTCGCGCAGCGCCAGCGGGATATCTCGGACACGTACGACCAGCTGGAGGCCGACCGGCGGCAGATGGAGGCGCTCCGCGCCGACTACGAGCAGCGACTGACGGGCATCGAGGCCGAGGCGCGTGAGAAGATCCAGGGCGCGATCAAGGACGCCCAGTCGGCGCGCGACCAGATCATCCAGGAGGCGCACGTGCGCTCCCGGGAGATGATCACCCGCGCCGAGCAGGAGATCCAGCGCGAGCGCGACCAGGCGCTGATCACCCTGCGGCAGCAAGTGGTGGAGCTTGCGATGGGCGCGGCCACCAAGGTGATCGGCGATTCGCTCGACGAAACCCGCCAGCGGCGTCTGATCGACGATTTCATCGCGGGGAGCGTTTCCGGCAACGGCGCGGCGGCGTACACCGCGCCCGCCCCGACCGGGAACCCGGCCCAGGCGTAAAAACATGCGTGAAGAATCCGTGGCGCGGCGCTACGCCGCCGCGCTGTTCGAACAGGCCGGAAAAGCGGGCACGGTAGAGGCCGCGGCGGGGGAGCTGGCGCTCGCGGCCGAGACCGTGGCCTCCAGCGACCGACTGCGCGCGCTTCTTGCCCAGCCGCTGGTCACCCAGGAGCAGAAGACGCGGGCGCTCGAGAACGCGTTCGGAGACAGAGCTTCGCAGGCGACCATGGCCTTCTTGCACCTGCTGGTGCACAAGCGGCGGATAAACCTGCTCCCCGAGGTCCAGGCAGCGTTCGCGCAGATGGTGCTCGATTATCGTAACATCGCCCATGCGACCGCCACCAGCGCCGTGCCGCTGACGCCCGAGCAGGTGGCGGCCCTGGAGAAATCCCTGGAGGCGCGCACGGGCAAGGACATCGAGCTCGAAACCGAGGTGGACCCCTCGCTGATCGGCGGCGTTCTGGTCCGCATCGGCGACACCGTGCTCGACGGCACCGTCCGGGGGAACCTGGAGCGCCTGCGCGAGCAACTTCTCGCGCGCAGATAAGGAAACCTCCCCCCCGCCTCGGAGGGGGGTTTAAAAGGAAAAGGAAAAAACAGTGGCAGTCAGACCGGAAGAGATAACCAGCATCCTGGAACGGGAACTCGATCAATACCATGGCGGCATCGAGGAGGTCGGGGTCGGGACCGTGCTCCAGGTCGGCGACGGCATCGCGCGCGTTTATGGCCTGCGCGAGGTCGCGGTCGCCGAGCTTTTGGAGTTCCCCGGCGGCATCATGGGCATCGCGCTCAACCTGGAAGAGGACAACGTCGGGGTGGTGATCCTGGGTGAAGACACCCATATCAGCGAAGGCGATACCGTCAAACGGACCGGCCGCATCATCGAGGTGCCGGTCGGGGAGGGGCTCGTCGGCCGTGTCGTCAACCCGCTCGGCGTGCCCATCGACGACGGCGGCCCGATCGTCGCCAAGGAGACCCGCCTGCTCGAGACCATCGCGCCGGGCATCGTGGACCGCCAGCCCGTGAAGGAGCCGCTGCAGACGGGCATCAAGGCGATCGACGCGATGATCCCGATCGGGCGCGGCCAGCGCGAATTGATCATCGGTGACCGGCAGACCGGCAAGACGGCGGTCGCCATCGACACGATCATCAACCAGAAGGGGCAGGACGTTTACTGCTTCTACGTGGCCATCGGTCAAAAAGGGTCCACCGTCCGGCAGGTCGTCGAGACCCTGCGCGAGTACGGGGCGATGGAGTACACCACCGTGGTCGCGGCCACCGCCTTCGACCCGGCGGCGCTCCAGTATATCGCGCCCTACGCCGGCTGCTCGATGGCCGAGTACTTCCGCGACACGGGCCGTCACGCGCTGATCATCTACGACGACCTGTCCAAGCATGCCGTGGCGTACCGCCAGGTTTCCCTCCTGCTCCGCCGGCCGCCCGGACGCGAGGCGTACCCCGGCGACGTTTTCTACCTCCACTCCCGCCTGCTGGAGCGCGCGGCCAAGCTGTCTGACGAGAAGGGGGGCGGATCGCTGACGGCGCTGCCGTTCATCGAGACGCAGGCGGGCGACGTGTCCGCTTACATCCCGACCAACGTCATCTCGATCACCGACGGGCAGATCTTCCTCGAGTCCGACCTGTTCTACGCGGGCGTGCGCCCGGCGATCAACGTCGGCATCTCCGTCTCGCGCGTCGGCGGGAACGCGCAGATCAAGGCGATGAAGCAGGTCGCGGGGCGCCTCAAGCTCGAGCTCGCCCAGTTCCGTGAGGTGCAGGCGTTCGCGCAGTTCGCCTCGGATCTGGACAAGGCGACGCAGTCGCAGCTTTCGCGCGGGCAGCGCCTGGTCGAGATCCTGAAGCAGCCGCAGTACGCCGGCATGCCCGTCGAGCAGCAGGTCATCTCCATCTTCGCGGCGACCAACGGCTACCTGGACGATGTGCCCGTCGAGGCGGTCCGGCGCTTCGAGGCCGAGCTGCAGGCGTACATCGCCGACCAGTACCCGGACGTCCCGCTCGCCATCTCCAACACCAAGACGTTGTCGGAGGACATGGCCGAAACGCTGCGCCGGGCGATCACTGCCTTTAAGGGAACGTTCCGGGCGTAACAGCGCAAAACAGCGCAGCGGCTTATCTGCAGGGGCACGGCATCACCCATTTCCGGTTGATGCCGTGCCCTTTACTATCGCCGGTAGACAGGGCGGCCGGCGATGAACGTCGCCTGCACCGTCAGGTCGTCGTCCACCAGGACGAGGTCGGCATCGGCGCCGGGGGCGAGACGGCCCTTGCGGGACCAGCCCATCTGATCGGCGGCGTTGGTGGCGACAAGGCGGGCGACGCCGGGCCAGTCGAGGTCCGCCCAGGCGCGGACGTTGGCGGCAGCGCGGTCGAGGGTGAGTACGGAGCCGGCCAGGGTGCCGTCGGCGAGGAGCGCCCTGCCGTGCGCGACGGTGACCGGGTTGCCGCCCAGGTCGTAGACGCCGGGATCGGCCCCGGCGCCGGCCATGGCGTCGGTGATGAGGAGGACGCCGCCCGCCCCTTTGGCCCGCACAATCAGGCGCACGACCGGCGGCGCCACGTGGTGGCCGTCGGCGATCACCTCGACGCGGGCGCGGTCGTCGGCGAGCAGCACGCCGATCGGGCCGGGCTTCCGGTGGTGCAGCGGCGGCATCGCGTTGAACAGGTGCGTGCCGTGCCGCGCGCCCCACGACAGGGCGGCTTCCGTCTGCCCGGCGTCCGCGTCCGTATGGCCGAGGGAGACGACGACCCCGGCCGCGCGGGCGGCGGCGATCAGCGCCTGGGCGCCGGGACGTTCGGGCGCGATCGTCATCAGCTTCATGGCCCCACCCGCCGCATCCAGCCAGCCGGCGAACTCCTCCGGGGCGGGATCGCGCACGAAAGCGACGGGCTGCGCGCCGGCGCGGGTGGGGCAGAGGTACGGGCCTTCCAGATGGACGCCGAGCACCTGCGCGCCGTCCGGGCAGAAGGCCGCGCCCGCCTCCCACGCGGCGCGGGCATTCTTCAAAGCGGCGGTGATCCGCTCCCGGCTCTGGGTGATGGTGGTCGCGAGCAGACCGGTGGTCCCGTGACGGGCATGGGTGCGGCAGATCGTGCGCAGCGCGTCCGGGGTGGCGTCCATCGTGTCCACGCCGCCGCCGCCGTGGATGTGGACATCCAGGAAGCCGGGGAGCGCCGTCAAGCCGCGCGCATCGATGATGTCGGCGCTTTCCGGAAGAATGCGGACGCGGGTGGCAGGGCGCACTTCGGCGATGCGCGTCCCTTCCACAAGCAGGGCACCACCCTCGAAGACAGCGTCGGGAGTGACGACGCGCGCCCCGGTGATGGCGATCATGAGGGCCGCGTCGCGCCCCAGCTGGTCCGCCATAGCCAGTAGCCGACGGCCGCGAGCAGGCCCACGGGGGTCAGGGCGACCAGCAGCATCGTGGCGAACGACAGCGAGCGCGTGCCGTCCGGCTTCGGCTCGAAGGCGCGCACCAGGACGATGGAGATGGCATAAAGCCCGCCCATCGGGACCGCCATCATCATCATTGTCAGCGGGTCGTTCGAGGGGGTCAACACAGCCGACACCGCCGAAACAAGGACAATGGCGTAGCGCCAGTACTTCGTCATTATGTCCGCATTGATAATGCCGACGCGCGCCAGGAATAACAAGAGAATAGGAAGCTGGAACGCCACCCCGAACGCCAGCAATATCTTGACAGTAAGCAGGATGTACT
>JAUJNC010000234.1 GCA_030446525.1 Armatimonadaceae bacterium
GTGCTGTGGCGGGCGCGAGGGCGGCGGCCCGGAGGTAACGCTCCCCGAGCGCCGTCTCCTCCGCGGTGGGCACGCGCCCGTAAAGCAGATAATACAGGTAGCGTATCCGGCCCGCGGTGTCCTCGCGGGCCGAAACGTCGGGACGCGCGGCCAGGTGATGCGCCTGCTCGACGACGAACGGGCTGTTCATCAGGAACAGCGCCTGCTGCGGGACGGTCGTGCGGAACCGCTGCCCGGTGCTGGTGTCGGGACTGGCGAAGTCGAAGGTGCGGAACACGCCCGGCAAGTTCTGGCGGTCGATCCGGCCGTACAGGGTGCGGCGCGTGGGGAACGGGGCCTTCCATAGCTCGACGGACGGCCCACCTGCCCTGTCGTCGAGCCTGCCGGTCACGAACAGCAGCGAGTCGCGCAGGGCCTCCAGCTCCAGGCGGCGCCGGTTCATCCGCCACAGCAGCCGGTTTTCCGGGTCCCGGGCGAAGCTTTTCGGGTCCTGGCCGCTGCCCTGCTGGTAGGTGTTCGAGAGAAGGATCAGCCGGTGCATCTTCTTGACGGACCAGCCCCCCTCCATGAACCGCCACGCCAGGTAATCGAGCAGTTCGGGGTGGGTGGGGCGCTCGCCCTGCCGGCCGAAGTCGCTGGGGGTGCGCACCAGGCCCGCCCCGAAGTGGTGCAGCCAGATGCGATTCACCATCACGCGCGCGGTGAGCGGGTTGTCCTTGGACGCGATGGCGCGGGCGAGCTCGAGCCGCCCGCTGCCGTCGGTCCAGGCGGGGCGCTCGCGCGGGGACAGGATCTGCAGGAAGCGGCGCGGCACCGGGTCACCTGGATTGCGGGAGTTGCCCCGCCGGAAAACCCGTGGGGTGACTGGGTTCGGCGCATCCGCCAGCGT
The DNA here is from genome assembly GCA_030446525.1 of Armatimonadaceae bacterium. Next base: position 890 of record JAUJNC010000234.1, read on the forward strand.
CATGGCGAGCTCGGGGGTGGCGGGGTAGCTCTTCTTAAGCGCCTCGATCCGCGGCCGCAACGCCTTCAATTGTTCCTGCGCGCTCGGCTCGAAGGCGGGTTCCAGCTTCGCCAGGATCGTCCCCCGCGGCGTCTGCTTTTCCTTCACCTTCTGCAGACTCTCCCGCACGGGCTCCGGCAAGGCCTCGTTCTTCTTGACCCGCTCCCGAAGCAGGGCCACCTGCTCCCGGATAAGCGCCTCCTCCTCGCGCTCCGCGTCCTTGACCTGCTTGTCGTGGGCGGCGTAGGGTTCGGATATGGCTTTGGGGGAGATCGGCTGCGGGTCTGGTTCCACGGAGGAGGCGAAGACGCCGTACAGCGAGTAGTAGTCCTTGGTCGGGATCGGGTCGAACTTGTGGTCGTGGCAGCGGGCGCAGGCGACGGTGAGGCCCTGAAGGCCGCGCATGGTCACGTCGATCCGGTCATCGGTGATGTCGTGCGGGTTGTTCAGGAAGCGGCGGCCGACCGTGACGAAGCCCAGCGCCGCGAGGGGCCGCTTGTCGTCCCCGAGCGGCAGGCGGTCCGCCGCGAGCTGCTCCAGGAGGAAGCGGTCGTAGGGCAGGTCCTCGTTGAAGGCGCGGACCACCCAGTCGCGGTAGTTATAGGCGTGGGGGTAGTTCCGGTCCGCCTCGCCCGCGAGGTAGCCTTTGGTGTCCGCATACCGGGCCACGTCCAGCCAGTGCCGGGCCCACCGCTCGCCGTAGTGCGGCGAGGCCAGCAGGCGGTCCACCACCCGGGCGAAGGCGCCGGGTGCCCTGTCCCGCACGAAGGCGTCCACCTCGGCCGGGGTGGGCGGGAGCCCGGTGAGATCGAACGTGACCCGGCGGATCAGGGTGCGCCGGTCCGCCGGTTTAGAGGGCTTCAGCCCCCGCGCCTCCAGCTTGGCCAGCACGAAGCGGTCGACGGGCGAGACGGCCCAGGCCGCGTTCTTCACGGCGGGGAGCGGGGGCTTGCGAACCGGCTGGAACGACCAGAACCGCTGTTGCTGCGGCGTGATCACGTACTCGCCTGTCTCGGCGGCGGCCTGGGCCGACGGGGACACGTCCGCGTCCGGCCACGGCGCGCCCATCGTCACCCAAGCCGAAAGCGCCTCGATCTCCTCGGGCTTGATCTTGCCGCCCGGCGGCATCTTGATCTTGCCGCCCTGGTGGACGGCCCCGATCAGCGGGCTTTTCGCCGGGTCGCCCGCCACCAGTACCGGGCCCGAGTCGGAGCCCTTGAGCAGGCCGGCTTTGGTGTCCAGGCGCAGGCCCGCCGCCTGCGCCGACGCCCCGTGGCAGGAATAGCAGTTGTTGGCAAGGACCGGGCGGACCTTGGTCTCGAAGAACTCCGCCGCCTGCGGGTCGACGGCCTGGTTGCCGCCCGCCGCCGCGGCGCCCGGGGCCGCCCGGTTGGTCCCGGCCAGGGCGACGAAAAGGCACGAAAAAGCCGTCAGCGCCCACCAAAGGCGCTGCGAGCCGAAACAATCGGGTAATCGCATTAAGTTTACCTGCCCTGGCACGAAACACAAGGGTACCCTATTATACCGCATCCGTCCAAGGCGTTCCGTGCCGCGGCCAGCCCCGGGGGCGCCCGGCCAGCGTCAAGGGGTGAACTTCGGCGGATCCGGCAGCGTCTAGCAGCCGGCGGAAGAACGTGCACGCCGCGGCGAGCGCCGCCGCCGCCGAGCCTTGCGTTTTTCAACGCATTATGTTATCATCGTGAAAGATGCATGCCCCGCACGCCGGCAAGGATGCCGGGCGGCGCGGGCGTATGGAAGAGGACCCCGATGATGATTCTCACGCTCCGTGGCTGGGGCCTGCTGCTGTGCCTTTCCCTGCTCTTATCGTTCCCTCTGCGGGCAGGCGCAGCTGTTGCCCCCGAGCTAAAGCAGAAATACCTAGATCTTGCCGCCTCCGTGGACCCGAGGGCCATGGCGAACGACATCCGGACCCTTTCCAGCCAGGGCTCGCGCGTCGTCGGGTACCCGGGCGAGCGGTTCGCGGCCGGTTACGTCGAGGAGCAGTTCAACCGGCTCTTCGGCAAGAACAACGTGACGGTGGAGACGTTCGACGCCACCGTCCCGATGGACCGGGGCGCGACGCTGGCGGCGGGCGGCAAGTCGCACAAGATTTATTCCGTCTGGCCGAACCTGGTCCGCACCTCCAAGCTCCCGCCGGAAGGCCTGACGGGCCCGCTGGTCTATGCCGGGAAAGGTGACCTGTCCGCCTTCAACGGCAAGGACGTCCGGGGCTCCATCGTGCTGGTGGACTTCAACTCCGGGGCGGAATGGCTGAACGCGCCGCGGCTGGGGGCCAAGGCGGTGGTCTTTGTCGAGCCGGAACGTACCATGCGAGGCGAGGCCGAGGCCAAGTTCATCTCGATCCCCATCACGATCCCGCGCTTCTATATCAAGAGGTCCGACGCCGCCGCGCTCCAGGCCATGGCGCTGGGGCGCCGGTCGCCGCAGGCCCAGCTGAAGGCCGATATGACCTGGGAGCGGGTCCCGGCCAAAAACTTCCTGGGGGTCATCCCCGGGACCGACCCCAAGCTCGCCAAGCAGATCATCGTGGTCCAGGGCTACTACGACACGATGTCGGTCGTGCCCGCCCTCGCGCCGGGCGCCGAGTCGGCGGGGAGCATCGCCGCGCTTTTGCAGACGGCCCGGACCTTCAAAAAGCACCCGCCCGCGCGCACCGTCTGGTTCGTCGCCACCTCGGGGCACTACCTCGGGCTGCAGGGCGTCCGCGAGTTCGTCCACCGGCGCCTGGACAAGTGGCAGGTGCCGGGGCCCTTCGCCAAGCTCTTCGGCGGCGCCAAGGAGCCCGAGCAGCCGATCTACCTGTGGGCGGGCCTGGACATGGCGTCGCAGACCCGGTCGCTGGGCATCTTCTACAAGGGCTGGTTCTACGACTACCGCGAAGATTTGCAGAACCTCTTCAGCGACATCGCGCGTGTCGCCCGCGAGAACAACGACAAGATCGCCACGGTCCTGGGCTACGACCCCAAAAAAGCCTTCAGTGACGGCGTCAACCCCGTCGACGGCAAGTCGTGGCGCAACTTCATCCCGGGCAAGCCCGCCTTCGACGCCGAAGCGGTGACCATGGCCGGCGGGACCGGCGTCACCTTCGCCTCCATCGATGATTCGCGCAACCTGGTCGATACGCCGTTCGACACCTTCGACAAGGTCAATGTCGCCAACCTGGCCCAGCAGATGCGCACCTTCCTGTGCATCTTCCAGCACTACGCGAACGACACCAACGACCAGAACGCCCCGCCGGACAAGCAGATCCCCCTGTACAAGCCGTCGCAGTGGACCAAAATGGGCCTGCGCAACGGGTTCGCGACCGTGCGGGGCCGGGTGCGCGAGTACGACCCCCGCAAGTCCCTCGTCCCGGACGACCCCGTGCCCGGCGCGCTCGCCGTCTTCCCATCGCAGTCCGGGGGCAGCAGCGCCAAGCAGGGGACCAAATCCTTCATGGGCGTGCGCGGCTACTGGATCCAGATGGTGACCGGCGGCAGCGACAGGCAGGACCCCAACGCCGCGACGTTCGAGTTCCACGGCGTCCCGCCGCTCACCGCCGTCAACCAGGGCCAGCACGTGGCCGTTTACCGACTGGACCCCGAAGCAGGCGACATCGATTACGCGCCCGATAAGGGCGTCTCGGGCGCCCAGTTCCCGACCGAGTTCAAGGTGACCACCGGCTTCAAAGAGACGACTGTGGTCGTCTTCCCCTGCGTCGCCACGGACATCTACGACCTGGTGGACCAGCAGGCGCTGCGCACCCTGACCAAGATCACGATCTACGACGGCGCCTCCAACGGCGAGCCGCGCCAATACGGGTACGCCATCTCGAAACCGGAGCGCGGCCTCTCCTACGTCGAGGACACCGCGGTCATCTTCGCCCGGCGCGGCCGGGAATACGAGACCAACAAGACGCAGGTGGCGCAGGCCGGGACCGGCGGGCCCGTGACCGCCCCGCCGGCGGTCTCTTCCACCGACCAGCTGCGCCGCTTCAAGATCAGCATGGGGTCGGGGCCGGCGTCGACCCGCTTCCTTTTGATCAACTCCACCAAGGAGAACCCCGAGGGCATCGGGTACGTCATGGGCGCGGGCGCGGGCGGCGGGGGCGACCCGATCAATTCGTCCCGGTCGTCGGCGATCACCCACACCGCGCTCAAGGTGGCCGAGGACATGTGGCGCCTGGACGAGTTCCGCATCAACCGCATGTCCGCCAACCGCATCGTCAACGAGGGCGTCAACAAGCTCCACGACCAGGCCGGGGAGTACATCCAGAAGGCCCAGGCGGCGCTGGCGGCCAAAGACTACGAGAACTTCGACGCGTTCGCCCGCGCCGCCTGGGGGTACGAGTCGCGCGCCTACCCGGACGTGACCAAGACGCAGCACGACGTGGTGCAGGGCGTGCTGTTCTATCTGGCGCTCATGATCCCGTTCGCCTACTTCTGCGAGCGCCTGTTCTTCGGCTACTCGGACCTGAAGCGCCAGTTGTTCTTCGCCTTCCTGATCTTCCTGGCCGTCTTCCTGGTCTTCTCGTTCATCCACCCGGCGTTCAACATCACCCTCAACCCGGGCATCGTGCTGCTGTCCTTTATCATGCTGGCGCTTTCCGTGCTGGTCACGTCGCTGGTGTGGGGCAAGTTCGAGCATCAGCTCAAGCAGCAGAGCCGCCAGACCACGGGGACGCACACCGCCGACGTGGGCAAGGTCTCGAT
>JAUJNC010000235.1 GCA_030446525.1 Armatimonadaceae bacterium
GGCGCTGCCGTTGCCGCCCCTGTCCGGGCCGCTGGCCGTCAGCGCCGCCGCGGCGCCGGCGGCGGGCGCCGGAAGGTGGATGGAGCGGTTGATGTACCATTGCTGGGCCACCATCAGGACGTTGGAAAGGAACCAGTACAGCACGAAGGCCGACGGCAGGTGCCACTGGAGCATCATGATGAAGAACATGGTCGGCATCATCACCGCCATGACCTTCTGCTGCTCCGCCTGCGCCGGGTCCGCGGCCGGCGTCAGCTTGGTCTGGAAGTACATCGACAGCGCGTAGATGAACAGGATCGGCAGGTCCTGCTCGCCCAGGTTGCGCCCGATGGCCCCCGTGAGGGGAGCGGGCCAGTCGGCGCTGGCGGCGGCCGTGGCCGGGTTGATCCAGAGGAAGTTGGACTCGGCGAACTGGAACTGGTACAGCGAGATGGCGTGGTACAGGAGCCACAGGACCGGCATCTGCGCCAGCATCGGCAGACAGCCCGCCATCGGGTTGTAGCCGTGCTCCTTGAAGAACTCCATGGTCTTCTCCTGCAGGAGCACCTTGTCGTCCTTGTACTTCTCCTGGATCTTCTTCAGCTCCGGCTGGTGCAGCTGCATCTCCTTCATGCCGCGGTACTGCCGGGCGCGCAGCGGCCACAGCGCCAGCGTCACGCCGATGGAGATGGCGAAGATCGCCAGGACCGGGCTGCCGCCCATCAGCCGGACCAGCGCGTCGATGGCCTGATAGTAGGGGGTGCCGGCGTTCTCCCGGTCCATCCGCTCGATCAGCGCCTCGTAGCGCTGCTGGGCCCGGGCGTTCAGCTCCGGGAACGCGCGGGCCGGGTATTGCCGCAGGGCGTCGCGGTAGGTGTTCTGCGCCTGCGGGAGGTTTTTCAGGTCGGTCTCGTAGACCTGCGCCTGGGCGAGCAGGGCCTCGAAGCCCACCCTGTTGCCGGCGAACTTGCGCGCCACGGCGGCGTAGTGCGACGCCGCCTCGTTATAAAGTCTGGCCGCCTCGTTGCTTTCGTTCGCTTTGGCCCGCTCGTCGGCGGCCTTCTCCTTGGTCCGCGCCTGCTCCAGGGCCTGCTGGGGGTTGTCCGGCACCGGTATCTGGGGCCCGAAGCCACAGCCGGCGCCGCCCAGGGGGGCGACCACCGCGAGCAGGAGCAAAAACAGCCAAACGCCCCGCGGCGCCCGGGGCGCCGTTTTCTTTCTCAAGGCAAAATCCTTCACGCTATCATCGCACGGGATCGTGGCCGCCGGGGTGGAACGGGTGGCAACGCCCGATGCGCCGCAGGGCCATCCAGCCCCCCCGCCACGGGCCGTATTTCTCGATCGCCTGGGCGGCATACTCCGAACAGGTGGGCCAGTAGCGGCACACCGGGGGCGTCCAGCGCGAGGCGCGCTGGTAGCCGCGGATCAGCCGGATAAGGAAGCCGCCCATCGTGTCTCCCCCGGTGGGCAGGCAGAGTTTACACCGCCAGCCCGGCGCGGACCATCAGCTCGCCGAGGGCGCCCTCCAGCTCCGCGTAGGTCGCGCCCGCCGCCGGGGCCCGCACCACCAGGACGGCGTCGAAGCCGCGCCGCCACCCGGGCGCGCGCTCCCGACAGATCGCGCGCAGCCGCCGTTTGACCCGGTTGCGCAGCACGGCCTTGCCCACCTTTTTGGATACGGAGAATCCGAACCGGCGCGTTTCCGCGAGCGCCGGCTCGTTGTGGCGGCGGACGTAGAGCACGAGCAGCGGGCCGGCCCAGGATTTTTTGCGCGCGTACACCGCGGCGAAGTCCCGCCGGCGGGCCAGGCGTTCTTCACGCGGCAGCACGGCGCGCCTCCTCGCGGTTGATGATCGATACTAGTACTTGTAGGCGAAGACGGTCAGGCGGTGCCGCCCTTTCTGGCGGCGCGCCTTGAGGACGTTGCGTCCGTCGGTGGTCGCCATGCGGGCGCGGAACCCGTGCACGCGCAGGCGGTGGCGGTTCCTGGGCTGATACGTACGTTTCATTGAAGGTGCTCTTTCTATCTTACACCGGCGCGGGGGCGATCCCCGGCCGTTTCACCGCTCGAAAAATCCAGGGAATTATAGCACAGCGCGGGGGAATCTGCAAACGCCGAACAGCCCCCGGCATTGCCTCAGGGGCGGTCTCGCCTCCGAGCGAAGCTGCCGGCCCGGCTAGCCGGTCATCAGCTTTTTGAGGTTGTTGAGGGCGCGGTGCTGGAGGCGCGAGACGTGCATCTGCGAGATGTTGAGGCGCTTGGCGACCTCGGCCTGCGACAGGTCCTTGAAGAAACGCAGGGTGATGATCACCTTTTCCCGCTCGTCCAGGGACTCGATGGCGGCGGCCAGGTCGCCGTGCTGCTGGAGCGTGGCCAGGGTCTCGTCCTCGCCGCCGACGAACTCGGCCAGCGTCATCGGCGCGGACTCGGCTTCCGTGGTCATGCGCGAATCCAGGGAGACGGTGTCGTAGGCGTTGCCCAGCTCGATGGCCTCCAGCGTCTCCTCCTCGGAGGCGCCGATGGCTCTGGCGATCTCGTCGATCTTGGGCGAGCGGCCCAGCTTGACCGACAAAACGTCCACGGCTTTGTTGGCGGCCTGGTTCAGCTCCTGCAGGCGGCGCGGCACCTTCATGCTCCACGCCTTGTCGCGGAAGTAGCGGCGGACCTCCCCGACGATCGTCGGCGTGGCGTAGGTCGAGAACTTGGTCCCCCGGTCCGGGTCGTAGCGGTCCACGGCGTTGACCAGGCCGATGGTGCCCACCTGCACCAGGTCCTCGAGGGGCTCGCCGCGGTTGGCGAACTTGCCCGCCAGAAAGCGGACCAGGTTCTGGTGGATGGCGATCAGTTTTTCGCGCAGGCGCTCGTCACGCGTGCGCGCAAACTCGCGGAACATCTCTTCCGTCTCGGCATCCGCGCTGCCGAGCGGCGATGAGGGAGAGCGTAGCGTCATCTTAGGCTTCTGTCGTGAACTTGATCAGCCGTACCCGCGTTCCGCCGCCCGGGAGCGGCTCCACCACCACCTCGTCCACCAGGATCTCCATCAGCAGAGCGCCCAGTTCCTGGCCGTCCGGGATACCGGCTTCGACTGCCGGCCCCCCGATGCCGGCGGGGGCAGACCCGGGATCTTGTTCCGGACCACCGGACTCCTCTTCCACCTCGATCACCAGTCGGGAAGGTTCCACGTGCGAGCGGATCGAGATCATCACATCCGGCGCGCTCCCGTTCCGGCGCGCGGCGCGCTCAATCGCGTTGGTGCAGGCCTCGCCCACCGCCAGGCGGATGTCCTCCACCTGGTCATAGGAAAAGCCCATGCGTCCGGCGACCCCCAGGATCGTCAGGCGGGCGGTGCCGACGTACTCCGGGGCGGAGGGGATGGTGAGCGTGACGACGGCCGGGGTGCTGGCGTGGGGCGGTATCGACGCCGGGTTGTCGGCTTCCAACTTATTTTCCCCCTGCGGCGAGCGCCTCTTGCTCGGTCGCATACACGTCGAAGATCTTGTTCAGGCCCGTGATCTCGAAGATGCGGGTGATGCGGGCGCTCGGGCCCACCAGGCGCAACGAGCCGCCCTGTTCCTTGAGCCGTTTCACGCCGCCGATGAGTATCCCCAAACCGGTGGAGTCCAGATATTCCACCCGAGACAGGTTGACCAGCAGGTGCTTAACCCCGCCGTCCACCTGTTCCACGATGGCCTGGCGCAACAAAGGCGCGGTATAAACGTCCACCTCGCCTTCCAGGTCGAGCGCACGTATTCCCTCGCCCACCGTGCGCGGGGCAATCCTAAGGTTCATGCTCGTTTCCATGCTAGTTCCCCCCCGTGTTACGCCGAATTTACGACTCGAGCTGCGCGGTCAGCTCGTCCTTCTTCTGCGCGTACGCTTCTTTGCCGGCTTCGACCGACCGGCCTATGTTGTCGCGGGTCCTGTCCAGGGCGTCCCGCGAACGCGCCACCAGCTCGGCCGCCGACGCCTGCAGTTCGTCGATCACCTGCTCGGCCCGGTCCTTCAGGTCGTCCACGGCGCCCTCCAGGTCGGCGCGGACCTGCCGGCCCGGCTTGGGCGCGAAGAGCAGGGCGAGCGCGCTGCCCACCAGGGCGCCGATGACGACGCCCGCCGCTATGCTGCCCCAAACGTGTCCGCCGTCCTTGTTGTACTCACTCATGCGTTGTCCTCCACCCTACCTATTATGGTGCCGCCGCCCAGAACGCGGTCCGCCAGCGCTTCCCTGCCGTAGAAGACCGCGGCCTGCCCGGGCGCGACGGCGCGCTGGGGGGCGTCGAAGCGCACGGCCCCCACGCCGTCCTCCCGCACCCAGACGCGGGCCGGCACAGGTTGCATATTATAGCGAATTTTGACGGTGCAGTAAAGGGGGGAGGCGCCCGTGTGCGGGGCGGCGGCGGGACGGGGGACGGATATCCAGTTCAGGTCCTCGACATAACATCCCGGCGCAAACAGCTCCGCGTCGTCGCCGACCACGACCGCGCCCGTGGCGGCGTCCACGCGCAGCACGTACAGCGGCGTCGCCGAACCCACGTTGATGCGCTTGCGCTGTCCCACGGTGTAGAAGGCCACGCCCTCGTGCCGCCCGCGCACCCGGCCGGCGGAGTCCACGATGTTTCCCGCCGCGATCGTCTCCGGCGCGCGCTGGGCGAGGAAGTCGGCGTAGTCGCCGTTCTGGACGAAGCAGATCTCCTGCGAGTCGGGCTTGTTCGCGACCAGCAGGCCATGGCGCCGGGCGATCTCGCGCGTCTCGTCCTTGCTCGCCACCTCGCCCAGCGGCATCCGCAGAAAGGCCAGCTGCTCCTGCCGGGTGGCGTACATGGCGTAGGTCTGGTCCTTGGCGGCGTCCCGTGCCCGCGCCAGCACCCACCGCCCGGCGGCCTCATCATAAAAGAGGCGCGCGTAGTGGCCCGTCGCCAGCCCGCCGGCGCCCAGCGAGCGCGCCTTGCCAAGCAGGGCGTCGAACTTGATGTGGCGGTTGCAGTTGATGCACGGGTTCGGGGTGCGCCCGCTCTTGTAGTCCTCGACGAACGGGTGGATGACTTTGTCGGCGAACGGCTCCCGGTAGTTCAGGACGTAGTGCGGGATGCCGATCTTTGCCGCCACGCGGCGCGCGTCCTCGACGGCGCCGAGCGAGCAGCAGCCCGCGCCCCGCGTCTGCTCCGCCGCCTCCTGCCAGATCTGCAGGGTGACCCCGATCACCTCGTGCCCCTGCTCCTTGAGCAGCGCCGCCGCCATCGACGAGTCGACCCCGCCGCTCATCGCGACGACTATCTTTTCTCGCTTCATATACGTTCCCTAGTATACCTGAGTCGTGATACGCGCGGCAAACGGCCCCGCCGCGGGGAGGGGGTGGGGGCCTACCTCGCCAGCTCGTACAGGGCGTGGGCATAGATCTTGGCGCACTGGATCAGGCGCCCGACCCGGATCCGCTCGTCGGCCTGGTGGGCCACGTCCGGGTCGCCGGTCATGGCGGGTCCGAACGCGACCCCGCGCGGCGCGACCGCCGTGGCGTAGGTGCGCCCGCCCATGGCGCCGGGCGGCGACGGGTCGCCCGTGTGCTCGCGGTAAACGCGCAACAGGGTCCGCACCGGCTCCTGGTCCTGCGGCACGTACAGCGGCTCCAGGTGGCCCGTGACCTGCACCCGCCAGCCGCCGGCGA
>JAUJNC010000236.1 GCA_030446525.1 Armatimonadaceae bacterium
GTATTGCCGGTTTTGCGCCTCGGCGTTGACGCCGCGCGCGAGTGGGGCTATAAGCCGGGCAACTTCCGGACGAATACCCCGGAAAAATGCGGTTCGCGCCCCACAACGACGCCTGCGCGCGAGCCGGCCCGACGAAAGAGGCGAATGCGGCGCACGAAAATAGTCTGCACTCTCGGCCCGGCCGTGGACGGGATCGAGCAGATACACCTCCTGGCGGCGGCCGGCATGGACGCCGCCCGTCTCACCTTCTCCCACGGCACCCACGGCGAGCACCAAGCACGCATCACCCACCTGCGGCAGGTCGCGCGCGAGTCGGGCAGGCCCCTCGCCATCTTGCAGGACCTTTGCGGCCCCAAGATCCGCGTGGGCGAGGTGGCCGAGGGCACGCGGCTCCGGCGGGACGCGCGCTTCGTGCTGACGACCCGCGACGTGCCCGGCACCGAAGAGAGCGTGCACCTGCCGGTCCCCCAGATGATCGCGGCGGTAAAGCCGGGCGACCGCCTGCTCCTGGACGACGGCCTGCTGGAGCTGGAGGTGGCGGACAAGACCGACACCGACCTGGTGACGCGGGTGGTCATCGGGGGAGTTCTCGGCTCGCACAAAGGCATCTCCGCGCCCCTTGTGCCTTTACCTGTTGCCGCGGTGACGGAGAAGGACGAGCGGGACGTCCGGTTCGGCCTCCGCATGGGCGTGGATTACGTGGCGCTGTCGTTCGTGCGCGGGCCGGCCGACGTGCTGCGCCTGCGCGAGATCATGCAGAACGAGGGAAGAACGGTCCCGATCATCGCCAAGATCGAGAAGTTCGAAGCGGTCCATAACCTCGAGGCCATCCTCGCCGCCGCGGACGGGGCGATGGTGGCGCGCGGGGACCTGGGGGTGGAGATGCCGATCGAGGACATCCCCGTGGTCCAGAAGCGGGTCATCCGCGCCTGCAACCGGCTCGGCAAACCGGTCATCACGGCGACGCAGATGCTGGATTCGATGATCCGCAACCCGCGCCCGACGCGGGCCGAGGTGACCGACGTGGCCAACGCCGTGCTCGACGGGACCGACGCCCTGATGCTGAGCGGCGAAACGGCGATCGGCGCGTACCCGCGCGAGTCCGTCGAGATGATGGCCAAGGTGGCCCGGTGCGCCGAGGCGGACCAGGACTACGGGCGCCTGCTGGTCGAGAAGCAGGCGCAGCACGGCGCGGAGAGCGTGACCGACGCCGTGAGCGAGGCCGTGGCGACGATCGCCCACGACCTCAAAGCGAAGGCGATCCTGTGCTCGACCACGAGCGGGGGGACGGCGCGCCACGTGTCGAGGTTCCGGCCGCGCACGCCGATCCTGGCGGCGACGACGCGCGAAGAGACCTACCGCGCCATGGCGCTGTTGTGGGGCGTGCGCCCCGTGCTCGTCCCGTTTCCGAGCGACACGGACGCCATGATCGCGCAGACCGTGGAGGCCGCGACGCGGCAGCAGCTTGTACAAAACGGGGACCTGGTGGTGATCACGGCGGGGACGCCGCTCGGCGTGCCGGGGAGCACGAACTTGATCAAGGTACACACGATCGGGCAGCCGCTCGGGCCGGAGGCGCCGGCGCAGCCAGACCCCGGCGGTGAGGGCGCGAAGGGATGAGACGAAAACGAAAGCAGGGCAGGACACGGCGGCGCAGGCGGGCGAGGAGCTACCCGCTCCAGCTGGCGGGGGCCGCCACCCTGGTTGCCGTCGCCGTCTGGGTGCTGGCGGTGGTCGTGGAGAAGGTGGCACACCCCTACTGGCTGGGGCACACGGTGGGGCGTGAGGTAGCTGATCTGCGCGCGCAGCTGGCCCGCCAGCGGGCCAGGAACGCCCTCTTCCGCGCGCAGATCAGCTACCTCCGATCCGCGGAAGGGACGGAAACCACGGCGCGGCGCGCCGGCTGGCGCCGCCCGGGGGAAGAGGTGTACTTGCTGCGACTGGCATCCGAGACACCGGCGGGCGCATCCGCGCCGGGGGAGGAGCGCTGAGCATGGGCGACAAGGGGGCCTCCCTGCTAGCCCTGGGCGTGTTCGCCGGCGTGCTGGGCGGCATGTTCGGTATCGGCGGCGGGCTGGTGATGGTGCCGGGAATGGTGCTGCTGCTGGGCTTCGACGACAAAAAGGCGGTCGGGACGTCCCTCGCGACCATCCTGCTGCCGGTCGGCATCCTGGCCGTCCTGGAGCACTGGCGGGCGGGCAACCTCGACCTGCGCGTCGCCGGCCTGCTGGGCGCCGGTTTCGTGATCGGCTCGTTTGCCGGGGCCGCGTTCATCAACCAGCCGTTCATCAGCAAAAACAACTTCAGGCTGATGTACGCCGTGTTCCTGCTGTGCGTGGCCGCCAAGTACCTGTGGGACGTGTTCGGCAAGAAATAAGGCGCGGCTTGCCGCGCCCTTTTCTAGTGCCGGAAGTGGCGGACGCCGGTGAAAACGAGGGCGACGTCGTGCCGGTCGCAGACGGCGACGGTTTCGGCGTCCTTGACCGAGCCGCCGGGCTGGATGATCGCGCTCACGCCCGCCTGGACGGCGACCTCGGGGCCGTCGGGGAACGGGAAGAAGGCGTCCGAGGCGAGCGCGGCGCCCCGGGCGTGCTCGCCCGCCTGCTCGACCGCCAGCCGGACGCTGCGCACCCGGTTCATCTGGCCCGCCCCCACCCCACGGAGCGCTTTTCCCTTGGTGATCGCGATGGCGTTCGATTTGACGTGCTTGACGACGCGCCACGCGAAGAGCAGTTCCTCGATCTCCTCGGGCGACGGCCGGCGCCGGGAAACGACCGAAAGGTCGTCCGGCGTCAGGGGCCGGTAGTCGCGCTCCTGGACCAGAAGGCCGCCGACGACGCGCTTCAGATCGTAGCCCTGCTTGCCCGGACGGTCGGACAGGTCGCCGACCTCGAGCAGGCGCAGGTTCGCCCCCCACTTTTTCTTTTCCGTGAGGAGGGGCAGGACCCCCTCGCCGTAGGAGGGGGCGACGATGGCCTCGAAGAAGGTGTTGGGGCCGGTGATGCGCTCGGCGGTCTCCCGGTCGAGCGGGCGGTTGACCGCGAGGATGCCGCCGAAGGCCGATACCGTGTCCGCGGCGCGGGCGCGGGTGAACGCCTCGGCGAGGGTGTCGGCGGTGGCGCAGCCGCAGGGGTTGGTGTGCTTGATGATGGCGGCGGCGGGGCCTTCGGGGAACTCCTTGACCAGCTCGAGGGCGGCGTTCAGGTCGAACAGGTTGTTGAACGAGACTCTCTCGGACCGGTCGGCGCGGCGGGCGTTGCCGATGCACGGCTCGGTCACGCCCGGTTCGCGGTAGAAGGCCGCCTTCTGGTGCGGGTTCTCGCCGTAGCGCAGGACCAGCGCGCGTGGGTAGGCGAGGCGCAGGGTCGCGGGCAGGGCGGTCTCCTCGGCGCCCTCGCCCGCGATATCGCGCGCGTTCACGCGCCCAGATAGTCGGCGATGGCGGCGTCGTAGGCCGCGGTGTGGGCGAAGGCCTTGGCGGCCAGGCGCTTGCGCGTGGCGAGCAGAGCGCGCCGGTCCCGGGATGTTCGTCCAGCACCCGGGGATAGTCGGCGGGATCGACGACGACGGCGACGCCCCGGTGGTTCTTGGTCGCGGAACGTACCATCGACGGCCCGCCGATGTCGATGTTCTCGACGGCGTCTTCCAGGTCACGTCGGGTTTGGCGACCGTGGCGGCGAACGGGTACAGGTTGACGCAGACCAGGTCGATCGGCGCGATCCCGTGCTCGGCGATCGTCGCCATGTGGTCGGGCTTGTCGCGGTCCGCCAGCAGGGCGCCGTGGACCCTGGGGTGCAGGGTCTTGACACGCCCTTCCAGCATCTCCGGGAAGCCGGTGACGTCGGAGACGCCGATGACGGGGACGCCCCTGCTTCGAGCGCCCGGGCGGTCCCCCTGGTCGAGAGGATCTCGACGCCGCGCGCCGCGAGCGCCTGCGCGAAGGGGACCAGCCTGGTCTTGTCGGAGACGCTGAGCAGCGCCCGCTTGACGTGAATGCTTTCCATCGCAGGATGCTCGGTCCTTCTTCGTCCTCAGACGGTCCCCTGGGCCGTTTCCGTCACGAGGAAGTCGACCACGTCCTCGATCCGCCCCGCGCGCTGGTACACCGCGCGCTGCCGGGCCGCGCCGCCGCCGCGCCGCAGGGTTCGGCGCGCCAGCGACGCTGCTTCTCGCCCCACTCGCCATGGGCCTCCAGGGCGGGGCGCACAAAGGCGAGGAGGGATTCGACCGTACCGCTCGCCGGGACGGCGCGCTCCGCGGCGACGTCTATCATCGCCTCCCTCCAGGCCGTAGCGCGCCGCGCGCCAGCGGGCGGCGCGCAGGATCTCGGGGCGCGCGCGGGGGAGGGTTCACGGCGCGCGCGGCGCGCTCGTAACAGGTCCGCACCAGGGCGCGCGCGAGCCCGGCGACCATCACCGCCTCGTCGATGGTCAGGCACACGTCGGTGACGCGGAACTCCACGGTCGGGATGCGCTCCGGCAGGCGTATGTCCCAGTAGATCTTCGTGGTGTCTTTTATCGTCCCGGTCGCGATCAGGGCGCGCACGAGCGCGTCGTACTCGCCGCGGCCCTCGAACACATAGGGCGGGCCCGACTGGGGGAACCGGCTCCACAGCTCGGTACGGAAACTCGCGTACCCCGTGTCGTCACCCTGCCAGAAGGGCGAGTTCGCCGACAGCGCGAGCAGCGGCGCGAGCCACACGCGCGCGCGGTTCATCACCTGGATCGCCGCATCGCGGTCGTTTATGCCGACGTGCACGTGACACCCGAAGATGACCAGCTCGCGGGCGATCTGTTGATAATCCGCGGCGAGCCCCTGGTAGCGCGCCTTGGGCGTGATCTGCTGCTCTTCCCAGAGCGAGAACGGGTGCGTCCCGGCCGCGGCGATCCGGTCGCCGTCCTTTTCGGCGGCCGCGATTATCTCGCGCCGCGAGCGCGCCAGCATCGCCCGCACGTCTGCGAGCGTCCGGCACACGGGCGTGGCGGTCTCGATCTGCGAAAGGTAAAGCTCCGGCTGCACCTCGCTGCCCAAAGCCTGCTCCGCCGGGGGGAGGATACGCTGCGCGCGCGGGCGCAGCGCGCGGGTCGCGGGGTTGACGATCTGATACTCTTCTTCGACGCCGATGGTGAATTCCGGTTGCTGCGCCATGTCTCGGCTCTCCTTGATGGTGGACAACCTAGGATACCCGCCGGCAGCCTTCTTGAAAAGGCCGCATGGCCGTATTAGGGGAAGCGCCGCACGGGTAGAATGAGTCACGGAAGCCTCGCGCGCCGCCCCGGGCGCCGGAAGGAACGAAATTGCTGGTTCACATCATCGCCGACTACGGCCAGGGCGATCTCGCCTTCGCGGAAGTGGTGCAGCGCATCAAGAGGTACCTGCCGGATGCGGAGCCCCACCTCACCCCCGTGCCCGCCTTCGCCACGATCGCGGCCGGGTTTTGCGTCGCGCAGCTCGGCCTGAACGAGGCGCCCGCCGGGACCATCATCTACCACAACGTGGCGCCGCGCGAGGACGACGACGAGGCGCGCGCGGGCAACGCCGGCGAGCGCCTGGCGTTCGCGCGGCTGCCGACGGGCGTGCGCGTGATCGGCGTCAACGCGGGCCACGCCTTCGCGTTCGTGCGCGACGCGGCCGAGGAGCTGCGCTGGGCCGCCGTCCCCGCCGAAGGCTCGCAGTTCCGCTCGCGCGACCTGTTCCCGCAGGCGGCCGCCGCGATCGCCCTGGGGAAACCGGACGCGCTCGCGGACGCGATCCAAAGCACGGACGTACCCGGCATCCCCGAGAGACGCATCGGCTACATCGACGGCTACGGCAACCTGAAAACCACCGTCCGGCACGATGCGAACAGAGCGCGCACGGGAGTCAGGGTTCGCGTGCGCATCGGCGACGCGGAGCACGAGGCGATCGCGAGCGACGGCAGCTTCGCGGTCGCGCCGGGTCAGCTGGCCTTCGCGCCCGGCAGCAGCGGCTGGACGGACCCGCAAGGCCAGGAGACCCGCTGGATGGAGATCTTCCTGCGCAGCGGCAACGCCTGGGAGATGTTCGGCCGCCCCCCCGTCGGCGCGGAGATACAGATCAGTCAGACAGAAAGCGCCTCATAGCCCGGCACGCAGTCTCAGAAACCCGGCGGTAATGACAGCCACCAGAGCAAGGATCAGCCCGATAAGGGCAAGGATCATTTTCGGCGTCGTTACGGCTCCCGGTGTCTCGTCGGCGGCGTTCTGGATCTGCAGGTTCTTCCATTGAGCCTTGAGCGCCAGGGTTTCGGCAGTCAACCGGCGGATGCGCTCCTCCTCATCGCGGATTGTGGCCCGGACCGCCTCGGCCGTCTCGATGGCTTGTGCCAGTGACTCTTTGATGGCCGTCCGCGTGGCCTCGTACTGCCGCCTTTCTTTGAGCATCTGCGTCGCAAGCTCAGGGTCGCCGCGCTCGAGAGCGAGCTCGGCCTTGGCCAGGAGGTTGTCCATGCGCTTCTGCGTGTCGTCCGCCATCTGCTGAAGGTTGTTCTTACGCCTGATGGCCTGCGCGGCGCGCTCGCGGTTGCGCGCGTGCATCTCCTGCATCTCGCGCTGCGCCTGCGATAGTAAAACCTCCGGGTTTTCGACTTCGTCCATCCTGCCGGAAAACAAAGCCACGACGTAGCGCCAGAGCCGCCTGAACATGAGCAGGAACCTCCACGGTAAAAGTAGGGATAGGGTGAGCTATAGCCCTGTAGCAGTGACACGTGGCGGCGCCAAAAAGTGGCTTGCTCTCCATTTTTCCGGGATGGGGTAGAGTCTCTGTAACTTTGCCGTGAGGA
>JAUJNC010000237.1 GCA_030446525.1 Armatimonadaceae bacterium
GTGTCGGGCTTGGCGTCCGCGCCGGGCTCCGTCTCGATCGGCAGCTAGTAGAAGTCGGTGTGAGGGTAGTTTTCTACCTGCCAGCCGTCGGCGTTGAGGCTCTGCCGGAAGTACCCGCGCTGGTAGAGGAAGCCCACGCCCACCAGGGGGAGCCCGAGGTCGGACGCCGCCTTGAGGTGGTCGCCGGCCAGCACGCCCAGGCCACCCGAATAGATCTGCAGGCACTCGGTGATGCCGAACTCGGCCGAGAAATAGGCGATGCGAAACTCCCCCTTGTCGCCCAGCTCCGGCCCGTACTCGCGGGCGAACCAGCCGCCGTCGTCCATGTAGCGCCGGAACTCCGTGTACACGTCGTCCAGCTGGTTCAGGAAGCCGGGGTCCGCGGCGTCCGCGAGCAGGCGCTCCTGCGAAACGACGCCCAGCAGGCGCGCGGGGTTGTGCTCCTCCTGCTCCCACAGGTCGCGGTCCAGGCGCCGGAAGAGACTGATGGTGTCGTAGTCCCACGCCCAGCGCAGGTTGTACGCCAGCTCGCGCAGCCGCGCGAGCGGCTCGGGCAGCGACGGGACCACGGTGTAGGTGTGTAAGGTGCGCATCGGTAGAGAAGAATGCCTCCTAGATTCTCGGAAAAACGCCGGGCACGAGCCGGGGACCGCGTTGGTCCGCGTCCCTGCGCTTCCTACCCGTTTATCCCAGGCCGTAAAACCTTGCGGCGTTATCGTGGAAGAGTTTGCGCCGGTCCTCTTCGCTCCACGAGCGGACGATCGATCGGAGCGCGTCCGCCCACTGCCGGTACGTCGCGGCGCGCGTGCAGACGGGCCAGTCGCTCCCGAAAAACACCCGATCCTTGCCGAACACCTCCGCGGTGCGCTCGATGATCGGGGCCAGGTCACCGGCGGTCCATGCGCCGGGCCGGGCCGAGGCCACGACCCCGGAGATCTTGCAGACGACGTTCGGGCGCTCGGCGACCCGGGCGATATCCTGCCGCCACCCGGAGCGGTCCCGGGCCTGGACGTCGGCGTTGCCGCAGTGGTCGAGGATGAAGCGCGTGTGGGGGCACGCGTCGGCCAGCTGCGCCGCGTCGAGCAGCTCGCCCGGGCGCAGGCACAGATCGAAGCTCAGGCCGTGCCCGCCGAGCAGCCGGACACCGCGGATGAACTCCTCCTGCAGGCAGTAGCCGCGCGGCGTCCCCCCGCCGTGCAGGACCTGTCGCACCCCCTTGACGTAGGGGCTGCCCTCGAAGCGCGCGATATATTCTCCGAACCCGTCCGCGGCGGGCCGCCCGCCGATCACCGCCGCGGCCATCGGGTTGTCGCCCCGCCGGCACAGGTCGATGACGTACTCCGCCTCCTCCGCGTGCTGCGCCGGGTCGACATCCACCTCCATGTACACGCTCTTGACGACGCCCAGCCCCTGCGCCGCCTCCAGATAGTCGCCCATCAGGTGGTTTCGCGCGAGCGGCCCGCCGCCGCCCAGCCAGGGCAGCCGGAACCTGCTCAGATCCCACAGGTGCTGGTGCGTGTCTATTATCGGTATTTCCGCCATCTTTCTTTAGACCTCCGAGCCTTTTTCAGAAATCGCCCGTGCAGCCGCACTCGCCCCAGATCCCCGTGCGCCTCTCGGATCGGCGCGGCGTCATAAGCCGAATCCGTCAGGCCGTAGAGCGAGACGAGACACTATCGCGGGCGGGACGCCGCCCAGGTGCCGGACGAGCGCCAGGATGAGCGTCACGGTGACGGCGGACAGGAGCGTGGTCCAGAACACGCAGTCGGCGGCCAGTTCGGCGTCGCCGCCCTGCTCCAGTGCGACCAGCAGGGTGTTCACCGCCGTCGGCGCCGCCGACGCGACGATCAGCATCGCCCCCGGCCAGGGCCACAGCCCGAGCGCCCAGACGACCAGGGCCATCAGGGCGGGCATCACCAGCAGCTTGAGCGTCAACAGGGGCACGATCACGCGCCAGCGCGGCCAGCGCGCCTGCTGCGCGAGCTGCGCCCCGAGCGTCACCAGGGCCATCGGGACCAGGCCGTCGGCGACCAGGCGCAGCGTGTAGCTCAGCGTGTCGGGCAGCGCCACCCGCAGCCCCCGCAGCGCGAAGGCGGCCAGCAGCACGTAGAGCATCGGGATCTTGAGATAGCCGCCCAGCAGGGCGGCGCGCCCCTGGCCGCTCACCGCGGCCATCAGGCCGTACCCCACCCCCCAAACGGTCAGGTTGCGCATCATCGCGATCAGCGCCTGGACCGCGCCGCCCGCGCCGGGGTACGCGCTCCGGCCAGGGGATGCCGAAGTTGCCCGCGTTGAAGACGACGCCCGACAGGACGACCACGGCGACCAGCCCCGGCGGACGCGGAGCCGGTGGAGCGACACCCAGCGGGATCGCGAGCAGCGCCTTGGTTGCCAGCAGCACCGCCTCCCGGCGATGCCGGCCATCTGGCGCCAGGACAGGGTGCTCTCGAACACGCGCACGAACAGGAAGGCCGGCACGAACAGGTAGATCTGCAGCTTGGACAGCGTGGCGATGTTGAGGGGTGGGACCGCTGCACCAGGGCGCCCAGGGCCACGATGAGCAGGATCGGCAGCAGGACGTGGGAGAAGATGGTGGCGACGACCTGTTGTAGCATCAGCAGGCCCTCATGCCGCGTCCACCGATCCCGCCCGCACCGCCCACCACCGCCGCCCCCACCACTTCCGGCGGCGGCGCGTCCAGGTCCGTCGTCGTCAGGAACGTCTGCCCTTCGCCCAGCGCCAGCGCCAGGATCTGCGCGCGCCGGCTCTCGTCCAGGTCCGACAGCACGTCGTCCAGGAGCACCACGGGCGCCTCGCCCACCATCTCCTCGATCAGGCGGCGCTCGGCCAGGCGCAAGGAGAGGGCGACGGTGCGCTGCTGGCCTGCGAGCCGTAGCTCTTGACGTCGACGGCGCCCGCCGCGTCCGCGCCCACCCGGAAACATCGCGCTGCGGGCCCAGCAGCGTGGTGCCGCCGCTGTACACCGTCGCGCCGCACCCGGGCCAGCGCTTCCGTGAACGCCGCCGCCACCTCCTCCGCCGTCACCGCGTCGCCCACCGGGAACGAGGGCCCGTACTCGATCACGAGGGTTTCCGCGCCGCCCGCAGAACGCCCGTGGACCGCGGCGGCGTGGGCGGCGAGCTTGTCCAGAACGCGCGGCGGCGCTCGATCAGGCGCGACCCGTGCTCGACGATCTGCGCGCCCCAGGCGTCCAGCGACGCGGCGTCGGCCTGCCCCCAGCGCACGTCCTTCAGGAGGCGGTTGCGCTGCTCCAGGGCCCGGCGGTAGGCGGCCAGGGCGTGGACGTAGCGCGGCGACACCTGCGCGATCTCGTAGTTCAGGAAGCGGCGGCGCTCCTCGGGCTCGCCGCGCGATGTCCAGATCGACCGACGAGAACAGCACGGCGTTCAGGTTGCCGATCAGGTCGGTGATGCGGGCGTGGCGCGCGTGGTTCACCTTGACGACCTTTTCGCTCGGCGATGCCCGCCGCCCCGGGGCGCCGTGGATCGCCATCTCCAGAAAGACGTCGCCCGCCGTTTCGCGCCGGACCTCGGCGACGACGCGGCAGGCGTCGGCGCCGAAGCGGATCATCTCGGCGTCGCGGCTCGCGCGCAGGGACTTGGTGGTGGCTAGGGCGTAGACGGCTTCGAGGAGGTTGGATTTACCCTGCGCGTTGGCCCCGGCCAGGACGTTCAGGCCGGGGCCGGGTTCGAGCCGCAGGCTCGCGTAGTTGCGGAATTCGAAGAGTTCGAGGCGGAGCGCGCATGGCTTGCCGTCGCGGGCGACCGCGGCACGCGGCCCCGCTCCGTACGGCGGTGTAGCACGCGCCCCGCCCCCGCGTCAAGGCGGCGGTTCGGGCGAAAACCAGCAATCGTGCTTGACAGCCCCCGCCGCGCATGTTATAATACTTGACCATTGCAATCGGGATTCTTCCGAAGGGACGACGCATGAACAAGGTAGAGAAGCTTAAGCAGGAAAAGGACGGCCTCGACGTTTGGGCCGACATCGAGCGCTACGCCAGGACCGGCTTCGAAAGCATTGACCCCGGCGATTTCGATCGGTTCAAGTGGTACGGCATCTACCAGCAGTTTGCCCAAAGCGGGCCACTTCATGATGCGCATCAAGCTGCCGGGCGGCCTGGCGAACGCGGAACAGGCTCCGCGTGATCGCCGATATCTCCCGACGAGCACGCGCGAGGCTTCGCCGATGTCACCACGCGCCAAACGTTCCAGTGGCACTGGCTGACCATCGAGGAGATACCCGGCATCGTGGCGCGCCTGAACGCGGTCGGCATCACGACGATGGCGCCTGCGGCGAGATCGCGCGCAATGTCGTTTCCTGCCCGGTCTCCGGCCTCCATCCCGATGAGCTTCTCGACGTGCGCCCGGCGATCCTGGCGATCCACGACCATTTCCAGGGCAACAAGGAGTTCTCCAACCTGCCCCGCAAATACAAGCTTTCCGTGACCGCCTGCCCCGGAGCAGTGCTGCCAGCCCGAGATCCACGACTTTTCGCTCGTCGCCGTGCGCCACCCCGGAACGGGCGAGGCGGGCTACGGCCTGCGCGTCGGCGGCGGTCTGTCCCAGCCGCACTTCGGCCAGTGGCTCGACGCCTGGTTCGCGCCCGACCAGGTGGTGGACGCCGCCCGGGCCGTGACCGGCATCTTCCGCGACCATGGCTACCGCGACAAGCGCACCCACGCCCGCCTGAAGTTCCTGATGGCCGACTGGGGGCCGGAGAAGTTCCGCGAGGCTGGTCGAATATCTGGGCTACGACGAGCGCGGCGCGCCGGACGCTTCGCCCGGCAACATCTACCGCGACCACGTGGGCGTCCATCGCCAAAAGCAGCGTGGCCTGGTTGGTCGGCCTGACCGTGCTGACCGGACGTGTCCAGGGCGACATTTGCGCGGCCTGGCCGGGATCGCCGAGCGCTACGGCAGCGGCGAGGTCCGCACCGGCCACATGCAGAACCTGCTCCTGCCCGACGTTCCCGACGAGAACCTGGACCTGGTCCTGCCGGGCCTGAAGGCGCTGGGCTTCGCCTGGGAGGGCCATCCGGTGCGGCGCGGGGCGATCGCCTGCACGGGGATCGAGTTCTGCAACCTGGCGATCACCGAAACCAAGGCCCGGATGATCGATATCGTGACGCACCTGGAAGACCGCGTTCCCGTCGACCGGAACCTCAAGATCAACATGAACGGCTGCCCGAACTCGTGCGCGCAGCACCACGTCGGCGATATCGGGCTGCAGGGCTGCAAGGCCCGCGTCGAGGGGCAGAAAGAGCAGGTGGAGGCCTACGACATTCACCTGGGCGGCGCGATCGGCAGGAGCCGCTCCTTCACGCGCGCCATCCACCGCAAGGTGCCCGCCGACAAGGTCAAGTTCGCCCTGGAAAACCTGCTCCGCGAGGCGCACAAGCGCGACGGCGAGGAGTTTAGCGACTTCGTGCGGCGCTACAGCGACGAGGAACTCGACCGCTTCCTGGGCGTCGAGACGATCATCGGCGCGCCGGAAACGCGCGCCGCTCAGGACACCAGCGGCTCCCGCCGGGGCATAAACCGGGGCGCAGAAAAGAGGGCCGGGGCCGGCCTTCCTGCTGGAAGGCCCGGCGCTCTGTTAAAGGCGGCGCCCGCCTACCGCTGCCCCGCCGTGTGCCCCGCCGTGCCGGATGCCACCTGCCGCAGCCGGCGGCCTCCACCGGGTTCTGTACCGGGACCCGCAGCTTTTGGCCCGGGACCAGGGCGCCGTGGGGAAGGCGGTTCGCCCGCGCCAGTGCGTCCACGCGATCCAGCATGTATGCCGCCGGGTCGCCGTAGCGCCGCGCCAGCGACCAGAGCGTATCCCCCGGCCGCACCGTCATCACCACCGTCGGAGGGGTCGCCGGGCGGGGGCGCCGCGCCACACGCGCACCGAGGCCGCGCCGCCGGCCCACGAGCACCGCGATCGCCAGCAGCGCCTTGATTCGTCGCAGGCGCATAGCCCGCGAGGGCGCCGTCCGCGCCGAAGACGCAGCGTCGGGCGGGAGCGGCCGCGCCCGTCGCGCCGCGGCCGCTCCCCCTCCACAGGCCGCGGAAGGCTGTTCTCCTGTCCCGTCCAGAAGGCACAAGGCCTGAGGTTCATCGGCTGTACCATGCGACATCTCTCCTTCTGGTAATCCCTTTACCGGAATCACTCCTGCCGGCGCCATCGCGCCGGAAAAGCCCGGCTGGCAAACTTAATATATAAGCTGAGTATACCTGTTTGCCGTTTGTTTGTCAACCCTTTGTTTGCCTGCGGCTCGAAGACGCCTTTAGCAAAAATGCGTTTGCATTTTCGGGGAACGTCGAGTATACTTGTAAACAAGCATTTTCTTGCGGTTCCGGAGACGGGGATGGCTATACTTTCACAAAAGCAACAGGAGATTCTTGAGGTCGTTCGCAAGGCGCTGATGCGCGACGGTCAGGCGCCCACCGTGCGCGAGATCGGCAAGGAGACGGGCCTGCGCTCCTCCTGCTCCGTGCAGAAGCACCTGAACCAGGCTTCGAGGCCAAAGGCTTCATCAAGCGCGACCCGTATAAGTACCGCAGCATCAGTGTTGCAGGAAGGCGCCGATGACGCGCCGCCGCACCGTCACCCGTCCCGCTCGTCGGGCGCGTCGCGGCGGGCACGCCATACTGGCGTCGAGAACATCGAGGAGAGCTTCCCGCCCGAGAGTCTTTGTCCCCCGCGACACCGACTGCTTCATGCTGCGCGTCAAGGGTGACTCCATGATCAACGCCGGCATCTTCGACAACGACCTGGTGGTGGTGCGCTCCCAGGAGACGGCCAATAACGGCGACATCGTGGTGGCGCTTCTGGGAGACGAGGCGACCGTGAAGACGTTCTACCACGCGGGCGACGCCATCCGCCTCCAGCCGGAGAACCCGCACCTGCGCCCGATCATCACGCGCGAGGCCAGATCGTGGCCGCGTGGTCCTGTCGATGCGCCAGTACTCGTAACCGCGGCAAAAAAGGCCGCGCCCCGCATGGGGGCGCGCTCTCTCCCCCCCGCTACCGCGCCGTTTCCGGCTGCAGTGTCGGGGCGGAGTGGGCCGTCGCATGACCCAGACCCGCGGGCTCCGCGCCCGCGGTCGGCCCGGCGTAGCCCGCCTCGCCGTGCTGGGTCAGATCCAGGCCCGCGTCCTCCTGCTCCGGCGTGGCCCGCAGGCCCATGACCGCCTTGAGGACCGAGGCGATGAGGAACGTCATCACCCCGCCCAGGGCGAGGGCGACCAGCACGCCGATGACCTGGTTGACGAGAAGGCCGGGGCCGCCGCCGGTCAAAAGCCCGTTGATGGCGGGCTTGCCTTCCGGGGCGAGGACGGCGGGGTTGATCGAGGACCGGGCGAACAGGCCGGTCGCCAGCGCGCCCCAGATGCCGCCGATGCAGTGGACGCCGAACACGTCGAGGGTGTCGTCGTAACCGAGCCGGGACTTCATCCGGATGGCGAGGTACGAACAGAACGCCACGCCGCACCCGATGGCGATGGCCGCGAAGGGGCCGACGAAGCCCGAGGCGGGCGTGATGGCGACCAGGCCGGCGACCGCGCCGGTCGCCCAGCCGAGCGCGGTTGGCTGCTTGAGGACCACCCACTCGATCAGGATCCAGGTCAGGCCCGCCACCGCCGCGGCGATGTGCGTCACGACGAAGGCGTTGCCGGCAAGACCCCCGGAGGCGACCGCCGAGCCCGCGTTGAAGCCGAACCAGCCGAACCAGAGGATGCCGGTCCCGATCAGGGTCATGGGCAGGTTGTGCGGGCGCAGATCCTCGGCCCGCTCCAGGCGCCGCTTGCCCAGCATGAGCGCGAGCACGAGGGCCGAGACCCCCGACAGGATGTGGACGACCGTGCCGCCCGCGAAGTCGAGCGCACCCAGGTCGAACAGGAAGCCGCCCTCGGCCCAGACCATGTGGGCCATCGGCGAGTACACCAGCAGGCTCCAGAGGGCGATGAACACCACATACGTCGAGAACTTCATGCGCTCGGCGATGGCGCCGCTGATAAGGGCGGGCGTGATGATGGCGAACATCAACTGGTAGATCATGAAGACCTGGTGCGGGATCGTGGTGCCGTAAAAGTCGTCAGGCGTCTGGCCCACGCCAGCCAGGCCGGCCCACTCCAGCGTCCCCAGGAACGGGCTGCCCTTGGCGAAGGCCAGGCTGTAGCCCGCGATCACCCAGACGACGGTCACGACGGACATGGCGACGAACGACTGCATCAGCATGTTGAGCACGTTCTTGCCGCGCACCATGCCGCCGTAGAAAAGCGCCAGGCCGGGGGTCATCAAAAGCACCAGGGCGGCGGAGACCAGCATCCAGGCCGTGTCACCCGTGTCGGCCTTGGGCTGATCGGCGCCCGCCGCGGTGGGGGGGGCGGCGGGGTCCTGGGCGAAAGCCGCGGCGGCCAGGGCCCAGAGGGTCGCCGCGAGCACCGCCGTCAGTAGGGCGCGGGCGGGGACGCGCGCGGCGATCTGCTTGAACAAACTCACTTCGTGTTGCTCCTTCTCTGGAAGCGACGGCAGGGCGCTGCCGGCCCTGAGGCGCGACGCTTCCACCAGATGAGATGTGTCGTGACACGCGGGCGTGTCGTTCGAGGGAAATGTACTGAAATCTACAGGGCGTTTTCCGCGCGCTCGTCGGTGCGGATGCGCACGGCGTCGATGATCGGGGACAGGAAGATCTTGCCGTCGCCGATCTCGCCGGTTCGGGCGGCGGAGACAATCGCCGCGACCACCTTCTCCACGTCGGTGTCAGGCACCACGGTCTCGATCTTGACCTTTTGCAGCAGGTTGACGGTGTACTCCGCCCCCCGGTAGTGCTGGGTGTAGCCCTTCTGCTTGCCCGTCCCGCGCACCTCGGTCACCGTCATGCCGGTGATGCCGATCTCATCCAGTGCGGACTTGACCTCGTCGATGCGCTGCGGACGGATGAGCGCCTCCACTTTAACCATTCTCTCCTCCCTTTCCTTAAGTTATCAGATCGCCACTTCGCTCGCGGTGATGATCGCGCGCGCGATCTCGTGGACCGGTTTGCCCAGGGTCACGCTCTGCGTCTGGATGCGCCGGAAGGCGTCACGCTCCTGGAGGCCGAAGCGCTCCATCAGGATCGCCTTGGCCCGGCCCACGAGCTTTCGCGCCTCCATCCGCTCGTTCAGGCTGCGCACCTCGTTCTCCAAAGCCACCAGCTCCTGGAACCGCGCCCGCGCGATCTCGATCGCCGGTTCCAGATGTTCACGGCGGAAGGGCTTGGCCAGGAACGCCAGCACCCCCGCTTCGGTCGCCCTGTCGATGATTTCAGGCTCGGAGTGCGCGGTGAGCACCACGACCGGGGCGACGCGCTCCCCCAGAAGCGCGCGCGCCACGTCCACGCCCGACAGGCGCGGCATCACGACGTCCAGGATCACGGCGTCGGGGCGCAGCGACCGGGCGAGCGCCAGCGCCTGCTCCCCGTCCGAGGCTTCGCCCACGATGGTGTGTCCCATCTGCGCCAGCAGGGTTTTCAAGTCGAGGCGAGTCAGCGGTTCGTCGTCCGCGATCAGCAGATTGGCCGGTCCCAAGCGTGCGTCCTTCCGTTTCGATCCCAGACCAGAAACAACAAAGGGGTAGGCGCGGCATCGCGGTTTGTACGACCACGATGTCGGCACTACCCCATTCCTTGGAGGAGCTGCGCGTCCGGCCTCGGACAGCGCCCGACCTTGTTCTCTATTCTGGCCCGCCCCGCCCCGCGGGGGCGGCACGACGCTACGCTGCGGGCGCGCCCGGCTTCGGGCGCCACGTCAACACTTGTAATGAGGCCTATTATAAGGGCATGTCTGTTTCCCTGTCAAGGCTTGCTTAACATTTTCTTAACATTTCCCCGGCCGGCTGTCGCCGAACCGTTCCGTGAACCGCCGCGCCGCGGTCCGCGCCGCCTCGTCCACGCCTACTTCCCGGCCCAGCAGGCGTGACAGCGACGTAACCGGCTTGCCCGCCACCCCGCACGGCACGATCGTCTCGAAGCCTGCGAGCACGTCGCCGCCGACGTTCAGCGCCCAGCCGTGGTGCGTCACCCAGCGCGACACCTTCACCCCCAGCGCCGCCACGTACCCCTCGCCCACCCAGACCCCGGCGTGCCACGGCGCCCGCCCGGCCCACGCGACCCCAAGGTCGCCCCCCACCCGGAACAGCGCCTCCACCACACGCCCCCACTAGCACAGAAAGACGCGGAAC
>JAUJNC010000238.1 GCA_030446525.1 Armatimonadaceae bacterium
ACGGCGACGTCGGACGTGGACGAGCGGATGTTGGTCAGGTGCTTGGTCTTGCAGACGTTGACCACGAGGTCCCCCTCGCGCTGGTGCCTGCCGACGATCATGCCCTCATACACGGGGGTCCCCGGCCCGATAAAGAGTTCGCCTCGCTCCTCGGAGTTCGCCAGGCCGAACGGCGTCGCCGTGCCGGCTTCCGAGGCGACGAGCGAGCCGGTGCGGGCCGCGCCGATCTCGCCCGCCCAGGGGCGGTACCCTTCGAACAGGGTGTGCAGCACCCCCGTCCCCCGTGTCAGCGTCAAAAAGCGCGACCGGAAGCCCAGCAGGCCGCGCGTCGGGATCACGAACTCCAGCCGCACGATGCCGCGGGCCGCGCCCGCCTGGGATTCGCCGGCGCGCAGATCCACGAGCTCGCCCCGCCGTGCGCCCAGCGACTCGACGATCGCGCCCTGGTACTGCTCGTCGACGGAGATCAGCACGCGCTCGTACGGCTCTTCGCGGCCCTCCGGCGTTTCGTGCACGATCACCTCCGGCTGCGACACCTGAAGCTCGTAGCCTTCGCGCCGCATCGTCTCGATCAGGACGGAAAGGTGCAGCTCGCCACGCCCGAACACCAGGAAGGCGTCCGGCGAATCGGTTTCGCGCACGCGCAGCGACACGTTGGTTTCCAGCTCGCGCATCAGCCGCTCGCGCAGGCGCCGTGACGTCGCGTACTGCCCCTCGCGGCCCGCGAACGGCGAATTGTTGACGCTGAAGGTCATCTGCAGCGTCGGCTCGTCCACCTGCGGCGCCGGCAGCGGCCGGGGATCGTCGCCGGTCGCCAGCGTCTCGCCGATCGTGACCTCCGGCAGGCCGGTGATGGCGATGATGTCGCCGGACGTCACCGCCTCGGCCGCGGACCGCTTCAGCCCCTCGAAAACGAAAACGCCCTGCGTCCGTCCCGCATAGCGCGACGCGTCGCGCCGGAAAACGGTCACGTTCTCGTTCGGATGCAGCGTCCCCGCGAACACCTTGCCCACGCCGATGCGCCCCAGGTACGGGTCATAGTCGATCGTCGAGACGAGCACCTGGGCCAGCGCGTCCGGCCCGCCCAGCGTTCTGGGCTCCGGGATGTGGCGCAGGATGGTGTCGAAGAGGGGCCGCAGGTCGGTGAGCGGCTTGCCCAGATCCGTGGTGGCGCGGCCCTCGAGCGCGTTGGTATAGACGACGGGGAAGTCGAGTTGTTCATCGTTGGCGCCCAGGGCGGCGAACAGGTCGAAGGTCTCGTTCACCACGTCGTCGGGGCGCGCGTCGGGCCGGTCGATCTTGTTCACGACGACGACCGCCCGGTGCCCCGCCGCCAGCGCCTTTTCCAGGACGAACCGCGTTTGCGGCATGGGGCCGTCCACGGCGTCGACCAGGAGCAGCACGCCGTCCACGACCAGCATCACGCGCTCGACCTCGCCGCCGAAGTCGGCGTGGCCCGGCGTATCCACGACGTTGATCTTGTGCCCGGCATACGTGATGGCCGTGTGCTTGGACACGATCGTGATGCCGCGCTCGCGCTCCAGGGCCATGGAGTCCATGACGCGCTCGGCGACCTCCTGATTTTCACGGAACGCCCCGCCCTGCCGGAGCATGCCGTCCAGGAGGGTGGTCTTGCCGTGGTCAACGTGGGCGATGATGGCGATGTTGCGAAGCATAAGCGGTTGGTTCTATTCTTTCCGGATGTGCCCGATACAACAAAAAACCCGCAGCCAGCGCGCGTCTGCGCCGGGCGCGGGTCGTCTCTCGTACACGCATTGTATCACGAGTTCCGCCAGGACGCCAGCACGTCCGGCGGCGCGGCGCTGGCGCTCAGAAGCGCCTCACCTCCATGTCCACCACCCCCGCCGCCTCGGCCCGCGCCGCGAAATCCTGCGCCGCGGCGGCGGCCTGGGTCTGTGCCGCCGAGTGCTCGGCGGTCCGTGACGGCAGGATCGAGCAGAAGCGCACGTTGGCGCTGTTGATGACGACCCGCCCGTAGCCGTCGGAATCCAGGGCGAACAGCGGCAGGCTCATCCGCTCCTGGATCATGCGCGTCGCGTCGTCCACCGATTGCGCCCGGAGCCCCTCGCTGATGTAGGAAGGGGTCTCCCCTTGGCTGTCGTCATCGAACCAGTATCGGACCGTGAACTCTTCCATGCGCTGCCTTCTCCTCTCGACTTCCACTTTCGCCGTCACGCCGCCAGTCGTTCGTCCACACGCTTGCGTAAGATCGCCAACTCCTCCCGGCTGAAGTTGTCCAACGCTGACAGAAAAACCGATAGCGGAACTTGTAGGCGTACCACCGGCTCGGCCTTGAGCAAGTTCTGCCGCAACACATCGGCGATCTGCTGGGCGTCGCCCCGTACATCAGCCGCGCTCATCACTGCGGCTTCCGGTTCGTGTGCTGACTTACGTATCATCTGTTCCTCCGGCCTTTTTTGCCATCTCATACACTTGACGGATGAAGGTCACCCCGTAATGCGTTCCTTGCTCCCGACACCTCTCCAGGCGCTTCTCCAACTCGTCTGCGGAGATCAAGCCGCCTTGTACTGCCAGCAGTAACGCGCCGGGAAACCCGGAGAGTTTCACACCCATCCGCGTGGCGATCGCCCGTGCGGCCAATTCATCCAACAATAGCAGATCGTCGCGATGTTCAGGCCGGAGAGCCAGAGCAATGGCTTGCGCCTCCCCGAGATGGTTTTCTACGGTCGGGTCGTTCGTGTCGGGGTGCTCGGCGATCTGCTTGGCGATTGCCAGTGCGCGTTTTTCCTCGCCCGGCGTTGGTGTCACGACAACCAGTTTGGGTG
This sequence comes from Armatimonadaceae bacterium, assembly GCA_030446525.1. The sequence goes on from JAUJNC010000238.1 coordinate 2,808, forward strand.
AAGCCGATCGGAGTTCTTCTCCCCAACCGTGTTTTATCAGCTCGGCCGCACAGGCCGTCGAAACACGAATCTCAGCAAAGATTCGGGTCAACAGTGCGACACTATCAGATTGGAAAGCCGAAATCAACGGCCCCGTGTTGCTGACCGCGTACGTCACGCCGGGTGATCGAGCCGGAGGTTGCTCTTGCGCCATCCTCGTATACCCCGCGTTTCTGGTGGCCCACCACCGGCTTATAGGGGCCGGCATCAGGACACGTAAATGCAGCCCGCCGGCGCTTCCGGCGAGGCAGCGGCGACCTCGCCGATGATGGCGCGCGTGGCGACGCCGCGCGTTTCGAGCTCCCCGAGCAGGTCCCGGAGCCGGGTCGGGGCGACGGCGATGCACAGGCCGCCCGAGGTCTGCGGGTCGAGCAGCACGTCGCGCAGGTCGGCGGGCACGCCGTCGGCGAAGGAGGTGGCGGACGCGAGGTAGGCGGCGGTGGCGCCGCCGCCGCCCGCCGCGAGGCCGGCGGCGGCCAGCTCGCGCGCGCGGGGCAGAAGCGGGACGGCGGCGCGGTCCAGGCGCAGCGCGACGGCGGACGCGCGCGCCAGGGGGCTCAGATGGCCCAGCAGCCCGAAGCCCGTGATGGCGGTCGCCGCGTGGACGGCGGCGCCGGGGCCGATGCCCGCGGCGCGCATCGCGTCGGCGGCGGCGCGGTTCAGAGCGGCCATGGTCTCGCAGGCCAGGCGCAGGGTGTCCGGGTCGAGCACGTCGCGCTTGGCGGCCGTGGTCAGGATGCCGGTGCCGAGCGGCTTGGTCAGGACGAGCGCGTCGCCGGGCTGGGCGCCGGCGTTGCGGGTGATGCGGTCGGGGTGGACCGTACCCGTCACGGACAGGCCGTACTTGGGCTCCGGGTCGTCCACCGAGTGCCCGCCGGCCAGGTGCACGCGGGCCTCGCGCATCTTGTCCGCGCCGCCGCGCAGGATCTCGGCCAGCACCGACGGGGCCAGCTCCTTGATCGGGAAGCAGACGATGTTGAGCGCCGAAAGCGGCGTGCCGCCCATGGCGTACACGTCGGAAAGCGAGTTCGCCGCCGCGATCGCGCCGAACCAGTACGGGTCGTCCACGATGGGCGTGAAGAAGTCCACCGTCTGGATGAGGGCCAGCTCGGGCCCGAGGCGTATCACCCCGGCGTCGTCGCCCGTGTCCAGCCCGACGAGCAGGTCGGGGTGGGACGCCGCGGGCAGTCCCGCCAAGATGTCTTTCAGGGCCGCCGGCCCGATCTTGGACGCTCACCCGGCGCAGCGGACGCGCGCGGTCAGTCGCTCGGCGATGCGCTGTCGCTCGTCAACAGGGGTCATGGTTTCCACACTCATAGAATACCTGATGCGGCGGCCAGAATGTTTCCTTCCTCGTCCGGGTCCACGGCGCGCAGGTCGAGCAGCAGCCGGTTCTTCTCGATGCGCCCGTATACCGGCGTCGGCGCCTTGCGCAGGGCGCGCGCGGCCTGCTCGGCGCCCCGATCGGGCGCGGACAGCGCCACCGCCCACGACGGCAGCGCGTGGCCCGGCAGCGAACCGCCGCCCACCTCCGAGAGGGTGGATACGACCTCGACCGACCAGGAAGGGATCTCGCCGCACAGCGCCGCGGCCAGGCGCTCGCAGGCCGCGCGCACGTCCCCTTCGGCGCGCGCGATGCGGCGCAGGATGGGCACCTCGGACCAGGCGCGGCCCGCGCGGTACAGGCGCAGAGTCGCCTCCAGCCCGGCGAGCGTCAGCTTGTCCGGCCGCAGGGCGCGCGCGAGGGGGTGCTTTTTCATCGGGCCGATGTGCTCGGCCCGGCCGACCAGGATCCCGGCCTGCGGCCCGCCCAGCAGCTTGTCCCCGGAAAACCACACCACGTCGGCGCCCGCCGCGACGCTGCCCGGGGCGGTCGGCTCGTCCTGGAGGCCGTAGGCCGACAGCTCCACCAGCGCCCCCGAGCCGATGTCGTCGGCGGTGGGGACCCCGGCGCGGCGCCCCAGCGCCACCATGTCCGCGATCGAAACGTCCTCCGCGAAACCGACGATCCGGTAGTTGGACGGGTGCACGCGCAGCAGCATCGCCGTGCGCTCCCCGATCGCCCTCTCGTAGTCCCCGATGCGCGTGCGGTTGGTCGTGCCGACCTCGACCAGCCGCGCCCCGGCGGTCTCGATCACGTCGGGCAGGCGGAACTGCCCGCCGATCTCGACGAGCTGCCCCCGGGACAGGATCACCTCGCGGCCCGCGGCCAGGGCGGCCACGGCCAGAAAGGTCGCCGCCGCGTTGTTGTTGACGACGAACGCGTCCTCGGCGCCGGTCAGCTCGCGCAGCAGCCCGGCGACGTGCGCCTGCCGCGAGCCACGCCCGCCGGTCTCCTCGTCCACCTCGAGGGCGGCGAGCGCGCCCGCGCCCGCGCTCGCCGCCCGCGCCGCCGCCGGGGCCAGCGTCGCGCGTCCGAGGTTGGTGTGCAGCAGCACGCCCGTCGCGTTGACCGCGCGCCGCAGGGTCGGC
>JAUJNC010000239.1 GCA_030446525.1 Armatimonadaceae bacterium
CCCTCCCCCCGACCGCCACCACCCGGGCCCCCCGGCTCAACCCCCCCGGCTACGCCCCCCGGCCTCCCGCGACCACGCCTCGCGCGTCCCACGCTGCACACCACCCGCAGAATCGCGGCTGTCCGGAGTTCTTCGGCTTTCAGGGCGGGCCCAACCCCTCCCTGCCGCAAGCCACTCCGCGCACGGACCCGCGCATCCTGCGCGGCAGAGAAGACGCCAACGAGAAAGAGTATCTCACGGACGCCTTCGCCCGTGAAGCCGTGGCCTTCATCGGCCGCCACCAGAAAGAGCCGTTCTTCCTGTATCTGGCGTTCAACGCCCCCCACGGGCCGCTGCAAGCGCCGGAAAAGTATCTGAAGCGCTTCGCGGCGATCCCGGACGAGAAACGCCGCACCTATGCCGCGATGGTCTCGGCCATGGACGACGCCATCGGCCTGGCGCTGGGCAAGCTGCGGTCGGCCGGCCTGGAGGAGAACACCCTGATCTTCTTCGTCAGCGACAACGGCGGTCCCACCCAAGTGAACGCTTCGCACAACACGCCGCTTCGCGGCGTCAAGGGCGAGGTGCGCGAAGGCGGCATCCGCGTGCCGTTCCTGGTCCAGTGGAAGGCCAAGCTGCCCAACGGCAAGGTCTATGACCACCCGGTGATCCAGATGGACATCCATCCCACGGTGCTGGCTGCGGCCGGCGTTCCCTCACCGGCCGACGCCAAGCTGGACGGGTTGGACCTGATGCCACACCTTACCGGCGCAAAGACGGAGGCTCCGCACGCGGTGCTCTACTGGCGTTTCAACTTTCCTCCCAGCCAGCCCAGCAAGTGGGCCATCCGTCAGGGTGACTGGAAGCTGTTCACGGACATCGCCAGCAGGAAGAGCGGTGAGCCCGCCCGTGCTGGCAAGCTGATGCTGGTCAACTTGGCGAGCGACATCAGCGAGAGCGAAGACCTCTCGCAGCAACATCCGGAAAAGGCCAAGGCCCTGGAAGAGGCCTGGTAAAGGTGGAATGCGGAGCTTGCTGCTCCGGCGACCGAGAAGTCGAAGCCAGGTAACCGTGTCAAGAAGTCCAAGCCAGGCAACCGCGTTACGGATCCGCAATGAGAACCGGGACCGCCTGTCTGGTCCGCCGCTCCGCGCTACTTGACTACGTAAGTCGAAAGAGGATAGAATGGGGCAGCATCCGGGGTCGTGTTTATGCAAACGGTCGTCAAAGTCTCCAACTACGTCAATGGGCGGTGGTCTGGTCCTCCTGCCGCGGAATACGAGGACGTCATCGATCCGGCGACCGGCGAGCGGCTCGCGCAAGTTCCGCTGTCCGGAGAGGCCGACGTCGCGACCGCGGTGGAGGCGGCCCAGGCTGCTTTTCCCGGATGGCGCCGCACCCCGCCCGAGGACCGGATCCAGTATCTCTTCCGGTTCAAGCAGCTCCTCGAGGAGGATTCGGAGGCGGTCGCGCGCCTGATCACGATGGAAAACGGCAAGACGCTCACCGAAGCGCGCGCCGAGCTGCGCCGGGGCATCGAGAATGTCGAGGTGGCGTGCGGCATCCCGACGCTGATGCAGGGCTACAACCTGGAGGACGTCGCGCAGGGCATCGATGAGTTTATGATCCGTCAGCCGGTCGGCGTGGTCGCGGCCATCACCCCGTTCAACTTCCCGGCGATGATCCCGCTGTGGTTTCTGCCCTATGCCATTGCCTGCGGGAACACGCTTATCCTGAAGCCGTCGGAGCGCGTTCCCCTGACGATGCGGCGCATCTTTGAGCTTCTCGATCCGCTGGGTCTGCCGCCCGGGGTCGTCAACCTGGTCAACGGGGCAAAAACGGCCGTGGACGCGCTCCTCGACCATCCGGCGGTGCGGGCGATCAGCTTCGTCGGCTCCTCGCCGGTGGCCCGGTACGTCTACGCGCGCGGGGCGCAGAACGGCAAGCGGGTGCAGTGTCAGGGTGGGGCGAAGAACCACGCGGTCGTCCTGCCCGACGCCGACATGGAGATGGCGACGCAGATCATCGGTGACAGCGCCTTCGGCTGTGCCGGGCAGCGCTGCCTGGCGGTGTCGGTGGCGGTGACGGTCGGGGAGGCGCAGCGCACGTTCCGCGAGGCGATCGCGGACGCGGCAGGCGCGATCCCGGTCGGCTGCGGGCGGGACGAGGGGGTGAAGATGGGGCCGGTTATCAGCGCGCGGAGCAAGGGCCGTATTGAGGAGCTGATCGGGCAGGGAACGCGCGAGGGCGCGACGGCGCTTGTGGACGGGCGAGGCGCGCGGATCCCGAACTACGAGCGGGGCAACTTCGTCAAGCCGACGGTGCTGGACGGCGTGCCGCCCGAGGGCGAGCTGTCGAAGACCGAGGTCTTCGGCCCCGTGCTCAGCCTCGTCCATGCGGACACGGTCGAGGAGGCGATCGATATCCTGGCGCGCAGCCCGTACGGCAACGCGGCCTCGATCTTCACCGGCAGCGGCGCGGCGGCGCGCACGTTCCGTTACGAGGCGCCCGTGGGCAACGTCGGCGTCAACATCGGCGTGGCCGCGCCGATGGCTTACTTCCCCTTCAGCGGGTGGAAAGACAGCTTCCTGGGCGTCCTGCACGGGCAGGGGCGCGACGCCGTGGAGTTCTACACCGAGAAAAAGGTAGTGATCGAGCGCTGGCCCAGAGAGTGGTCGCGCCGGTTCTGACGGGACGTCGAAGTCGCCATGCCACAGGCAAAACCGCGGGCGCGTGATCTGGGAATCCCTTTTGAAGGCTCCCCCGGCCCGCTGAACGCCATCAACGACGTGCCGGGCGTGGAGGTCGGCCACGTCACGCTCGTCTCGGGCGCGGGGCCGCTGCGCATGGGCATCGGCCCCGTGCGCACCGGCGTGACGGCCATCCTGCCGCGCGGCAAGGAGTCCACCCAGCCGGTCTTCGCGGGCTGGTTCTCCCTGAACGGCAACGGCGAGATGACCGGAACGGCCTGGGTGGAGGAGTCCGGCTTCCTCGACGGGCCGCTGATGATCACCAACACCCACAGCGTCGGCGCGGTGCGGGACGCGGTGATCGCCTGGCAGGTCCGGACGGGGCGTCCGCCGCACCTGAACCGCTGGGGGGACTCGTTCTTTTCGCTGCCCGTGGTCGCGGAGACCTACGACGGCTATCTGAACGACATCAACGGGTTCCACGTCAGGCCGGGGCACGTCTTCGCGGCCCTAGAGGGCGCTCGTTCGACGACGGTCGCCGAGGGGAATGTCGGCGGCGGGACCGGGATGATTTGCCACGGGTTCAAGGGGGGTATCGGGACGGCCTCGCGGCGGCTGGACGATCAGAGCGGCGGCTATACGCTGGGCGCGCTCGTGCAGGCGAATCATGGCCTGCGAAGTCAGCTCCTCGCCGCGGGCGTGCCCGTGGGCCGGGAGATTCCCGATGACCTGCCCGGCGTGCCGGAACGGGCGGACGACGCGCCGACCGAAGAGACCGGCTCGATCATCATCGTGATCGCGACAAACGCGCCGCTGCTGCCCCACCAGTTGAAGCGGATAGCGCGGCGCGCTTCGCTGGGGCTGGCGCGCACCGGCAGCACGTCCGGCAACGGCTCCGGCGACCTCTTCATCGCCTTTTCCACGGCCAATCCCGAAGCCGGGGCGCAGGAAACGTCGGTCGCCCAGGTATCGGCGCTCGGCAACAACGTCATCAGCCCGCTCTTCGATGCGACGGTGCAGGCCGTGGAGGAGGCCGTCATCAATGCGCTGGTCGCCGCCGAGACCATGACCGGCATCGGCGGCAGACGCGTGGCGGCGCTCCCCCACGACCGGCTCCGGCAGGTAATGCGGAAGTACAACCGGCTGATCGGATAACCGGGGAAACCATGAGCAGCGTGATCAACAAATACCGGGAATACGTTATCACCGGCTTCGTCAAAGCCGTCCAGCCCATCGTTATCGAAAAGGCGAGCGGGGCGACGGTCACCGACAGCGATGGCCGGGAGTACATTGACCTTTTCGCCGGAATCTCGGTAGTCAATGCCGGGCACGGTAACCCGGAAGTCGTCGCTTCCGCCAGAGCGCAGATGGAGCGGCTCGTCCATTGCTGCTCGTACCTTTATCACGCCCAGCCCGTGGCCGACCTGGCCGAGAAGCTGGCGCAGATCGCTCCCGGTCGGCTCAAAAAAAGTTTCTTCGCCAATAGCGGCGCGGAGGCGGTCGAGGGCGCGCTGAAGCTGGCCCGGCTCTACACCGGCAAGAGCGAATTCGTGGCGCTCACCGGCAGTTTCCACGGCCGCACCTGGGGCGCGCTGAGCGTCACCGGCAACGCGGGGCGCAAGCGCCGGGGCGGGCCGTACGCCCCGGGCATCGCCTTCGCGCCCGCTCCTGCAGGTGTCAGCCGCTCCCGCATGAGCGGCGAGGATTTCGCGCGCGAGCTGGAGGACGTCCTGCGGTTCTGCACGTCGGGCGATGTCGCCGCGTTCATCGCCGAGCCGGTGCTGGGGGAGGGCGGGATCCTCGTCCCGCCGCAGAGCTACTTTGCAGCGGTCAAACGCGTTCTGGACGCGCACGGCATCCTGTTCATCGCCGACGAGGTACAGACGGGGTTCGGGCGCACGGGGGCGATGTTCGCTATCGAACACTACGGCATCGAGCCGGATATTCTCGTGACGGCCAAGGGGATCGCCAACGGCTTCCCGCTGGGCGCCTTCACGACGCGCGACGAGATCGCCGCGGCTTTCCGGCCGGGAGACCACCTGTCCACCTTCGGCGGGAACCCCGTTTCGTGCGCGGCCGCACGGACGAACATCGAGTTTATCGAGCGCGAAGACCTTTGCGCCAAAGCCCGGCGGGACGGGGACCACATCCTGACCCGGCTCAAAGCGCTCCAGGAGCGGTTCCCGCTCCTCGGCGACGTAAGGGGCCTGGGGCTGATGATCGGCGTCGAGTTGGTGGCCGACGACCGTTCGACCCCCGCCCCGGCGCAAGCGGAGGCCGTCCGCGATCACTGCCTGGAGCGCGGCGTCTTGGTGGGCGTGGGCGGCGTTCACGGCAACGTCGTGCGCGTCCAGCCGCCCCTGGTGATCACGCGGGAGCAGATCAACCGCGCGCTGGGGGTGCTGGAGCAGGCCCTCGCGGAGGTGGCGGCGGAAAGACAGCACAAGGCGTTGTCGCCCGGCCCGTAGCGAGAAAAACAGCGAACCGATGGCCGAGCAGAATGGTCCCGTTACAAACGACGGAACCCGGACAGTCCCGCAAACGAGATTCGATGGGCCGGCGCTCACGTTCGACTTCCCCGCTGTGCGCATCGGCGTCGCCGAGTACGCGGAAGGGCCGACGGGCTGTACCGTCTTCTACTTTCCGGGAGGCGCGACGGGCGCGGCGGACGTGCGCGGCGGTTCGCCCGGCACGTTCCTGGCGGGGGACGGCTGGATCGACGCGCTCTGCTACGCGGGCGGCTCGCTGTACGGTCTGGAAGCGGCGGCTGGCGTCGGCGCGGAGCTCTTCGCGTCGAAGCGATACTCCACGCGGTG
>JAUJNC010000240.1 GCA_030446525.1 Armatimonadaceae bacterium
TCTGGTTCTTCTTCCTGTTCTACAAGCTCGAGATCCTGCTCTGCGCCGTGTACAACTGGGACATGCCCGCGCCGCTGGGCTGGAACAGCCAGAAGATGTTCCACGCGCTGCAGTCGTTCGGGGGCGCGGTGGGGCTGCTGCTCTGGACGCTCTGGACGGCGCGCCGCCACCTGAGCGACGTCTGGGAAAAGGCGACCGGCGGCCCGCGCGCCGGCCTCATCGACGACTCGGGGGAGATGCTTTCCTACCGCGCGACGCTGATCGGGCTGTTCCTCTCCTACGGCGGGATCGGGCTCTGGCTGTACCTGGCCGGGGCGCCCGCCAGCCTCATCCTGCTTTCCCTGTTCCTGATCACGCTGGCCCTCGTCGTCATCGCGTGGCTGGTCTGCCAGGCGGGGATGCTCTTCATGGCGATGCCGTACGCCACCATCGACATCCTGGCCTCGACGGTGGGGACGGCGCCGTTCCAGATACCGCCGCTCTACACCCTGTACCGGGCGGAGGGGGCGTTCATCTACAACACGCGCGAGATGCTGCTCCCCTCGGTCCTCAACGGGGCCAAGGCCGCCGACGCCGCGCGCTTCTCCCCCCGGCGGCTCTTGGGGGCGATGGCGGCGTCCGTGGGCTTGAGCTTGATCGTCTCGACCTGGGCGTCGCTCTGGCTGCCCTACCATCACGGCGGCGGCAACGCCATGGCGAACGCCTGGACGTACAGCACCGGCCCGCAGCTCCCCCTGCGCGTCTTCGGCGCCGCGGCGTCCGTGCCTTACGTCGGCTCCTGGGTCAACGGGCTCCACATCGCGGGCGGCTTCACCGGCGTCTTCGGCCTGCTGGCCGCGCGCTCGCTGTGGAACGTCGGCCTGCACCCCATCGGCTTCCTCGGGGCGTCCACCCACGCCGTGCACACGATGTGGCTCTCGTTCTTGCTGGGCTGGCTTTGCAAGTCGGTGATCCAGCGTTACGGCGGCATGCGCGGCTACACCGCCGCGCTGCCCTTCTTCCTCGGCCTGATCGTCGGCGACGTGCTCAATGCTGTCGTCTGGGTCGCCCTGGGCTACCTGACCGGCACCGGCTACAACATCATGCCGGTCTAGCGGCGGTCCGCCCGGACCGCCGCCGCGCCGGCTCTCCGAGTCGGTTCCGAGCGCCTACCTCCGCAGCAGCTCGGCCTGGTCGGACGTTTCTGACGGTTGCGGGTCGGGCAGCCGGTCGAATTCGAGCTTCACCACCAGGACGGTGTTGGCCAACTCGTTGACCGGCAGGCTCCTCAGGCGCAGGTACGGCTTGTGCTCCACGTGATCGCTCGGGACCATCTCCACCGCGTCGGCGACCGGCTCGCCGTTGTTCAGGAGCGTGGCCCGGCGCGGCGCGACGCTGATCGGCTTGAGCTTCACCGCCTCCGCGGTGGGGTCCTTGTGCAGGTGGACGTAAAGCGTGTCGCCCTTGCGGGTCAGCAGGACGCCGCGGTTCGCGGTCAGGTGCGAGGCGGGCCGGGCGCCTTCAAGGGATTCCTGAACGGCGCGGTACCAGGCGCCGATGCGCCGCAGGATCGCCGCCGCCTCGGGCGGGATCGTGCCGTCGGCCATGGGGCCGACGTTGAGCAGGTAGTTGGCGTCGCGGGCGAGGTACCTGTCGATGCTGCGGATCAGGTGCCGGTCGGTGTAGTAGTCCTCGTCTTCGCGGTAGCCCCAGCTCTCCGCGCCTACCGACTGGCAGGCCTCGGTGGGCCGCTCGAAAGCCGGCGCGTCCTCGGCGCCCTTGTCGTAGTCGCGCTCGGGGGTGCCGAAGTCCCCCTCGTCGAAGCCGCGGTTGTTGATGACCGCGCGGGGCTGGAGCTGGCGGATCATGGCGTTGATCGAACGATCGACAGTCCCGGGGACGTTCATGTCCCACCAGAAGCCGTGGATCTCGCCGTAGTTCGTGCACAGCTCGCGGACCTGGGCCTTGAGGAAAAGGAGGTACTTGTCCCAGTCCGGCTCGTCGCCGGGCTGCGGCGGGAGCTCGTGGTGGCGGCCCTCGTTGGGGTAGTTCGTGTGGTGCCAGTCGGCGACCGAGTAGTACAGGCACAGCGGGAACGTACGGCGGTGGCAGGCCTCCGCCAGCATGGCCACGATGTCCCTGCCGTAGGGCGTGTTCCTGGCGTTGTAGCGCGTCTCTTTCGTGTCCCACAGGCAGAAGCCGTCGTGGTGCTTGGTGGTCAGGCAGACATACCGCATGCCGGCCTCCTCGGCCAGGTCCAGCCAGGCGTCGGGGTCGTACTTCGCGGGGTTCCATTGCGCGGCCAGCTTTGCGTACTCGTCGCGGGAAACGCGGCCGCGCCACTGGTGCTGCTCGTGCCAGCCGGGGATTGCGTACAGGCCCCAGTGCAGGAACAGCCCGAACCGCTTCTCGAAAAACCAATCCCTGCCGTCGCCGAATCGCCTCATCCGCTGTTGCCCTCCTTGGACTCGTACGTCCTGGCGAAGTTCCGTCACGGCCCGCCGTTGACCAGCAGATAAACGATGCGGCAAGCGGTCCCCTTGCTGTCGGGGTTCTTTCGGTCGGTGGTGCGCAGCGTCAGTGTGTGCCTGCCGTCCGCGAGGTCGGCGCCCAGCATCAAGACCCACGGCAGATGCAGCCCGCCGGACCACCGCGTGAACGCGTCGACTTCCTGGAAGCCCTGGCCGTCGATGCCGTATTCGAGTATACCCACATCCGGCCCGGCGACGACCCAGATCCCGACGCCGGTGCCGGCGAAGGGGAGCGCCAGCGTCGCCCCCGGCTGCTCGGCCACCAGCATGGGCACACCGACAAAGCCCGGGCGGGTTCCCGCCCCATCCTTGCCGGCAGGCTTCCAGGACGGGTCGCGCCGCCATCCCGGCCCCAGCGTCGCCGCGCCGATGTCCACCAGGCGCGCGTTGAAGAAGCTCTTGGGGTCGAGGGGCTCCTGCGGGACCGGGTGCGCGCGGACCCTGGCGTCCGGGGACGGCGGCCGGGCCCAGGCGGCGTCCAAGAACCGGTCGATGCTCGCCGCGTACAGCCGGTGCCCGAACGGCGCCGGGTGCAGGTCCTTGAAGTCGTCCTCCCAGGAGAACTGCCCCGCCGCGATGCGGTCGGTGACCTCGCGGGCCAGGTCGATGCTGGGCACGCCGTAATGCCGGGCGACCCTCCCGTGCGCGGCAATGACGGCGGGGGTGCGGCCCGCACGATACGCCTCCCGGCTGGCCGGCTCGACGAAGTGCAGCATCACGATGTCGATGTCGGGGGCGGCCCGCCGGGCCTGCCGGGCGATCCCTTCCATGCCGCGCAGCCAGAGCGCCGGGTCGCCGGGATGGTTGGTGGCGTCGTTGACGGCGGCCTCGACGAAGAGCAGATCGACCTCGCCCCGGCGGAGGACGTCCCGCCGCAGCCGGAACGCCCCCGGCACCGACCCCAGCGACGGGATGCCGGCGTTGATGAACGCGAACCGCGTTCGGGGGAAGCGGCTCTGCAGGGACGCGCACACCGTGTCCCGCCAGCCGGCCATGTTCGTGATCGATCCACCCAGGAATGCCACGCCGCCTTTCTTCCGGCGCTCGAACCGGATGCGGCTGTTGTCGATGGAGCCGCGGGGCGTGTGGTAATCGCGCCCCCGGGGCAGGCGGGCGAAGAGCGCAGCCTCACCGGTGGGCGCTGAAAGGGCGCCGATGCCGCACTCGCCCTGCCGGAAGGGCCGCATCTATCTCTCCCCCGCCAGATGCCGCTCCAGCCACGCTTTCAGGGGCACGTCCTCGCCCCCGTTAGCCATCGGCAGGTAGTAGGACAGGTCGCTGGTGGCGTGGCCCAGAAGCTGGCGCTGGACGGGGTTGGCCCTGGCCAGCAGCTCCGGCGATTGCGCCGAGAAGTCGATCGCCTTCATCCAGCGGTAGCAGTACCCGATGTAGATGTTCTTGCGCGCCTCGCCGGCGTAGTTGGGCCCGACGGCATGCCAGAGCCGCTGCTCGAAGAGAACGGCGTCGCCCGGTCTGGTCGTCACCTGGATGGCGCCGGCGGGGTCGCCGCTGTCCGGGTCGCGCGGCGGCGGGGTGGCCGACTGGTGGGAGCCGGGGACGACGCGAAGGTTCCCCTTATCCGGCTCGGAAAGGTCGGTCAGGAAGTAGCCGATCTTGGCGTACAGGCGCGGGTGCGCGCCGTGGACGACGGGGAACTTCTCCGGAGAGGGGCCGTCACAGTGCCAGCCGATCGCCTTGAACGTGGCCGCCTCATCCGGGGTGGGCGTGCGGATGAACACGTGCGAGGTGGTGAGCTGGATGTTCCAGCCCAGGATCTCGGCCATCAGCGGGAAGGTGGCCGGCCAGTCCAGAAGCGGGAGCAGGGCGTCGCCGCCCGGCCGCGCGACGGCGTTGCGGATCTCGACCGGGGCGTCCGGGGCGAGGCCCTTCTGGGCGCGATGGTCGGCGCCGAGACGGTCCACCACGCCGAGAAGATGGCCGACCTCCTCCGGGCCGAGGACGCCCGGAAGGACCAGGAAGCCGTCCCGCTCGAAGTCGGCCCGCTGCTCGGGGGAAAGACGCGCGGGTGAAGGGGATACGATGGTCGTCAAGGGGTTCCTCTCAGTCTTCGGCGCGCGTCCACTGGGCGCGGGTTGTTTTGCGCTGCCACTTGGCGTGGCCGTCCGCGAACGTGATGTTGAAGCCTTCGTTGTGCCGCTTGGCGACCTGCGTACAAGGTTGGGGCACTCCGGGCCCGCACTCCCGGTTCTGATAGTTGTTCCAGTAGTCGGTGAGCTCTTCGTTCCAGATGTCAATATCGTGCGCGTCGATCAGGACGATGGTGTCCGCCGGAGTCGCTATCGAGGCCATCGGGACGCCGAACTTTCCGCTGTTCTGCCAGGTGCAAACACCCAGATAGGCGGCGGCGACATCGAAAGCGCCCAGCCGCGTGTCACGCAGTGAGTTGTACGAGTACGACACGTTGAAGGGCCTGCGCACACCGTCCGGCGCCGAGGGGTCCATCACGCCGCTGGCGATCACCTGATGGCCGCTGGGGCAGCGGAAGATATCGTGGTTCTTGATGTAGGGCTGGGCCAGAACATACATGGTCATCCGGTTGTTCCAAGGCTGCCCGCCCCACGCGCCGTAAACGTACCAGAAGGGGATGACGGTTTCGTCATAATCCTGGGCGTACATCTGGACCGCGAGGCCCATCTGCTTGGTGTTGGAAAGGCAGGCGGTCTGCCGTGCCTTGGCGCGGGCCTGGGCGAAGACGGGAAAAAGGATCGCGGCGAGGATGGCTATTATCGCGATCACGACGAGCAGCTCGATCAGCTGCGCGCGCAGCACCTCCGCGAACTCGTCCACCGGTCCCACAC
>JAUJNC010000241.1 GCA_030446525.1 Armatimonadaceae bacterium
CTGGCGAAGTGCTTTCAACAACTTGCAATAAGATTTATGACCAGGCCTCAGCTAAGTAAGGGTCGAGACGTTTTTCAACGATAATCTGGAACCCTCTGACTAGGTTTGTCTCCTGTATACAGTCTCGCGTGCCGGAGCCTATGCGTTCACGCAGGCTTTCGTCGATAGTGACCTGATAAGGATTACTGCGGGGTCAGCCGTTGGGTCAATCTCCTTCTCCTCATGCTACGGTGAGCCGGAGACTGTTGAAGCTGAGCACCTGATCGCGGATGGCCCGCTCGGTGGGAAGCCGCTCCATACTGGAGGCGCCGTAGAAGCCGACGACGTTTCGCGTCTTCTCAAAGATGAAGGCGGCGTCCTCCGGCTCGGCGATCGGGCCGCCGTGGCAGATCACGAGCGCGTCGGGGTTGACGCCGTGGGCGGCGTCGGCGATGCGCTGCACGCGCTCGGCGGACTGTTCCAGCGAGAGCGACGTTTGCGCGCCGATGGCGCCCTTGGTCGTCAGGCCCATGTGGGCGACGACGATGTCGGCGCCCGCGTCCGCCATCAGCTCGGTCTCCTGCTCGTTGAAGCAATAGGGCGTGGTCAGCAGGCCCATCCCGTGCGCCTGGCGGATCATCGCGACCTCCAGGGCGTAGCTCATGCCGGTCTCTTCGAGGTTCTGCCGGAACACGCCGTCGATGATGCCGACGGTGGGGAAGTTCTGGACGCCGGCGAAGCCGATCTCCTCCACCTGCCGGAGGAAATAGCCCATCTTGCGGAACGGGTCGGTCCCGCACACGCCGGCCAGGACCGGCGTTTTCTCGACAACCGTGAGCACCTCGCCCGCCATCTCCAGGACGATGGCGTTGGCGTCGCCGTAGGGGAGGTACCCCGCGAGCGAGCCGCGCCCGGCCATGCGGTACCGGCCCGAATTGTAGATGACCAGGAGGTCCACCCCGCCCATCTCCGCCGCCTTGGCCGAAAGGCCGGTCCCCGCGCCCGCGCCGACGATCGGCAGGCCGCCAGCCACCTTGGCGCGGAAGCGGCCCAGGATCTGCTCACGCGTGGTCACGGTTTTTCCTCCCTTCGCTGCCGCATCATCTCGTCCAGGCGGCGGGCCATGGCCAGGGCGAACGCGTCGTCGTTGATGTGCGCCGACATCTCGCGGACGGGCACGTCGGGGCTCAGGGTGGCGCGAAGGCCGTCTCGGAAGGCCGCGCCGGCCGCGGGATCGTGGAAGGGCTGGCCCTCGCGGTCGATGGCCGAGACGCCGCCGAGCGGCAGGAACACCTCGACCCGCCCGGGCGCGAGGCTCAGTTTCTCCCCGATGATCCTGCCCAGCCGCCGGTTCTCGTCGAGCGTCGTGCGCATCAGCGTGACCTGCGGGTTGTGCTGGTAGAAGAGCCGATCGGAGAACCGGGGGGGCACGGTGTCGCGCGGGCCGAAGTTGACCATGTCCAGGGCGCCCGGCGCGACGACGTGCGGGATCCCCCGGCGGCCCATGGCAAGGAGCCGCTCCGGTCCGGCGCCCAGCGCGCCGCCGACCAGCTCGTCGGCCCACTCGGTCGTCGTGACATCCAGCACGCCGTCGATGAAGCCGTCCGCGACCAGGCCCTCCATCGCCCGGCCGCCGGAGCCGGTGGCGTGAAAGACGAGCACCTCGTAGCCCCGTGACTCCAGGTACTCGCGCGCCTTCGTCACGCAGGGGGTGGTCACGCCGAACATCGTCGCCGCGATCAGGGGCCGGTCCTCCCCCGATGCCCCCTGGCCTTCGGCGTAGCGCCGGGCCATGCCCGCGATCGCCGCCGCGGCGTTGCCCAGGATCTGGCGGGAAAAGCGGTTGAGTCCGGCGATGTCCACGACCGAATACATCAGCGTCACGTCCCGCTCGCCGACGTAGGGCCGCGTGTCGCCCGACGCCAGCGTCGAAACGATGAGCTTGGGCAGGCCGACGGGCAAAGCCCGCATCGCGGCGGCGGCGATGCTCGTCCCCGCCGACCCGCCCAGGCCGATGACGCCGGCGAGCCGCCCCGACCGGTGCAGGTCGGCAACGACGGCGGCCGCCCCCCGGCCCATGGCCGTGACGGCCTCGCCGCGGTCGCCTGCCTCCCGCAGTGCGGCCAGGCTCGCCCCCCCGGCCTCGGCCACCGCTTCCCGGGTGACGTCCGGGGGGACCGACGGCGCGCCCTGGACGCCGGTGTCGATCACGACCGCCGGCTGCCCCGCGCCCGTGACGCACTCCTTCACATACAGCGTCTCCGCACCCTTGGTGTCCAGCGTGCCCAGAACCGCGACCACTTTGTCGTCCATGTTAGCCCTCCTCCGCCCCGCCGAAACGCGCCGGAATCACGCCCGCCACATCCAGGGTGAAGGCCACCCCTCCTACCGTGAGGGTGGGCCTATCGCCGGGGCGATAGATGTTCTCGGTGACCCAACCGCCCGGCTTCGGGTCGCTGCGGACCTCCAGAAGGTCGTCCTCCAGGTTCAGGAGCCAGTAGGCGGGGATCAGCGCCCCCGCGTAGAGCCGCCCCTTCTCTTCCCGGTCGGCCTTAACCGACGAGGCGCCCACCTCCACGATGAAGAGCACGTCTTCCGGGCGCACCGCCCTGCGCCCGTCGTGGCGGCTCACCGGGCCGTAAGCCACGACAACATCGGGGACCGGCTCCCCGTCCGTGGCAATTGCCACCGGGTACTCCGGCCACACCAGAAGCCCGTGCGCCCGAAGCGCATCCGTCAGCGCCTCCGACATCCTGTACTGCGCGGACAGGTGCCGCGCGCCTCGTGCAGGCATGTGCCGAATCTCCCCGTTTATTAGCTCATACCGGTCGTCCTCTAACAGGCCCATGTCGCTTACCCGGTGATACTCGGCGCGGGTCCAGTGCTTGTTCTTTTGCCTGGTTTGGGCGAGTGCTGTTGTTGTCATGGGATACTCTCTTCTTCCTCCCCTTTTCCCAGTACTGGGCGAGGGGATGGGGGTGAGAGCCTTTTCAGGCGGGAGGCCGGGCGGGGATCTGGCCCGGCGCGACGACCGTGCATTCGGGCAGGTCGCGCAGGATCGCCTCGGGGCCGGGCGGCGCGTAGATGGCGACCACCCGGAGCGGCTCCCAGCCCGTGTTGATGGTCTCGTGGTAGACATCGGCGGGGATGTGGACGAGCATGCCGGCCCGCACGGTTTGGCGCTCGGGGCGCATGCCGCCTTGCCCGTCGGGGACCTCGACCATCTGCTCCCCCTCACCCGAAACGATGTAAAGGATCTCTTCCACGCCGGGGTGGTTGTGGCGCGTGTGCCCCCTGCCTGGCTCCAGGACGACGACCCCCATGGTGAACCGGTCCGTGCCCGTAACGCGCGGCTCGCTCAGCCACTTGATGCTGCCCCAGCCGAAAACCTGCGTCTCCACGTCCTCGGGACGGACGAACGGCTTGACGACCTCTGCCATACGCTGCACCTCCATCGGCGCCGTAAAACAAACGGCTCCCCGGCTTTGCTGTTCGGCGAGCGTCCTGGCGTTTCCTGCAACGGCCGGGGGGCGTTTCTTGATCCGGGCAACTCCGGTTGCCCGACAACGACGGCGGCCCGCCGCCTGCGGCCGCTATGACAGGTCGGCAACGTTTCGTGTATACTATAACGGAAGCCCCTCACCGAGTCATTCCCCAGAGGTTTGCATGGAGCTGGTCATCGACAACCTTTTCAAGGTTTATCCCAACGGCGTCCACGCGCTGAAGGGCGTCTCGCTCGCGATCCCGGCCGGCATGTTCGGCTTGCTGGGGCCCAACGGGGCAGGCAAATCGACCCTGATGCGCACCGTCGCCACCCTTCAGGAGCCGGACAGCGGCGCGATCACGTTCGACCTTTCCGACCCCGCTTCGGGGAAGGAATCGGTCATCGACGTGCTGGCGCACAAGGACGCGATGCGCAGGGTCCTGGGCTATCTGCCGCAGGAGTTCGGCTTCTACCCGACCCTGTCGGCGGAGGCGACCCTGGACCATTTCGCTGCGCTCAAGGGGATCACCCATGCCCGGCAGCGCAAAGAGACCGTCTCGTACCTGCTCCAACAGACTAACCTGTACGAGGCGCGGCGCAAAAACGTGGGCGGCTTCAGTGGCGGCATGAAGCAGCGGCTAGGCATCGCCGTGGCGCTCCTGGGGCAGCCCAAGATCATCATCGTGGACGAGCCGACCGCGGGGCTGGACCCGACCGAGCGCAACCGGTTCCTGAACCTGCTGTCCGAGATCGGCGAGAACATCGTGGTCATCCTGTCCACGCACATCGTCGAGGACGTGCGCGAGCTCTGCTCGCGCATGGCGATCCTCTCGCAGGGACAGGTGGTGTCGGCCGGCAACCCCGCCGACGTCATCCGCGCCATCGAGGGCAGGATATGGAAGCGGGTGTTGGAAAAGCAGGAGCTGCCCGAGGCCCAGCAGAACTACCACATCGTTTCCACGCGGCTGGTCGCGGGCAAGCCGGTGATCTACGTGTACAGCGCGGGCCAGCCCGATTCGTCCTTCACCCCGGTCGAGGCGGACCTGGCCGACGTGTACTTTTTCCACACCGCGCCCCGGAGGGAGGCCCCCGATGCTCCCCGTGTTTCTGTTTGAGCTCCGGTTCCGCTTCCGGCAGATTTCCACCTACCTTTACTTCGCCCTGCTTTTCCTGCTCGCCTTCGGCTTCGTCGCGAGCGACGTGGTCAAGATCGCGGGCGGCGACGCCCGGGTGATGATCAACGCGCCCCTCGTCATCAGCCGGATCGTGACCATCCTGGTGGCGCTGGGCGCGGTCATGGCGTCGGCGATCGTCGGGACCGCCGTGCAGCGCGACTTCGAGGCGGGCGTGCACGAGCTGTTTTTCACCACCCACGTCCCGAAAGCGGGCTACTTCGGGGGGCGCTTCCTGGGCGCGTTCGTGGTCACGCTCGCCGTCTTCAGCGGCATCCTGTGGGGCCTGTTCTTCGGGACGCTGATGCCCTGGGTGGATTCTGCGAAGCTGCAGCCGTTCCGCGCCGGCAGCTACGTCCAGCCGTTCCTGGTCTACCTTCTGCCGAATCTGCTGCTGATCAGCGCGCTGTATTTCACGCTCGGCGCGCTGACGCGCAGCCTGCTGGCCATCTACACGCAGGGCATCGTCCTGCTGGTCGGGTACCTGGTCGCCGCGAGCTTCCTCGGCGACCTGGACAACCGCGCGCTGGCCAGCCTGCTGGACCCCTTCGGGCTGGTGCCGACGAGCGTGCTCACGCGCTACTGGACGGCCGCCGAGAAGAACGCCCATGACGTGCCGCTGGCCGGGTACCTGCTGCACCGCTACGGGGTGGGTCGTGCGAGGTCGCGGAGACGCCGCCCCATCAC
>JAUJNC010000242.1 GCA_030446525.1 Armatimonadaceae bacterium
ACGTGTTCCGGCTGGGCTGCAACGCCCTGATGCTCGGCCTCAGCCTGCTCGGTCTGCGCGTCTTCGACGTGCTGCGCGCCTTCGACTATTTGCGGACGCGTCCCGATATCGCGTCGGTCGATATCCGCGGCATCGGAAGCGGCGCCCTCTGGGCGTTTTTCGCCGCCGCGCTGGAAGAGGGCTTCGCCGCCTTGACCTGCGAGGGGATGCTCTGCTCCTACCGCGACGTATGCGAGACGCGCTATTATGACCGCGATCTGCTGCGCAAAACGCTGGCTCCGGGCATCCTGCGGCAGGGCGACATCGCGGACTGGCTGCCGTGCCTGGCGCCGCGCCCGGTCACCTTCGTCCGCCCGCGCGACGCATCCGGCGCGCCGCTGGACGCCGCCGCGTTCCACGAGCGCCGCATCAAGCCGCTCCGCGCGCGCGGCGGCTTGCCGGGGGAATGGCAGCCGGCGGTCATGTAAAGAAAAGAGAAGCTATGAGAACAAGGCTGGGCTCCTCAATCGCCGTGTCCGTGGCGGCGCTTCTGGCTTCGCTCTGCGCGACGCCGCTGCCGGGCCGCGTGCAGGGGGCGGGGCAGGCGCCCGAGGGCGCCGCGAAGCCGCTCGCTGATCCCGCCCTGGATGCGCCCACGATGCACTCGCTGGGCGCCCGCTGGGTGATCGGCGGCGATGACGACAAGAACGCCGAAGTCGAGGTCGCGTATCGCGAGGCGGGAACGGCGCCGTGGAAGCAAGGCCCGCCGCTTTTCCGGGTCGAAAAAGGCGCGCACAAAAACGGAAAGGGCGAGAGCAAACTCCCCGTGCCGGAGGGCGCCTGGCTGTTCGCGGGCAGCCTCGTCCTGCTGGCGCCGGACACCGCCTACGAGATCAGGCTCATCCTTTCGGATCCCGACGGCGGCCGGACGGAGAAGCGGCTGCGGAGCCGCACGCGGGCCGAGCCGGTGGTCGCCGCGGGCGCGCCGCGCTTCCACGTCGCGCCCGGCGACGGCGGCGGCACGGGCACGCCCGGCGACCCGTACCGGGGCCTGGCGGCGGCCCAGGCCCGGGCCAGGCCCGGCGACGTCTTCCTGCTGCGCGCGGGCACCTACCAGGGGACCTTCGAGGTCACCAAACGCGGCGAGCCGGGCCGGCCGATCGTCTGGCGCGCGGCGGGCGACGGCGAGGCGGTCCTCGACGGGCAGGGCAAGGCCGCGGAGCGCCCGGGGCGGGCGATCAGCGCGAGCGGGGTTCACGACGTCTGGTTCGAGGGACTCACCGTCCGCAACGCAGACCACGCCCTGGTCGGGCGCGACGCGGCGCGCATCGTGGTCCGGCGCTGCCGCCTGCACCGCGTGAATTACGGCGTCACCTGCACCAGCAAGGTCGGGGACGCCACGCGCGACTGGTTCATCGCGGATAACCGGATCGAGGGGCCCTCGACCTGGCCGCGCACCAGGGGCATCGAGGACGCGCGCGGGGTCCAGGTCACTGGCACGGGACACGAAGTCTGCTACAACCGCATCCGGGGCTTCGCCGACGCGATCGACACCTTCCCCTCACAGCGCTGCGAGGCCATCGATTTCCACCACAACGACATCTCGGAGATGACCGACGACGGCATCGAGATGGACTACTCGGTGCGCAACACCCGCTGCTTCCTGAACCGCCTGACCAACGTGTTCCAGGGCATCTCCGTCCAGCCGGTGTACGGCGGCCCCGTCTACATCTTCCGCAACGCGCTCTACAACGTGGTGGCCGAGCCGTTCAAGATGCACAACAGCCCGTCCGGCGCCCTGATGCTGCACAACACGTGCGTGAAGAAGGGGATGCCCCTCGTGCTCTACACCAACGCGCCGGTGCGCAACTGCGTGTACCGCAACAACCTGTTCCTGGGCACGCGCGCGAGCTTCGCCTACGAATCCACGGCCCCGATGGTCGGATGCGACTTCGACTATGACGGCTTCGGCGGCGGACCGTGGGACAATTTCCTGAAATGGAACGGCGTCCGTTACGCCACCTTCGAGGAGATGACCCGGAAGGCCCCCGTCGAGCGGCACGCCGTCCTGGTCGATCTCGCGGGGGCGTTCGCCAGCGGCATCCAGCCGCCGGAGGACCAGAGGGTTTCGTTTGATGCCGGCATGGTCGACCTGCGCCTGAAAGCAGGCAGCGACGCCCTGGATGCGGGTGAGGTCCTTGCCGGCATCAACGACGGCTACGCGGGCAAGGCTCCCGACCTGGGCGCGTACGAGTTCGGGGCGGACCTGCCGCACTACGGCCCGCGACCGGACTGATACTTCGGAGGCTCTTCGTGTACACACCAAATCTTGTGGCAAGGAAGCTGGGACCGGCGCGTTCCGACCCCGAGGAGATCCGGAAACAGGGCGGCGGCCGCTGGGGCCACCCGTACCCACGCACCATCGGGTTCTCGACATCGGACAACTCCGATCCGCGCACGAACGGGCGCACGTATACGGTGAAACAACAATGACGGACGCGGAAAAAGCCCCTTTCGCCAGCCGCGCCGCGGCGAGCCAGGCGTTCGCCGAACTTCTCCAGATCCCCCCGGCCGCGCCGGGCGTGGCGGCGGCGCGGGCGCGGGGGGGGGGGGCGGCCGGCGTGGTCGCCGGGGTCGCACCCCGGGGCTACCAGGCCGGCGGGGCGCCCCCGGCCGCGGGGGGGTTCTCTCGCGATGTGGGAGGACGCCGGCCGCCCCACCGGTGGCTGCACCGGCGCGGGGGGCGCCGGGGCGCCCGGGGGGGGGGGAGTTCGGCGAGGGGGGTGGACGCGCCCGGGGACCCGACGCTGCGCCTCGTTTCTGGCTGGGGCGGGCTCGCGGCGGCTGCGGCACTGGGCCTGACGCAGCGCGGGCTGGACGTGAGGACCCCCGACACGAACGATCAGCTTGGGATCTTCTGGTCTGCCGTGCCCTTCGTCGGGCCATCGTGTGCAGATCCGCCAGGCCGTGACCTCCCGCAGGCCGCGATGATGTCGATGAGGACCGGATCGGGATGACCGGGATCATCGGCGGCATCACGACCTTTTTGTCCGGCTGGTGGACGACCGGATCGCCGCCGCCGCCCCGATCTGCGGCGAGGTGGGTTCCAGGTCGACGATATTCCCGCGGCGCCAGGTCGCGCGCCTACCGCAGGGCGCTGCTGGTGGATCGGCATGCTCACCCGGGTGACCAGGGACTTCGCGCTGCTCGCAGCAGCGCCCTGATGCTCTGGGCGCCCCTCGACGTCGGCATGCCCAAGGAGGGCGTTGAGCGTTTCTTGTCGATTGTGGAACCGGCACGCCATCGCCGGGGAGCCGGCAGCGCTCGTGGCGCACCGCCCGCCGGGCGAACACCGCTTCACGCCGGAAGCCTTCGCGGCGACGAGATCCTTCTTCGACCGGCGGTTCAAGCCCGGGCAGGATTAGCACGGCCTTTTTGAGTTGCTTCGCCAGCCAGGCGAAAGCGGCGCGCTGCATCTCCTGGTGAACTTGTTGGGCAGGATGAACAGCCGACGTAGTTCTGCGGCGCGCCGGCCGACGCGTAGTGGCCCGCGATGCGGCGGTCGGCGGCCTCCATGCCGGCAGGCGTGAACAGGCCGTCGTCCCGGTCGTACTGCGCAGGAGCGGCGAGGGCGCGCGCGGCGAGCGGCGGATCAGGCCAGTCGCGTGTCGGCTCACCCGCTCGGGAACAGCATCCACGTGTGGCGGCCACGCGACCTGGTCGAGCAGGCCCTCGCAGGTGCTCATCATCCCGACGATCACGGCGGCGCGGATCAGCCGGGGTAGCCTGCAGCAAGGCGGCGCGCGCGCCTGCTTGGCCGACGCAGCCGACGCCGCCGCGCGGCCTCGGCGCGGCCAGCAGATAGGCGGTCGCCACGCGGTCTTCGAAGCTGACGACGCCGGCCGGCGTGGCGCCCAGCGGGGTGCAGTACTTTTCCACGGTGTGCTCGTGCGGGGTCGTGCTGGCATTGTACGCGGCCGATCTCAGTCTCCTCGCCGAGGCCCCGGCCCTTTTCTTCTCCGCGCGCACCCGTTCGCCCGCTGCCCACGCTCCCCGCGGGCATGGCGTCGACGGAGCTTGCGGCTGCCCTGAGAGGCTGTCGCCCGGCTGCGCGACGGCGACCTGACCGCGCGCTCCCCCGGAACCGGCCCGGCCGCCGTAGTAAGATTCGCGGAACGGGCGCAGTACCGCCGGCATCGCGTCGGGGCCGTCGGCGATCTTCTCCTTGCCGTAGTATTTGAACCCGCCGTGGTCGTGCAGGGCCACGACGCCCGGCAGCGGCTCGCCGGCCCTTTGGGCGGGCCGCAAAAACCAGGCGAGCGTGCGCGGGCCGTAGCCGACGGACCAGGAAAGCTCCTCGCCGGCGACGCCGTCCCGCTCCCAGGTTCGTTCCGTGCGGACGCCCTGCGGCTCTTCCGGTCCGGGCGAAAACCCGAGCGTTTCCCGCGCGAGCCGCTGGGTGGCCTCGCCCGGCCGCGCCTGCGGGAAAAGCGCCCGCGAGCGCCCGGCGGCGCTGACAAGATCGCTGAACGGCCCGAGGTGTTGGTAGCTCTTCATCGTGTTCGGACGCTCCTCGCTTTGCATCTGCTTGACCGGGTTGTCTGTCTTATGGTACCCTAGCCGCAGATGGAAAAGCTCTATACTATAGAGCGCCGGTTATGTCCCGGCGCCGGGGCGGGACAAGACGCTCAGCCCAGGGGGAGCGCCGTACGGACGGCCATGCTCCTCATTGCGCTTGCCTGCCTGGGCATGCGAGCTGCCGCCGCGAACGGGAAGGACGCTACCCTGATGCGAACGCCGCGTTATCCGCTCAAGACGGCGCGCGTGCTTCACAGCGATGCCGACCTCGCCCAGGCCCGCGCCAACATCCAGCGGTACCCCGCGGCGCGCGCCGTCGCCGGCGAAATCATCAAAAGCGCCGATCAGTGGCTGGCGTGGGACGATGAAGAGCTCGCCGGCCTCGTCACCCCCGCCCAGGTGCCGCGCGCCTTCGACGTGGGGAGCACCGTCGGTTGTCCGCGATGCGGCAAGGAGATCCACGAGAAGTTCGGCACCTACCCCTGGCTCGTCGATCTGAAGAAGCCCTTCAAGCTCACGTGCCCCGTGGACGGCAGCGTCTACCCCAGCAACGACTACGCCACTTATTACCGGAGCGGCTTCAAAGAGAAACGGGGCTGGGACACCGCCTACGTGGACGACGGGTGGGGCTGGCAGGCGCCGAGCGGCGAACGCTACTGGTTCGTCGCGCACTACAACCACCGGGTGTGGCACCGGCACATCGGACCCGGCGTGGCATCTCTGGGACGGGCGTATCTGCTGACCGGCGACCGGCGCTATGCCCACAAGGCCGCCGTGATGCTGCACCGCATTGCCCAGGTGTACCCGGAGATGGACCACGAGAAGCAGTCGCGCTACGGCACGATGCAGGCGGCGCGCGGTCGGCGCTATCCCGGCAAGGTGCTCAACCACATCTGGGAGACCAACCTCGTGGAGGGGCTGGCGGCCGCCTACGACGCGGTCTGGGAGACGATCGACGCGGACGCGGATCTGCAGCGCTTGTGCCGGAAAAGCGGGCGCGAGGTGCGCGCGTTCATCGAGGCGAACCTGCTGGAGGACGCGATCGACGCCTACTTCGCCGAAAAGGTCCGCGGCAACTTCGGCATGCACCAGAGCGCCCTCGTCCACCTGGCGCTGGCACGCCAGCACGGCGACAACGCGCGCTGGCTCGACGACCTGGTGAACCGGACCGGGTCCTCCTCGCTGCACACCGGCCTGAGCTTCGCCCTGTATAACCTCGTCTTCCGCGACGGCGTGCCCAACGAAACGGCGCCCGGATACAACGGCATCTGGGTGAGCAGCCTGTCCGAGATGGCTGTTCTGATGAAAAAGGCGGATCAGGACCTGTTCGCGCTCCCGCGCCTGCGGCGTTTGTACGACGGCGTCCTCGACGTCATCAACGTGGGCAAGTTCACGCCCTCCCTGGGCGACAGCGGCAGCGTCTACGGCGGGCTGATCGGGCAGAACGCGTCGGTCTTCCAGGCCGCCTACCGGCAGTACGGTGACGAGCGCTACGCCCGGTTCCTGGCCGCCTTCGGCGCCACGGGGGACAAGGGCTTCACGACGTTCGAGTCCTTGTTTCATCCGCCCGTCCCCGCCACGCTGCAGAAGCCCCGACCGCCGTCCGCGCGCCTGCTGGACGGCTACGGCATGGGCATCCTGAACAACCGCGCCGACACGGTCTCGGTCTCGCTCTACTACGGCCTGAAGGGCGGACACGGGCACTTCGACCGGCTCGGCTTCGAGCTGTTCGCCGCGGGCCAGCCGCTCATGCCCGACCTGGGCTATCCCGACGCCATGAACGACTACGTGCCGGGCATCTACACCTGGTCCAAGAACACCATCGCCCACAACACGGTCACCGTGGATGCCTCCCGGCAGCGCGGCAACCAGGCGGGCGTGGTCCATCTCTTCGCGGACAGCCCGTTCGCCCGCGTCCTCGACGTGGACGCGCCGGGCACCTACCCGCAGTGCCGGACGTACCGGCGCTGCCTGCTCATGGTGGACGCGGGCAACGAGCGCAGCTACTTCCTGGACGTCTTCGCGGTCGACGGCGGCGGCCAGCACGACTACAGCCGCCCCGGACCGCCGGGGACCCTGTCATGCTTTATGGTCGCACCG
>JAUJNC010000243.1 GCA_030446525.1 Armatimonadaceae bacterium
GACCGGTCTCGTTGGGAACGCCGTCGCGGAAGACCAGATTGTACAGGGCGATGTTGAGGCCGGTGTGCAGAAAGAAGCCGCCGCTCCGGTTCATCAGGCCGTCGAACCAGGCGGCGTTATCGCCGTGTTGCCGGGCCAGCGCCAGGTAAGCCAGGGCGCTCTGGTGCATCCCGAAGTTGCCGCGGATCTTCTCCGAGAAGTAGGCGGCGATCGCGTCCTCGATCAGGTTCGCCTCGATGAACGCCCGAATCTCTTTTCCCGTCTTGCCGCTGAGGCGCTGTAGATCAGCATCGGCGTCTATAGTCTCCCAGACCGCGTCGTAGGCATCGGCAAAGCCCTCGACAAGATTCGTCTCCCAAATGTGATTGAGCACCTTGCCCGGGTAGCGCTGGCCGCGCGTCGCTTGCATCTTGCCGTAGCGCGACTGCTTCTCATGGTCCATCGCCGGGTAGACCTCAGCGATTCGTTGCAGCAGCACAGCGGCCTTATGGGCATACCGCTTATCGCCGGTCAACAGGTAGGCCCGCCCTAGCGCCCGCACCCCCGGCCCGAGATGATGGTGCCACGCCCGGTGGTTGTAGTGGGCGACGAACCAGTAGCGCTCGTTGTTTTTTGGATTGAGCCATCCCCAGCCATCGTCCACGTACGCTGTGTCCCAGCCGCGCTTCTCCGTGAAGCCGCTCCGGTAGTAGGCCGCATAGTCGTTGGTGGGGTAGACGCTGCCGTCGACGGGGCAGGTCAGCTTGAACGGCTTCCGCAGATCGACGAGCCAGGGATAGGAGCCGAACTTCTGGTGGATCTCCTGGCCGCATTTGGGGCAGCCGACACTGCTGCCGACATCGAAGGCGCGGGGCACCTGGGCGGGCGTGACGAGTACGCGAAGCTCCTCGTCGCTCCAGTCCAGCCACGGGTCGGCGGCCCGGGTGATCCCATCGGCGACAGCGCGCGCCGCCGGGTAGCGCCCGATATTGGCCCGAGCCTGCGCGATCTCGGCGTCGCTGTAGATACGGCGGGCGGTCTTCAGCGGATACTGCGGAGGCGCGTTTTCTTCAAGGTCCATGGCACGGGTTTCCTGGCTTCCCGCAAAGAGTGCCGCGAGTACGATAGTCACGACAGCGGGTAATCGCACAAAAAAACGTAAACGAGTCATTGCTTCCCTTACAGTTTCGAGCCGAGGGATGTCCATACCCCCCGGCTCCATGTGCCCCGGCACAGCATAAGGCATGGTTCTGCCCCTGTCTACTCGGGACGAAGCGTCTGCGTCACGCGGCCACCCTCGGTTCGGACGAGCGTGAACCGCCCGTTCACCGTCAGAGGCCCCGCTGGCGTGGAGAGGGCGACGGGCCGCGCCTCCCGGCAGGAGACCAGATAGTCCACGCCCTTTTCGGTCTCCACCGCTAGGGCCACGGTGTTTTCCTCCTCCGCCTTCGGCACGGGCAGGCGGCGGATGCTGCGCACGCTCTCCTGGCCCTCCGGGCACGCCTCGAAGGCGGCGACGAAGACCGTCGGATGCTTGCCGCTGGCCGGGCGGCGGCGGCGAATGATGTAGGGCAGGAGCGCACCGACGTCCGTGTTCCGATAGTCCCGCTGGCCCCAGCCGTCCCCCAGAAGCGAAAGTTCGCCCGCCGCGTTCGGCCAGAGGGCGTGGAAGCGGGTTGTCGCATCCATCTTCCACGTCACCCGCCACGGCGCGGTCGCATCGGAGCCGCGCAGGTTCGCCAGGTCGAGGGAGTCCGGCGGTTCGAGACGCCACGGCTTCGCCTGCGGCCCGGCGATCTGATACTCCTTGTTAGGGCCGTGGAAGACGTAGTCATGCCGCTGCCCACCCTGGACCCTGAAGATGTCCACGAAGTACCGCCGGTTCGGGGCGGTCTCTATTTGCGCCACGGTGCGGCGGTACAGGCTCGCCTGCGGGTACGCCTGCGACTCGGCCTCCATCACCTTGAGTACGCCCGACGCGGCAAACAACAGGAACTTTCCGCCCGGCCCCGCGCGATCTGGTCTTTCCCGTCTACCATGACCGTGTTGTGGGCGAATGTGCGGGTCGTCCTTTGTTTCAGCGGATGGTCCCAGAGATAGCCCAGATCGGAGAGCAGTTCGTGCCCGTCCTGCCAGAGGTACAGGTTCAGGCTGTCGATGTGATGGTGTCCGCCCCAGTCGCTGGCGCTCAGCAGAAGCAGGCTGTCACGGCCCGTCGCCCCGCCGCGCAGATACCCGATCTGGAGCATGGGGAAGAGATGGTCCGGCAGGAGGAGCGTCGGCGTGCCCTGCTCTTCCAGTCCTGGCTTGCGGTAGTAGATCGCGTATGGCGCGTAGCCCCGGGAAAGATCGTCCCCGGCAATGGCCTGCAGCAGC
This sequence comes from Armatimonadaceae bacterium, assembly GCA_030446525.1. Next base: position 2,356 of record JAUJNC010000243.1, read on the forward strand.
GCGCGGTACTGCGCGTTCTCCGGGTAATTGGCGGCCATCAGCTCGGCGAAGCGCGCGCCAAGCTCGCTGGTGGCGTACCCGTCCGCCAGCGGCGGATAGCGTAGGTCCCCCTGCAGCCCGACGAACATCGCTTCCCAGACGCGCCGGTACGCGGGGAGCCGGTACAGGTCGAGATTCTCCAGCCGTTTGCCCGCGGCGTCCCGATAGCCCGGCGGATCCGAGTAGCCCCGGAACGCCTGGCCGAGCGTGTGGATGCCGTTCAGCGTCATCAGTGCATAGCTCCAGGACTCCGGCGTGCCGCCGTCGGGAAGGAACCAGCCATCGACCGTTTTCTGGAACGCATCCAGGCCGAAGCGCACCAGTTCCGGATGCCCGAGCGCCATGCCCACCAGCGCGGTCGCGGTCTCATTGCCCACCGACTTGTTATTCACGGACTTATCGGCGACCAGGAGCAGGGTGCTCTCAAGGAGCAGATCCTTCTCGATGCGGAGCCGCTCCGCATCGGCGTAGACCGGCTTGCCACCCTCTCGTGCCGTGCAGGTCAGATCATACGCCTCGACCATATCGCGCACGAAGTGCCCCTCCTGACCGGACGCAGTAGCCCGGCCCGCGCTCCAGAAGCCGGTGTGCAGCTTCCGATCCGGCTTGGTCGGCGGCGGGCAAAGCTCGTCCTGCGGCAGCGCCTGGATGTTTTGCGCGGCGACGCGCGGGTCCATGTCCGCGTACTCGCCGTAGCCGACATGCACTAGCCAGTTCGGATAGACCTGCGCAAACCGCAGAAGGATCTTTCGCGTTGCCTGCGCGTACTCCGGCTTTCCCGTCAGCGCGTACGCCTCGGGCTGCTGCGGCACAGCCTGGACATATAAACCACCTTGCGTGCGCGGATACTCCCCGTGGGCCGGCCGGCCAGTGGCGTAGCTGAAGATCACGAACGGTTCCCCGCCGTAGTAGGTGAAGGTCTGCCTGCCGCCGTAGCGCGCCTTCAGCGTCACCGTCTCGGCGTATCGCCTTCATTGGGATAGACCGTTTTGCAGACCGTACAGGTGAGGCGGTCAGGGTCCTGCGCGGACCAGCTCCACTGCCCGTGCGGGTGCGCTGGCTTGGTTCTGGTCGCGGCAGGCCGGGCAGGGGGTGAAGTGGGGAACGCCTGGCGTGGTGGCCGGGATCATCCGGGCGAGAAAAGCGGCATCGACTTGCGGACCCTGCCCTGCACCCGCTTCTCGGTGGCGTCCTGGTAGGCGCGTGCCCAGGAATAGCGGTCAACATTCTTCCGGGCGCGCTGAACGTCCGAGGACTTGACGGTGGCAGCCGGATGGGGGATGGTAGTCCGATAGCGCTGCACAGAGCGACCAGTCGGTAAGGGTCATGCGGAGCCGTCGGGCCTGCCTGAGCGAAAGCGGAAGCGGAAATGGTCAGCAAGAACAGCAGTATATACGCGGATATCGTGGCTGTCATATATCTCTTCTCAGTCCCTGGTGAAAGACAGCGCGGCACCTTCGTCCAAGACGCCGCGCTGCATGAGTGCCGAGTCCGAGCCGAGGGACTGGTTGATTCCGGCAAGCTGCTATATGCTGCCGCTTTATGCTAAGTACGCTGCGGAACTCCGCGCTCCAGCTTACAGAGTTCCGGCCCGGTCTTGATCCACTTCGAGTGGCCGTCGGCGAACACATTGTTCACGCCGCCCGCATGGCGTCCCGACGGCACACCCGCCCCCGGTTTGCCTACGAGTTTGGCCGAGTCCGGCCAGTTGTACATCTTCTTCAGGCAGTTTGCCACGCTCTGCGGGAAGTAGCGGTACATGATGATGTACGACGCATTATGGGTTCGCCCCAGGTCGTTGCGCAGCCAGCCATACGGCACGGAACTGTCCAATAACGTGATTAGATCGGCTGGTTTATCCAGCGAGGCAAGGTTGACGCCGACGCGCGTGGGATCGCTGCTGGTGGAGCCGAGTTGTCCGCTGGGAAGAAGCCGAGCTGCACGTTGTAGGCGTAGCCCGTGGTAGTCGGCAACGTCGGGACAGCGCTGCTGGTAGGGACTGTAGGCGCCGGTACCGACGCCGGTGTCGGACGGATTTCCGGCGTTCCATTTGGAGGCGGCGCCGTTCTTGACGTAGGGATAGATGTAGTCCGCCCAGTAGCGATAGCCGTTCTGGACCGGCGAGCCGGGGATGCCTGCGACGCTGAAGTCATCCGAGAAGGGAAATGTCTCGTCGTAGTCCTGGATGTAGCGCATCAGGGCGGTCCCGATCTGCTTGGTGTTGGACAGGCAGGAGATGGCGCGCGCTTTTGCCCGCGCCTGGGCAAAAACGGGAAAGAGAATTGCAGCCAGGATCGCGATGATCGCGATGACAACGAGAGGTTGATCAGGGTAAATCCAGAGGATTTACTCCGGGGTGAATGCACGAGCGGCATTAGTAGAGCCGGGGCGGACGGGTCGCTCCGGGCGGAGCACCGGGGTGTTCGACAGACGATACATAAGCGACCTCCGGAAGTGTTGCTGGTGCGGCACGCTATGGCCGCAGGTTGACCGCCGACGAGTTGTTCCTTTGTCGCCTCGGAAATACGACTGGCCTATCGACGGAACATTAAAGCACCCATTACGGGTGGGCCGCTATGCATGTCTGTCATAGCAGCCGGAGGAGTAAGCCGCTTCGTAGCGGCAACGACGATGCGGAGGGCACGGCGCACTGGGATAGACCCTCCATTGGGTGGGATTGCGGTATTTTACCACAACATGTTTGCCAGAATGAGGCTTGAAGATCTGTCGCGGACGAATTTTTCGGTGATCTTCGGCTTAGCGGCGTTCCCAAGAAGGACGGATAGTGATGTTCTCACGCCCGCGCTACTTGCGCAATACGGCGTACCGGATCACGAATCTGGAGCGCACCGGAAAGGGAGCCATGCGGCTGCTCCTCGACGCGCCGCTCGATATTGGGCGGCGTGGTGGGGAATGTGGAAAGCGATACCTCTTTCAGTTCTCCTATGCCGCACGAGTACATCCGTTTGAGCTGAAGGTCGTCTCCACGCGCTTCGGCAGAAACTGCGCAGGTACTCCCTCCAGCCATTGAGTTGTGCTTTCATGTTCTTGCGGCGCGGCACGACCAAATGCATGCCGTTTTGAAAACACTGCAGCGACGGGGCGCTCTTTCGGCCCATTAAGTAACAGTACGCGGCAAGCGGTGTCGATAGGACCGGCGGGATCAGCGCCCATCTGGATTGTTCCATCGACGGCGCGCACGCGCCGGTGGGCGCCTGCGGCGTAGGGGCAGGAGCCGATGGACATTCCGGTGATCGGCGGGACGCTGGTCGCGCCGCAAGCGGATATCGTCGCCGAGCGTTGGGCCGATCACGTCCAGGGTGACCGGGACCACCGCCGGACGTTCTGCTCCAGAAACAGGGCGGACGCTCGCAGCGGATCCGCGCGCCCAGGCTTGCCGGGCCCCAACTGGCAACCTGGCGAGGCGCACGCCCGGCGGCGGAGTGATATCCTCCGATGCGAGCGATGCCCGCCCACAGTCCAGCGCAGATTCCCCGCTCACCCCAAACGCGCCTCGTACACGTCCACTCCGCACGCAGCTGTAGAGAGCGGCTCCGTCCGGCGCGGCGGAGATTGACTCGATCTTGGCGGGCAGGGTCGCCAGCGTCGCGGTCGCTCCCGTACGTAAGCCCCGAACGTGGAGGGTATCCCTATCGCGTAGACGACGCGGCTTTTGCCGGGCAGCATCACGATGTTATAGCCCGTCAGTCCTTCGATGGCGGGGCCGTCATTCGCGCCGCCCACGAACGCCCGCCGCTTCACGTCGAACAGATATAGCTTCCCGCCCACCGCCGTGAATGCCGCGATGCCTGTAGCGGGGTCGAAGACAAACGAGCCGAGGCTGGCCGAGCCGGGGAAATCGTGCGAGTAAACGAGCTTCTTTGCGTTCAGGTCAAACAGGCCGAGGCGCGATGGGGTGTCCTTTTGAACACCGAGGCCGTTGCCGTAGATGGTAGAGCCGAGCAGCACTAAGCCGTCGCCAACCGGCTGCACCCCGGAAAGCCCGTGCGGCCCGAGCGGGTCATTGACCTGCTCGGACTTGCCGGTCTTCGGATCGGTAATAAGAAGCAGGCCGCCGTACTCGCCGTACTTGGCGAGCCAGCCCGAGTACAGTCGTCCCTCCGGCCCGACCCGGACACCCGCCTGCGGGCGAATATAGTCCGGCCCGACGCGCGCGATAGTCTTCGGATTGACGTGGTTCAGCTGGTTCCACGGTTCGGCAGGGTCGAAGCGGATGACCTCGCCGCCCGCATAGGCGACCGCGTAGCAGACGCCGTCCAGCACCTCTACCCCGTATACCTCGCCGCCGTAATCGGAGACGACACCGGTATTGACGGTCTTGCCGGTTTTGATGTCCATATAGAACAGCGTCTGTCCGAAGGTCGGCCCGCCCCAGAGGCGCCCCTGGTCGTCGGCGTACAGGAAGTGCGTCCCGCGCGGGGCGGCCTCGCCGGGGATGCGGCGCAGCTCCTGCTTGGGCTTTGCAGGGCTGATGACGAAGTAGTCCTGCCCCCGAATGCCGTAGCATTGACCACCGGCGTTGCGGGCGAACAGCCCGCCGGAGCCGCGCGCCCGCAGCCGCACGGTCTTCGTCAGGCCGGGGTCGCCGACGCGGTATTCATAAAAGTCTGTGCCCTGACGCAGAACCAGCGTCTTCTCGTCGGTGAGGTTGATGTCCACCGCCCATGCCCCCGCATCGGCGGGCGGCGCGGGGAACGGCAGCGGGTCAGAGACGGCAAGGTCGGGCATCCGGTACGCCTTGTTGCCGTGCAGGTAATAGCCATTCCAGATTGCGCCTTTGGTGACGGCGTTGAAGTGTTCCGGCGCGGGCGTGAACTGCTTCGTCTCCGGGTCGAAGATGAGGGACTGCGGCCTTTCGAACTGGAGGTTGCAGTGGATGCGCCCGTCGGGAAGGGAGGTCGTCCAGCGCAGGTACTTGTTCTCCGGGGTCGGCGCTCCCAGGTCCTCGAACGCTCCGGTGTCCACATCCAGTGCGCCGAGCCTGCCGCCCGGATACGTGCCGCCGTAGAGACGCCCGTCGCTGCCGAGCGCCACCTGCCAGATGTAGTCCTCGCCGGGGAACTTGACCTGACGCACCCACTTTCGGGTGGGCACATCGAAGATAAGGAACATGCCGTCGTAGTAGGTGCCGATGGCGAGGCGGTTCCCCGGCAGCTTCTTCAGCGCCCATGCCCCGGAGCCTGCCGGGGCGCGGTAGACGTGCCCCGTGTCGGTCTTAGCGTCGATAAAGATAAGCTCGACATTGGCGTTCTCGTTGGTGTTGGTGATGACGAACCACTCCCGCCCGGCGTCCTCCACAAGAACGCCCGCGTGGATATTGCGCGCCCGGCACGGTTGCCCCAGATGTCTCACGCCGTTTGCCGCCTTTCTCTCATCGTCCGCTGCGGCGGCTGAGACGCCGGTCGTCAGCAGGGCTGCGCCGTAGGTCGCGCCCCCGGTAAGAAATGCTCGTCGCTTCATCGGAATTCCTTAACCCTTCACCGCGCCTGCCGCGATGCCCTCTACGAAATAACGCTGGGCGCAGAAGAAGACCACCAGGATCGTCAGCAGCACGACCACGCTCGCTGCCATCAGCAGGTGGTGCTCCGTGCCGTGCAGGCTCATAAAGGCGGTCAACCCCACTGCCAGCGTCTTTTTCTCCATGCTCTGCGTGTAGATCAGCGGCCCGAGGAAGTCGTTCCAGTGCCCAATGAACGAGAACAGGGCGATCGTCGTTAACGCGGGCTTCGCCCTCGGGACGGCGACATGGCGGAAGATGCCCCAGCTTGTGCAGCCGTCGAGCTTCACGGCGTCCTCTAACTCTGCCGGGAGGGTCAGGAAGAACTGCCGCAGCAGGAAGACAAAGAACGCTCCGCTCCCGAAGAATGATGGGATAATCAGCGGCTTGAGACTGTCCGCCCAGCCGGGA
>JAUJNC010000244.1:0-3956 GCA_030446525.1 Armatimonadaceae bacterium
TGACCGGCTCGCAGCACGCTGGCCTGCAGGGACAGAGCTTCGGGAAGCTGCTTCAGGTGCGGCTGAGCCGGTGGATCAGCACGCGGCCGGGGTTTTTGGGCAGCAAGCCGTCGGGGACGTTGTCCAGGGTGTGGGCGAGCCACAGGGACAGACGGTCGCGCTGCTCCTCGGTCGGCTGCGGCGCGCCCTTGGGCGGCATGCTCCGTTCGCGCAGCTGCGTCACGACCTTCCGCCACGTCGCCTGATCACGCTGGACCGACGCCACCGTTTCGGACGCGGAAAGATCCACGCCGCCGCTGGGATCCTTCCCGGCGTGGCAGCCGGCGCAGTGCCGGGTCAGCAGCGGCCGGATCTCTTGCTCGTACGTGGCCTGATCGGCGGCCGTCTGCCGGGGAGCCGCCTTCGGTTGCTCCCCGCCCTGCGCGATCCCCGCGCCCACCAGGAGCACCGGCGCCGCCAGATACGGTAGCCAGTAAGGGGACGGCTTGCGTCGAGATATCGGGAGCTTTCTATGGGATAAAGGCATCGTAAAGTCCAGGCACTACGGCCACGGGCCGGTTCACGGCGGCTCATGCCTCCCGTCATTATACCGCATCGTGATCCGGGAAGCTCGCTCCCGGCCGGGGCAGTGAGGCCTGGATAGATCAGGGCAATCGCATTTCCTAACAAGCAGATGTGGCGCGTCACCAGGCGTATCTTGAACTAATAGAGAAATCAGTCAAACATCGCACAAATGCATGTCCGCGAAGGTGCTTGGCTCAAGGTCATCAAGATGATTATGTTCTGTACCCTGCGGTGCGAATGTGCGACTTTCAACTGATCTGTCTATAACACCCTTTGCTGTGGAGGCGCACCATGACGACTGCCGCTCTGACTCTGGTAGAACACTTTGCCGATCTGCCGGACCCGCGCGTGCTCGGACACGCCCAGCGCCACGAGCTGATCGACATCCTTGCTATCGCGCTGTGCGCCATCCTCTGCGGCGCCGAAACCTTCACCGATATGGCCCGCTTCGGCAAGGCCAAAGGCGACTGGCTTCGGGAGCGACTCGGCCTGTCCCTCAACGGCGGCGTTCCCTCCCACGATACGTTCGGGCGTGTCTTGGCTCGCCTGGACCCCGAAGCATTCTCGGCTTGCTTTCGTTCCTGGACTCAGGCGATCCATCAGCAGACCCAGGGACAAGTCGTCGCCTTCGACGGCAAGACCTTGTGCCACAGCTTCGACACGGCCTCCGGACAGGCGGCGATCCACAGGGTGTCGGCTTGGGCTAGCCAAAGCAACATGGTCCTGGGGCAGGCCAAGGTGCAGGACAAAAGCAACGAGATCACCGCCATCCCCGCGCTGCTCGCGCACCTAGACGTCAAGGGCTGCATCGTCACCTGCGACGCGATGGGCTGCCAGAAGCAGATCGCCGCGCAGATCATCGCGCAGGGCGGGGACTACGTGCTGGCGCTCAAGGACAACCACCCGCGACTGCGTGATGAGGTCCGGCGCCTGTTTGCCTGGGCACGCGCCGAGGGAGCCGCCCAGGTTGCCTGCGACTTTCACGAGAGTCGCACCTACGACCATGGGCGCCAGGAGATCCGCCGCTGCTGGAGCATCGGCGAGTTGTCGTGGCTGGAGGAGAGCGATGAACCCAAAGAATGGCGGGGCCTCTCGAGCGTGGCCTTGGTCGAGTGTGAGCGCCAGGTAACGCACAAGGGCCAAACAAGAACCAGCGTGCAGACCCGCTGCTTCCTGTGCAGCCTCGAGAGCAACGCTGGCAAGATCCTGCGGTCCGTGCGGGGGCACTGGGGGATCGAGAACAGCGTGCACTGGGTGCTGGATGTGGCCTTCGATGAGGATGCCTGCCGCGTGCGCAAGGACAACGCGCCGGTGAATCTGGCGACGCTGCGGCATTTAGCGCTGAACCTGCTTCGGCAGGAGAGGACCGACAAGAACGGCGTCAAGGCGCGCCGGCTACGCGCCGGGTGGGACAGTGACTATCTCCTCAAGATCATCGCCGGTTGAAATGCGATTGCCCTGCCGGGGCGAGCAGGGCTGTTTAAAGTCGTGGTATGCTTTCTTAAACCGGCTTTTCGCGCTGGGTGGGAAACCAAGGCACTGGCGAAACGAGAGACGCGCAAGGGGCACTGTCATGAACATGGAGCACGGAGCCGATCTGTTCCACATCACCATCGGTGCGGCCCCGTCCGGCCAAGACGCTTCCCTGGACCACGACATGCGCCTGGTCAAAGCGGCGCTCCTCTACGCTGGCAAGGCCAAACTCTGCAGCTTCTCGGCGGTCCTGTCATTGTCGCACTTGGCGCTGGGGCAGCTCGACCGTGAGCAGCAGATCGACTTCTTGGAGCAGATCGCGCCGGTCATAATCCGCAACGAGCTGGAATCGCGGAAGCTGGTGGCGGGCCTTCGGCAGTACCGCCATCTCCGCGGAAAGTCGAACCTGAGTTTGCTGGAGCGGATGCTGATGCGACAGGTCGAGGGGCAGTTCGACGCTCAGTGGAAGCTGATGTCGGGGGCCGCCCACGGACAGGCCGTAAGCCTCGGGGTGACCCCCCTGCTCAAGGCGATCGATGCCGGCCTGCTGGAGATACACGCGTTCCAGTCGCCGGACGACACGGAAGGCATGGTAAAAGAGTTCTTCGAGCTGCTGGGCGACGCCCTCTCCAGTGCCTCCACCTTCCCCTTATTCGATGCCGCCTCGGGCGGGTTGGTGCGGAGCGGCATCCAGGAGGGCGTGCTCACCGTATCCGAGGTGGGGATCGCGCGCGGCAGGCATACGGCTCTGGCCGCCGACCTCCTCCAGCGGTTGCCCCTGTTCGACGCGGCGGGCGTGGACGAGATCCTGGACATCCGCCGGGAGCTGGATCGCCCGCTGGTCCGGTTCCGGAGCGCCATGATCCAGTTCTCCGAGAAGATCAAGAGTGCCGCCTGGGATGAGGATTTCGAGAAGGAGGCACAGCTCGTCTTTTACCGTGACGTCGAGCCCGCGGTGCTCGCCATCGAAGAGGCCGTCCGGGCGAACCGCCTGCTCGCCTCCATGGCCCGCTTGGGCGACAAGCCGCTGGAGCTGGCGAAGAACTCGGCTCTCGGCCTGGTCCTGTCGGAGGCGGACTTCCTCGGGGACGTAGCGGCCAAGTGCGTCGGCGTCGGCGTGGCCGCGGCGGGCCTGGCCTACGACGTGGTCAGGGACTGGAAGCAGAAACGGCATGTGGCAGAGGAGAAGGACTTGTTCTTCTATTACCAGGCCGGGAAGCGCCTGGAGACCAAGGGGCCACGCACGAACCCCAAACGGCAGCAAGCTGTGAGGCGGGGCAGGCGGCAGTGACTCGGCGGAAGGGCCAGAACGTCACTCAACAGCGCGCTTTTGCGCGTGACCCAGGAAATGTGGATCTCCGGGTACCACTTCGCCCTCCGGTACGCGCCGTACAACGCGCACTCGATGACCTGGAGTTACCATCTCCGGGTCGCCGTCATGGACGAAAACGATCCGGAAGACCCAACGGTCCTTGCACACAGGACCGCGGAATCAGGATCGTGCACCGAAGAGATACGTCCTTGAGGTGCGTACCCGGCCCCCGGCGTCAAACGGGGGCCGGGTACTCCCTCCGAGTCGGGAGGTCACCGACCCCGGCGAATTGAAGATTCACCGCTGCACGGGAGTCTGCTCCTTCTAGAAGAAATCCCGTGCCGTAGAGAGGCAACAATGCTGTCCACCACTTCAACAAGTTTAGTCACCGCTCTCGCCCTGTGCCTGCTGCCCGGCACCAGCTTGGGCCAAGCGTCCCCGGAGCCCGCTCAGGGGACTGCGGCGGCACGGGAGGCTGCCCAGCCCGTGCTCGGGAACGACCCGCGCCTGGACGCGAAGGTGAGCCTGAAGAAGCGGAGCACCACCGTCGCGAACGCGCTGCGCGAGCTGGACCCCCTGACGGACGCTAAACTGGCGGCGGAAGGCA
>JAUJNC010000244.1:4056-5240 GCA_030446525.1 Armatimonadaceae bacterium
CCGATGGGTCCCGGAGCGGCGCCCCAGGGCGTGGCGTTCCGGGAGCTGCCGCAGGGCATGCAGCAGAACCTGCGCGAGATGTTCGCCGCCCGGCAGGACGACCTCGTCGAGCGGCACGGCCGCCGCCATTCGGGGATCACCCCGGAGACGCTGGACGACACCCGCATCTGGTTCGAGGTCCACCCCTTGGCGCACGCGACCAGCTACCGCATTGTCGCGTTCAACGAGCGATCCGGATCGCTCGACCTGGGTTTCTCCGTCATCACCGACCCCAAGGAGCGCAACGACCGCATCGCTTCCACACTGCCCTCGTCAACGATCTGGTACGGGGCCAAAGGCGACGCCGCCTCCCGGAAGGAGGCGCTGGAGGGGGACCCCCGCATGGACGCGAAGGTGAGCCTCAAACTGGAGCGGGCCACTCTGGCGGACGCCCTCCGGGCGCTCGCTTCCCGAACGGGGATCAGCTACGTCGAGGGGCAAGCCTTCCGGAAACGGGTCACCCGCTCACACACGTTCGACGCCGTGCCGCTCAAAGACGTGCTGGACCGCCTGGCCGCCCTCTACGACTACACCTGGGGCTACAAGGACGGCGTCTTCGTGTGGCACCTGGCGCCGCCCGACAGCGCGCAGCAGGGGAGTACGCCGCGCAGCCGGTAGCGGCGCACCTCTGCCGTCCCACCGGCAGGTCGAACACTCGGCGCACGTTTGCTACGGGTAACGTGCCTCCGTACGATAAAAGCAGGCTGATGATCTTATACGGCTACGGCATCGTGGTCGTGCAATCAGCAGGCAAACAGGCCCGGCGGCGGCAGCAAAAAAGGCGGCGGGGGCGGCAAGAAAGCCCCCCCCCCCCCATTTAACACCCTACCCCCCGTGGGGCCGCGGTTTTTAGCACGGAAAACGCCCCGCTGTGTTTGGGGGCGCCCCCCGCGGGCGCGGAGGCGCGGCGGCGCGGGGGGTGTATCTCGGCGGGGGTGGCGCGCGGCGGGGGCGCCCGGAGGGCGGGGGGGTTGCCGGGCCGGACGGGGGGGAGCCGGGACGGACGCGGCGTGCGCACCCGCACCCGCGGGGTGGCGGTGAAGGCCCGCGTGGTGAAGCTCCACCCTCCGCGCGGCGCGCCGCGCGGACGGCAGTTCGTCAGTGGCAAGGCGGTGGATGCGCACCTGCGCTATCTCGAGCGGGAC
>JAUJNC010000245.1 GCA_030446525.1 Armatimonadaceae bacterium
GAACCCGGTCTCGGGCGCGAGGCCGCACCCGTGCTGCTGCTTCTGCGCCCGCGAACCCCACGCGCTCCACCAGCCCGGACAGGCCGCCCACCTGGGGCTGGGCCAGGGCGAACACGGCGATCAGGATCGCGCCGAGCATCGCGAGCGTGAACTGAACGAAGTCATTGACGACGATGCCCGCGATCCCGGCCAGGGAGGAGTAAAACACGGCCACCAGGCTCAACGTGATGGCGATCCCGTATTGGTAGGCGCGAAAGTCGGGGGAGGTCTCCGGGACCCCCAGCAGCGTCGTCCCGATCCTGCCGCTGACGAACAGGGCGCTGCCCAGGACGATGGTGTTCATGATAAAGCCCATGTACAGGGCGCGGAAGCCGCGTAGAATTTTCGCCTCGCGGCCCGAGTAGCGCAGCGTCACGTACTCGGCGTCGGTCAGCACCTCGGTGCGGCGCCACAGGCGCGCGAACAGGAACGTGGTCAGCATCGCGCCCGGCAAAAAGGCCCACCATTCCCAGTTGCGGCTGATGCCCCCCCCGTACACGAAACCCGACACCAGCAGCGGCGTTTCGGCGGAAAATGTCGTCGCCACCATCGACGTCCCGATCAGCCACCAGGGCAGGTTCCGGTCGGACACGATGTAGGATTCCAGACCCTTGCGCTCGGCCCGCTTTTTGAACAGGAAGCCGATGGAGAGGCAGAACAGAAAGTAGATCCCGATGATGGCGTAGTCCGCAAACGTCATCACGAATTCCGTCATTTGCCAGCCTGCTTTCTCTCGTCAATCACCTTTACTCACCAGGCACGTCGGTACAGTTCGTAGAGCGGGGGTTTGGCTTTTTCGCGGTTTTCCCTCTCCTCGAGCTCCAGCGTGTAGCGCCGCATCGAGTAGGTGTTCTGCAGAAGGATGCCGTCCAAGCGGTGCGCTTCCACCAGCTCTTTCATCCGCTGCGCCGCCGCCCGCGACTTCTCGGGCGCGCCCTGCAGCCGGTGGTAGTGGACCTCGGTGTCGGCGATGGCATAGTCCAGATTCCACCGGAGCCGCTCGATCAAAAAGGCAGGGGCGCTTTGTTCTTTGACCTTTTGCCCGGCTTCGGTCAGGGCTTTTTTAGCCTGCAGATAGCTCTCGCGGGCCCTGCTGACCGAGTCAGGGTCGTCGAAATCGCCGTCGCCGCGGCGGTGCAGCAACGCCCTGCCGGCCTCCTCGACGCGGTCGAAGTACTCCCGCATCGGGCCGGCCGCCGCGCCGTATCTTTCGCGAAGATAGCCCGCGACGTAATCGTCCGCTTCGAGACCGGTGTCCCGCGAAAGGGCGGCCACCAGCAGGTGGGTCAGCTCGTAGGTGATCCAGTCCGCCGGCTCGGAGTAGATGACCAGGCCGGTGGCGCCCTGCGCCCGGTAGTGGGGGATTTCGCGGCCGATCAGCTCGGGCAGGACGACCGGCAGCGAATGCCAGGCGTATTTGCGGTAGTATTCGTAGATCCCGATGTCGCCTTTGAAGCCGCTGCTCTTCCACCTGGGTATCAGGCCGTTGTAGGTCACGTTCCGGGCAAAGTCGGATTCGAAGATGGGGTCGCGGTAGCTGCGGCCGAACGGCGCGAAATCGATGAGCACGGACGCGTCGTACATGTGTTCCGGGTCGGGCGGCTCGATGGCCGGAACGTAGGAAAGGCTTTCCACGCGCACGCCGGGCAGCGCCTTCTGGACGGCCCGGCTGAGCCGGTTGGTCAGATGCGCCTGGGCGTTGGCGATGCTGCCGAAGCGCTCCACCACGCCCGGGGGCCACTTCGCGCCGTCCGGGGGCCAGGCCTGGAAGATACGGATCTCCGGGTGGTCCTTGAGGTATCGGACGACGTTGCCGATGTAGGTTTGCAGCGCCTCGTCGTCCGCGACGTTGAAGACGTTGAAGCCCGGTACGAACCAGCCCGGGTGTTCTTTTTGGTACTTCTCCGGCGGCAGGAAGCTCTGGTAGCCGTGGCCGCCGCCTTCGACCAGGATCCCGCGTTTTTCCAGCTCGGGCAGGAGCTGTTCGCGCCACTGATCCCAGGTGACCGTCCCCGCCCCGTTGTAATCGTAGGGGTACAGCAGGACGTTCAGCCGGTTTTTGGCCATCCAGTCGATCAGCGGCCGGAGAGTGGCCGGGGTGTGACTCCAGCCCTCCCCCACGTCCTTGCGCCGATACTTGAAGCTGGGCGTTACCTTGAGGCGGAGATCCGCGACGCGGATCGAAGGCTGTGCGGGGACGTGCTCCGCGTGCCCCTTGTAGAACGCAAAATCCGGGGCGAAGAAGCGCACGCCTAATCGCTCCAGCAGGGTGTAGACCGCGTACAGCGTGCCGCGCGGCCCGTTGCCCGCAAGGGAAAGGGTGTCGTCGCCGCTGGTCCGGAGCACGAAGCTTTCGGCATCGTCGTCCGGCCCGAAGAGCGGGGACTGGCCGGCGGGGCGCGGCTGCTCGCCCACCAGCACCCGGACGCCACCCGCCGCCGTCGCCCGGATGGGGAGCTCGGCCCCCGACATCTTCTTGAGGTACTTTTGCAGCTCCTCGGCGGCGAAGCGTTCGACCGGAGAGGCGATGGGCCGCACGATGATCTCGGCTTTCGCCTGCCCGTTGTCCACGAGCGTCAGGCCATGCGCGGCGCTTGCCCCCAGGCCAAGCGAAGCGGCGGCGAAGGTACGTAACAGTCTCCCCATGCGGGTCACCATGCCTTGCGGTACATCGCGCGCATCTCGGGCCGGATCCGCGCCCGCTGCTCCGGGTCGCTCACCCGGTCCGGGTCGTAGCGGCGCATTGCATACATATTTTTCAGGATAATGCCGTCCAGTCGGTGCGCTTCCACCAGCGCGCGCAGCCGCCGGCGAGCCTGCCGCGACTCTTCCTCCTGGCCGAGGTGCCGGTAGTAATACACGTCCGCATCCGCCAGGGCGTACTGGAGGTTCTGGTCCAGACGCCCGCACAGGAACGCCGCGGCGGTGGAGCCGCCTGCCCTGGCGCGCGCCTCCTTGAGTGCGTTCCGGGCGTCCAGGTATTTGTCACGGGCGGGGGCGAGGACGTCCTGCTGCCCGAAATCGCCGTGGGACGACTGGTGGAAGAGCAGCCGCCCCGCCGCCTCCACCAGGTCGAAGTAGGTCTGCATCGGCGGAGCGGCCGTCGGTCCGTAGCGATCGCGCAGGTAGTTTGTAACGTAGTCCCCGGCGTCGAGCCGGGCGTCCCACAACGCCCTCGCCACCAGCAGGTGGGTCAGCTCGTAGGTGATCCAATCCGCCGGCTCGGAATAGATGCGCAGGCCGACCGCCCCCTGGGAGCGGTAGTGGGGTATCTCGCGGGCGACCAGCCGGGGCAGGACGACGGGCAGCGAGCGCCAGCTGTATTTGCGGTAGTACTCGTAGATGGCGACATCGCCCTGGAAGCCGGCCGCGCGCCACTGCTTGATCAGGCCGTTGTAGACCTTGTTTTTGGGGTGATTGCTTTCCCACAGCGTGTCGCGGTAGCTGCGGCCGGACGGGGCGAACTCGATGAAGGTCGCCGGGTCGTACCGGTGCGCGGGCGAGGGCGGGTCCGTGGCCGGAACGTACGAGATGTTCTCGATCTGCACGTGGGGCAAGACCGCGCGGACGGCGCTGCTCAGTCGGTTGGTGACGTGCGCCTGGGCGTTGGCGACGCTGCCGAAGCGCTTCACGGCGGCCTCGGGCCACTTGGCCCCGTCGGGTGGCCAGGCGTCGAAGAGGGCGATCACCGGGCGCTCTTTGAGAAACGCGATGACGTTGTCGATGTAGGTCTGCAGGGCCGTGCCGTTCGTGACATCGAAGACGTTGGCGCCTTCCACGAACCAGTCCGGGTGCTCCTTGCGATACTTGTCCGGCGGGAGGAAGGCGGGATAGCCGTGGCCCCCGGTCTGCAGAACGATGCCGCGCTTTTCCATCTCGGGCGCGATCTGATCGACCGTGGCGTTCCAGTAGTCCCGGGACGTCTCGTTGCCGCACGGGTAGGAAAGGACGTTGAGCCGGTTCTTCGCCATCCAGTCGATCATCTGCGACAGGTTGGCCGGGGTGTGGCTCCACCCCTCGCCCACGTCCTTGCCGCGGTACCGCGACGCAGGCTTTTCGCGGATGTCGAGGGTGGGAACGCGGAGCGACGGGCACGCCGGGACGAGCTCTGCGTGGTTCTGGTAGAACACGAACCGGGGGGCGAAGAAGTGGACGCCCAGCCGCTCCAGAAAGGCATACACCGCGTAGAGCGTCGCCCGCGGGGAGTTGCCCAGAAGCAGCAGCGTGTCGTTTCCGCGGGTTTGGACGACGAAACTTTCTTCGTCGTCGCCGGCCCCGAACAGGTCGGAGCGGCGAACACCCGGCTGCTCCCCGACCAGTATCCTGGCGCCCTCCGGAGGGCCGGCCGCCATCGGAAGCTCGGCGCCGGAGATCTTCCGCAGATACCGCCGCAGCTCGGCGGCGGCGAACTGCTCGACGCTGGATGCGGACGGCCCCACGACGATCCGCGCCGCAGGCCGGCCGTCCCGAGCGAGCGGCAAGCCGAAGCCCGGTTGTTGCGCGAGGAGCGACAAGGCGAGAACACCCCCCCACCAGACAGCGAGCGTCGTTCCGTTCATGGCCGGTCCCCGGCGCCGCCCGCCCCGGCCGCCGCCCTCGACAGGGGAACGAAATTGCTTCCCGCGAATTTTTCCGTCGTTGTGGCGGATGAGAGAGACCCGTCGTAGCGCACGAGGGCGGTCCCGTCGGCGAACAGCCAGAGCGCCGGGTAGCCGTTGTGCTCGACCACGTACTGCAGGCGGCTGTTGGGCACCGCCTCGGTGAGCCGCTGTCCCGAACTCATATGCGGGTGCGAGCGGGTCAAATGGCCCAGGAACGCATTGTTGTCGCCGTCCGTCATCCGGCCACTCGGGTTGGGCCGGGTGGTGTCGATGATAAAGAACGGCTTGCCGTTGCTGGAGGCGCGCATAAAGAACAGCTTCCACGGCGTCATCGGCTGGTCGATCAGCGACCCGTCGCTCCACCGGTAAAACAGCGGCGTGATCGGCAGGTTTGAGATCAGCCGGGCGTTGTGCCGGTCGAGGATGCGGCGCAGCTCCCGCATCAGCCGCTTCCCCTGATACGTCACCGAGGAGGCCGGCGCCGGCGCCGCGTCCGCCCCCTGCGGGCTGGCGTAG
>JAUJNC010000246.1 GCA_030446525.1 Armatimonadaceae bacterium
GACTCGAAGAAGCGCCAGTGCCTGGGCAGAAGCCGGGGAGGATTGACCAGCAAGATTCACGCGCTCTGTGATGCACAGGGGCGACCCACTGCTCTGATGCTCACGCCGGGACAGGCCAGCGACCTTAAAGGCTTTGACGGTCTTGCCAGCACCATCGAGGCGGAAATAGTCATTGCCGACAAAGGCTATGATGCCGACAAGCGGGTGCGGCAAGTGCTCACCCAAGCGGCCAAGACGGCGGTCATTCCACCGCGCCGTAATCGCAGGAACCCGGCTTCTTATGATAAAGAGTTGTACAAGAAGCGTCATCACATCGAGAACTTTTTCAGTCGGCTCAAGGACTTTCGCGCCATCGCTACTCGCTTTGACAAGAGCACTGGTAACTTCCTCTCCGGCATCTATTTGGCTGCGGCCATCATCTGGCTTAATTGAAAACACACCTTAGTGCCATTCAACGCGGACAGGACCAGCGTTTGCCGCGCGTACTGTAACGCCGTTTTCGCCGGAGGCATCGAGCATCTTGATCCGCCGTGTCTCACCGGGAGCTACGTCAAAGTAATTATCCTCGAACGCGGCTCCTGTGGCACCTTCCCTCTCCAGGGCCACTTGCCGCGCGAAGGTGCCTGCCGACACTTCAATGGTGCCGCTGATATAGCGAACGTCTAACGCTGTGCGTGGCAAATGTAGATAGCGTTCGCCCGTGAGCAGGTAGAGCGCTTCCCTGCCCGCAAAGCTGGCCTGAAGGAATTCATCGCGGAGGGAGATGGGTCCCAGTTCCACGGTGTCGAGGCAGCGCCGCGACTGGCCCGGCGGCACTTCCACATTGGTCGCCACCTCGGCGCGCAGGGCGCCGTCGAAGCGGCGCCGGCGTACCACCAGAGCGCCCGAGACCACGTCGGCGGAATCGTTGATGACCCAGATGGCCAACCGATCCGGTGTCCGCTCAAAGGAGAGGAGAACCGGCGCGTAGGCCCGGCGCAGGAAGTAGAAGGCGATCTTGGGCTCCAGGTAATAGTCGATGACACTCCAGTAGAGGATGGGCCAGGCGTCGTTGAGCCGCCAGACCATGTTTCCCCCACAACGGCGGGAGCCGTCCGCCGCGCCGTCGGGAACACCCCGCCGCAGTCGCTCAACGCTGCGCTGCAGGTACTCACCATGCGCCGTCCCCAGGATACGGATCAGGTCCTCGGCGGTAGCCGGGTCGCAGAACGCCTCCAGCGCACCGACCTTATCCCACGAGCCGTCCACCGAACGGTATTGCCACATCGGCGGCCAGGCGGCCTGCCCCGGCGCGCGAATGGCGGGGTCGTGTTCCGCCGGCCAATACTCCTCGGCAGACAGGAAGCGGCGCATATTTCTGGGCGAGAGCGCACTGACGCGGCCTAGCTCGGACACGAAGGTCGGGACGGACGACTCGTGCGAGAAGGTCAGTGTGGTATAGTCGTGCCAATCCCCTTCCAGGGGCCAATTCGGACGCTGCCCGCCAAAGGGTGAGGAGGGGTGGAACGGACGGTCCGGGTCCAGCCGCGCGCAGGCATCCGGCAGTATCTGCTCGAAGAGTTCCCGTCCGATGGTCGGCGCGCCGCCGACAGCAAAGTCCCAGCCCATGTAGTTCTCGTTACCGCCACACCAAAGCAGGAGGCACGGATGGTTCCGGAGGCGACGGATCACGCCTTCCACCTCTGCACGGCAGTTCTCGTCGAAGGCGGCGTCGCCGCTGGGATACATCCCATACTCGAACATGAAGTCCTGCCAGACGAGGATGCCGCGGCGGTCGCACTCGGCGTAGAAGTCTGGGGGAGGAACGTGCCCGCCGCCCCAGATACGCAGCAGGTCCATCCGCCCGTGCTGCGCAAGGTCAAGAAGTTTCTGCGCCCGTTCCGGTTGCCAGCAGTGGCTCATCCCCTCGATGGGCGCCCAGCAGGCCCCCTGAAGAAAGAGCCGCTTTCCGTTTACCGCGAACGCAAAGCGCTTTTCACCGCTCGCCTGGTCGGCGGCAATAAGGTCAATGGTCCGGATGCCGACCGTCAGGTCGCGCTGATCAACGAAATCACTGCCGCGCCGCAGGCGGACGTGAAGCCGGTATAAGTGCGGCGTGCCGTGCGTCCAGGGCCACCAGAGACGCGGATCATCAACCGGAATGATGATCTCCTCGTCCGCCGCCGCGCTTCCGCAGGCTACTTCCTGGCCGGTGGGGTCTATCAGCGTCCACTCCACGGTTGCTGGCTCTCCTCGGGCAATGACCTGGACACGCACCGTGGCACGCGCGTGGTCCGGAGAAAGCTGCGTGCGAACCCACACATCCTCCAGCCAGGCGCTCTCCCGCATATCGAGGACGACGTCGCGGTAGATGCCCACCTTGACGGCGTGGGGCCGCGCACCGAGGTAAGAGCCAAAATCGTTGGCGGATTTGCGGAAGTACTTGTGCTTGGCGATGCGCCCCACATGTGTCGGGGGCTGCTGTACCTCCCGGACAAAGCGCAGGGGCGCGGAAAAGATAATGAGCAGGGTGTTTGTCTGGCCAGGCGGCGCCAGATGGGCTTGCACCGGCACCGCATACTCACGGAACATGTTGTCGAATGTGCCGATGAGTACGCCGTTGAGGTAGGCAGAGGCGAGGGTATCCAGACCGCCAAAGCGCAGAACTACCGGGCCTGCTTCCCATTTTGGGCTTGCGAACAGGCAGGCATACGCCCAGTCTTTATCACCGACCCATGCCGACTCCGCCGCGTTTTTGCCGATACGGGGGTCCGGAATGCGCCCATGCGCTAACAGCACATCGTGAGCCTGTGCGGGCAAGGTGGCGGTAAGCCAGGAGGTGTCCGGCACCGCCACCTCACGCGTTAGAGCCGCGATGTCCGGCTGAGGGGATTCGATCTGCTTGACAAACCAGCCGTCCCGAAGCGAGAGTGTGGCGCGGCGCCCATGCGGTTTCCCTTTCAGCCATGTGATCCTGTGCCTCGCCAGACGAACTGGCGGCCCGCGCGCCAGAGAGCGCAGATTGGCGGCAACCCATTCGCGTTTGCGCAGGGCAATATCGATGTAATCCACCGGCTGCATGACCTGGCAAGAAGGATGTCGGCCACCCGGGTGCTGTCTTCCCCGATCTCGTCCGAGTTTCAGCCCACTGAAACGGCGACATGGCAACGGTTGCAGCCCCCTCGCCTAACGCCACAAGAGCGCGTTGGCGCTTCGGTTGAAGGCATTAAAGGTGCGAGGACTAGGGCAGTGATAGGACCCGTGGAAGGAACGCAGATAACTTGGTTTGCGCCATGCCCTGCGCCGCCTGAAGAAAACATCCAGAAGGTGCAAATCTGTCGACGCCGAAGTCGGCAGTCTTGGCGCGCAGTGAACCGTGCCAGACCGGTGTGCAGGATGAGGTCGCAGTCTGCGGGCCCGCTCCAGCCCGAAGCCCGCCTGCACGTCGCACTGCACGAACGGCAGTCCGGCAAATGGTTCGGCGTCGGGAATTTTGTTCAGGTCGGACAGCACGAGATCATGGCCCGCAGCCGTCAGACGTGGAACCATGCCCTTGCCGATGTTGCCGCCCGCGCCGGTAATCAGGATACACAAAGTGAGCTTATCCTTTCGTTGCTTTCGCCTCCCTATCCCGCCGTAAGATCGGCCCGCAGCGCCTCGTAGACGCGCCGGGGCACCTCTGGCCCGATGGGGATGTTCTCCGCAGCGTCACAGGCGCGGTCTACCTGCGCCTCGGTGTTCAGGCCGACGACCAAACTGGTAACGCGCGGGTCGGCCAGGCAGAACTGGAGCGCGAAGTCCGTCCACGAGGCAGGCTCCTCGCCCAGAACCTCGCGTGCCTTAGCCAGAAGCGCATAGCGGCCCGCCCAGTTTCGGTTCCGGGCACGGTCGCCTTCAGGGGTTTTCCTCGGATCAATGCGCTCGTCCGTGAGCAGCCCTTCCAGGAACGGGCGGATGGGAATGACGCCGTAGCCCAATTTATCCACCAGGTCGAACAGCGGGTACATCTCCATCTCCAGCAGGTTGTAGTAGACGACCAGCCCTTCCATCTTCCCTGTCGAAAGAAGCGCTTTGGCGAAGCCGAGCGTGTACGGGAACGGAGCGAGGTACCCTACCTTCCCCTCAGCCTTCAGGGTGTGGAAGATGTCGAGGGCCTGGTCCAGGCACTCGGCGATGCGCGGGATTCGGTGCTCGTCGTCGTTCGGGTCCGCGCGCAAAAGCCATTGCACAACATGGATCTGGTCCGTGTGCAGTTCCCGCAGCGCCTCCTCCACCCGCTCGCGAAACTTGGCCACCGAGAAATGAGCGTCTTTGAAGTCGGGCACAGGCACCTTGATGATGTGCTTGATGTCGGCGCGCTTGGGATGGTCTCTGAGCACACGCTCCATCGCCCAGCGCGTGCCATACTCGTAGGACGAGTGGAAGAAGTCCACGCCCCGCTCCAGCGCGCGACGCAGGGCACGTTCGCCGGCGTCAGATTTCGGGTCGTCGCTTCCCGGCGTTTTTTCCGAAAAGCGCATCGGGCCGAAGCAGATCGGGCTGACATAAAGGTCGGTGCGTCCGTAGCGTCGTGGCTGCATGGCTATTTCGCCTCGTCCGGGCTGTGCTCGCGCAGCCAGACGCGAAGCGGCACATCCTCATCGGTGGGCGAATAGTGGCCGTTGCAGTTGACGCCCCACCCCAGCAACTGCTTGCGGACCGGGTCACTCTGCTCCCACAGGCTTTCCACCGTCATGTCGTCCTTGGTGCGAATCCAGCGGTAGCCGTAGCCGTAAAACAGCACCTTGCGCGTCACGTCCGACCAGTTGGGACTGGCCGTGTGCCACAGGCGGCGGTCAAAGAAGACGGCGGTGCCCGGCTTGACAGTGACGGGAATCGCGCCCTCCGGCTGGCCGACGCCGCCTTCAGGCCGCACCAGCGTATCGTCCAGGTGGCTGCCGGGGATGATCCAGAAGTTGCCGCGCCCCGGCTCCGAGATGTCGGACAGGAAGTAGGCGACTTTGAGGGACAGGCGCGGGCGCGGGTGGCTCTCGACCTCGACGTTTATCCTGCCGCTGTCCTGGTGCCAGCCAAAGGTTTTATCGTCTTTCTCCTGTCCGCTCGGAGGCGTCACGATCAGGTGGGCATGGTACAGGTAGATGTTCCAGCCCAGCATGCCCCAGACCTTGGGCAGCACCTTCTCGTAGTCCACCAGATCGGCAAACAGCGCGTTGTCGGGGATGAAGTTGGGGTAGAAAAGCGCCTTCTTCGGGTCGAAACCCTCCGCCACCTTTTTCTGGTGCATATCATCCACGACTTCGGTGAGAGCGGACACCTGTCCGGGCGAAAGGGCATCCTCCAGGATCAGGTAGCCCTGCTCGTTGAAGAATCGCCGCTCGTCGTTGGTGAGCCGGTATTGCAGGCACGATGCGTTCATAATCGTAACTCCTTATCGCCGGAAAGAAAAGTAGCGGGGAGAAGGTGGGCATACAGCGCCTTCAACGCCTGTCTTCATTCTACCCGCTCCCGACCGACCCATATCAGTCAAGCATGCGGACAAGTTTTTTTCTCACGGGGCAGAGAAAGCAGGGACGGGAAGCGCAGAGGAGACAAAGTATGCAGTATGGGCGCTCAGGCCGTTTTATGTACGAGCAGTTTCTGCCGATGTGG
>JAUJNC010000247.1 GCA_030446525.1 Armatimonadaceae bacterium
CGCCGACCGTCGTGACGGCGGCCACGCAGCCCGCCGGGGCACCACCGGCTGATTTCGTCAGGAACGCCACGCTGACCATCCCGATCGTCACCACCCTCGACATCAACATCGACCCGCACAAGACGATCAATTCGCTCCTCTACGGCAACCTGCTGCCCAACGTCTTCAACGGGCTGGTGCGCTACGACAAGGACGCCAAGGTGGTGCCGGAACTGGCGGAGCGCTGGGAGAAGTCGGCCGACGGCCTGACCTACACTTTCTCCATCCGCAAGAACGCCAAGTGGGCCACCGGCCGCGACGTCGTCGCCGACGACTTCATCTACTCCTGGAAGCGGACGCTCGACCCCAAGAAGCCCGCGCCGACGGCGCACTTCATGGAGCACATCAAGGGGTACGAGGAGTTCACCAAGGGCGACGCCAAGGAGTTGGAAGGGGCCAGGAAGATCGACGACAAGACGATCCAGATCATCCTCAAGAAGCCCTACAACTTCTTCCTGGGCTATCTCGCCATCTACCCCTGGCACATTGTCGACCGCGAGGCCCTCGAGAAGTGGAACGGCGGCGACATCAACAGCTCCGAGTGGACCAACCACCAGCCCTACGGGTCCGGTCCCTGGAAGGTCAGCAAGTTCGACCCGGCGCAGGCCCTCGAGCTGGTGCCCAACGAGCACTACTGGGGCGGCACCTCCCCCTCCATCACCAAGCTCAACCTGCCGATCCTGCGCGGTCCCACGGCGCCCAACACCGCGCTCAATCTCTACAAGGGCGGCGAGGCCCAGGTGGTCAGCAACTTCCCCCTCTCCCTGCTCGATGCCGTCGAGAAGGACTTCCCCCGGGAGATCCTGCGGATCACGGTCGGCGGCACGCAGTCGCTGGGCTTCGACTTCAAGAAGAAGCCCTTCGACAACGTGCTGGTGCGCCGCGCCTTCGGCATGGCGATCGACCGCGAGGCCTGGGCGAACCAGGTCTGGCGCGGCATCCGCAAGCCGACCACGAGCTTCATCCCGCCGGCGGTGCCCAACTACACGCCGCCCGAGGGCCTGAAGTTCAACGCGGACGAGGCCAAGAAGCTGCTGGCGGCGGCGGGGTTCCCGAACGGGCAGGGCCTGCCGAAGATCGTGATCTCCGGCAACACGTCGGAGACGTCGGCCGAGGACGTCAACCGCTGGCGCTGGGTGGCGGATCAGTGGAAGAAGAACCTCGGTGCCGAGGTCGAGGTCGACACCTCGATGACCAGCACGCAGTTGATCGACGCGCGCAAGAACCAGACGGGCTTCCAGTGCGAGATCCGCGGCTGGATCAACATCCAGGAGACGCCGGAGTTGCTGAGCGAGGTGTTCCGGACGAACTCGCCCTACATGAAGGATGTCTTCGATTGGGGCGCCCCGGTCGAGGCCAGGACGTACGATGGCGTCACCTACGATCCGGCCGCCGACGCCAAGAAGTTCGACGAGTTGGTGAACCAGGCCGACGTCGAGCAGGACCCGCAGAAGCGCAACGACCTCTACCGCCAGGGCGAGGAGCTGGTGCTG
Source organism: Armatimonadaceae bacterium (assembly GCA_030446525.1). Next base: position 1,533 of record JAUJNC010000247.1, read on the forward strand.
CGCAATGCCGTCTACGTGCCGCTGGGGAACTTCGTCTCCCTGCAGCTGGTGAAGCCGCAGGTGAAGGGCTTGCAGTGGGGCGCCTACCACTACCTCTTCCCCGAGCAGATCGGCAAGGACGTGGTCATCACCAAGTAGGCCGCCGGTCGGCGGGGGTGGCCGCGGGGCGGGCGGTCGGGTGACGGCCCGTCCCGCCCCCGCCGTCGCGCGGCGGCCGCGCACCAGAGGAGGCGCTGCGCCATGCTCGCCTACGTCGTCCGCCGGATCCTGTACAACCTGCTGATCCTCTTCGGCATCACCTTCGTGGTCTTCGCGGTGGCGCGGCTCTCGCCGATCGACCCCGTCAAGTACATCTTGCAGCAGAGCGGCCGCGCCGTCGGGGATGTCGACCCGGTCGAGTACGCGCGGGTGCGCCAGCAGCTCGGGCTGGACCGCCCGATCCCGGTGCAGTTCGCGGCCTATCTCGGCGATCTGTCGCGCGGCGACCTCGGTGTCAGCATCGTCAACCAGGGGCGCAAGGTCAGCGACATCCTCGGCCAGGGCCTGCCGGTGTCGCTCCAGCTGGCGACGATGGCCCTCGCGGTGCAGTTCGTCGTCGGGACCGTGCTGGGGACGCTGGCGGCGGCGCGGCAAAACTCGCCCTTCGACCGGCTCGTGATGGGCGGTTCGATCGTGGCCGGCGCGATCCCGTCGCTGGTGTGGGGCGTGATCCTGCTGGTCCCCTTCGCGGTGACCCTCGGCTGGTTCCCGATTCGCGGCTGGGACTCGCCCCGCCACTGGGTGCTCCCGGTGCTGAGCATCGCCGCGGGGGGGATGGCCACCTACGCCCGCTTCGGCCGGGGGGCGGTGCTGGAGCAGATCCGGCAGGACTTCGTGCGGACGGCCCACGCCAAAGGCCTCGGCGCGAACCGGGTGCTCTTCGGGCACGTCCTCAAGAACGCCATGGTCCCGATCGTCACCTTCGTCGGGCCGGCGTTCGCGGCCACGCTCTTCGGCAACTTCGTCATCGAGACGATGTTCGGCGTCCCGGGCATCGCCTACTACGCGGTGCGCTCCTCGATCACCGGGGACTATCCCGTCATCCAGGCCACGGTGTTGATGTTCTCGATCGCCATCATGACGGTGAACCTGATCACCGATCTGCTGTACGGCCTGTTCGACCCGCGGATCCGCGTCACCGGCTGAGCGGCCGGCGGAGGAGGGAGCAGATGGCGACGTCCGGCAAGGCGGTTCCGCAGCCGCAGGCGCAGGTCGGCCCCCTGCACGTGCGGGGGGCGCGGCGCGTCGACACCCGCAGCAACGCCCGGCGGGCCTGGGACCGCTACCGGCGGAACGGGCTGGCGATGTTCGGCCTCGCGGTGGCGCGGGCCTCGCTCGCGGTGGCGCTGCTGGCGCCGGCGCTCGTGCCCTACGACCCGACCGAGATCGACTTCGCCAACATCAACGCCTGGCCGTCGCGGGCGCACTGGTTCGGCACCGACGGCTCCGGGGCCGACATCTTCAGCATCACGATCGGCGCGCTGCGCACCAGCTACACGGTCGTCTTCATCGCGCAAGTCATCTACTTCACGCTCGGCATGCTGGTGGGGCTGACGGCGGGGTACTTCGGGGGCTGGGTCGACAGCCTGCTCTCCCGCCTGATCGACATCCTCTTCTCGTTCCCGGGCATCCTGGTGGCGATCCTCATCGCGGGGACCTTCGGGGTCCCGATGTACAAGCAATTCGGCCCGGCCGGCCGGCTCTACCTGACGGTGGCCGCGCTGGCGGTGCTGAACTGGGTCGGGCTGGCGCGGATCATCCGGGCGCAGATCCTGTCCCTGCGCGAGATGCCCTACGTGGAGGCGGCGCGCGTCTCGGGGGCGCGGCCCGGCCGGATCATGCGGGTCCACATGCTGCCGAATGTGCTGGGCACGGCGGCGATCCTCGTCAGCCTGGGGGTGGGCCAGGCGATGACGCTGGAGGCGGTGCTGTCCTACCTGGGCCTGGGGGTGACGCCGCCCACGCCGTCGCTGGGCCGGCTGATCCAGGCCGGCCAGGTCTACATCGACCCCTTCTGGTACCAGTTCGCGCTGCCGGCCGGCTTCCTGGCCCTGCTGGTGCTGGCCTACGCCTTCATCGGCGACGGGCTGCGCGACGCGCTCGACCCGCGGCAGCAGCGCTAGTTCCGGCAGCAGGCAAGGAGCGCCGGCATGACCTTCTCGATTGTGGGGCGCTGCGCCCGCACCGGCCGCCTGGGCGTCGCGGTCTCGACGAAAGTGCCGGCCGTCGGCATGCTCTGCCCCTTCGCGCGGCCGGGCGTCGGCGCGATCGCGACCCAGTCGTTCGTCAACCCCTACCTCGGCCTCGACGGGCTCGCCTTGCTCGCCCAGGGGTCGAGCGCGCAGGAGACGCGCGACCGCCTGGTCGCCGGCGATCCGGGCCGGGAGGTCCGCCAGGTGGGCATCGTCGACCGGGCGGGGCGCAGCGCGGCCTTCAGCGGGCGGGAGTGCGTCGGCTGGTTCGGCCATCAGACCGGGGCGGATTTCGCGGCGCAGGGCAACATGCTGGTCGGGGCCGCGACGGTCGACGCGCTGGCCGCGACCTTCGCGGCCCACCCCGCGGAGGAGTTGCCGGAGCGGCTGGTGCGCGCGCTGGAGGCCGGGCAGGCGGCCGGCGGCGACAAGCGCGGCCGGCAATCGGCGGCGCTCTATGTCGTCGACCGCGAGACGGCCTACGCCTACCTCGATCTCCGGGTGGACGAGCATCCCGACCCCGTGGCCGAACTGCGGCGCGTCTTCGAGGTGGCCAAGGACCAGCTGATGCCCTTCCTCGCCCGGCTGCCGACGCGGGAGCATCCGCTGGGCCGTCCGGACCGCGCCGCAGTGCGGCGGCGGCCCCCGGCCGAAGAAGCATGAGCGGTGCCAGGTGCACACTTCGTCCCCTGGCGGAGTGTGGCCACGACGCTGCTCCACGCCGTGTTTGCGCCGTCCCCGTGCGGCAGACCGGCGGATCGGGATCACCGCAAGGCGGCAAGGCCCCACACCATCAGGGTGTCACGCCATGTGCTGCTGCTGCGCAGATAGAGTGGCAGGCAGGCTGCTGCTGACGCTGCTGACGGTGACGATCAGCCGGCGGCCATCGGGCAAGCGCGGCTGCGCCACCGCCACCCGCGCGCACACCTCCGCCAGGTCCCGGTTCAGCGCCCGGTCGTTGAACGGGCGGAGGTCGACCCGCACCGCCTCCGGCGTCGCGATGACCCGGCCGGGCAGCCGGAAGAAGGGCACCAGGCGGCGCCAGGTGGCGTGGGCATAGCTGGCCGGGAAGTAGTGATCGCGCAGCCACATGCCCAGGTTCGCCAGCGCGACGCGGCAGATCGTCATCACCTGGTCCTTGCGGTGGTCCAATTCGTACATCTGCCGCTCGCTGGCCGCCAGGTCCGCCAGTGCGCGGAGCACCTGCCGCTGCTCCAGGCAGTAGCGCTCAGCCTTGGCGAACTCGCGGTTGCCGGTGGCGCATACCCGCTGGTAGATGGCCCACTCCTGCTGGAGGTGTTCGTCGATCGCCGCCTGGCGCTCGCGCACCCGCGCCCGCACCGTGTGGGCATCCAGCCCGAGGGCAGCCAGGTCGTCCT
>JAUJNC010000248.1 GCA_030446525.1 Armatimonadaceae bacterium
GGCGCCGAGCTTGGACAGCACCGACAGGCGGCCCGACGCGACATCGGCGGCGAAGAAGGCGAAGGTGGTGTTGCCCGAGGCGCCCGCGCCCCGGCCGGCGTTGGCGGCGAAGAACACGGTCTTGCCGTCGGGAGCCAGCGCGGGCGGGCCGAGGCGCCAGTCGTCGCGGTCTTTGGAAAGCGCGCGGCCCACGCCGGCCAGACCGCGGACGCGGTCGGGGTGCTTGGCCTGGCGCAAGGCCCGAAGCATCGGATCCGGCGCGTGGGCCGCGAACAGGGTGCGCTTTTTGCCCGATCCCGGCCAGCCGACCTGGATGGCGTCCTCGGTCGCCCAGGCGACCACGCCGCCGTCGCGGGAGGCACTGTGGACGGCGGGGAAGGGCAGGCGCCGCCAGCCGTTCGTGGCGGGCCGGTAAGCGCCCACGACGTCCTGCACGGCGCAGAAGGCGCTCTGCCCGTCGCCGGACCAGACCACGTCGGGAACGTAGCGCGCGCCCAGCGGCGTCGGGAGCGGGCGCACTTCCCGGTACGGGGGCAGGAGCAGCCAGCCGCGCGCGCCGCCCGCCCCGGCCGTGAAGACGAGCGCCGCGCCCGTGGCGGGCGACAGGTACACCCGTTCGACGTCCTGGGAGCGGGGCAGGCGCGTCGCCGTGCCGCCCCCGGCCGGGGCGACCCAGGCGGCGTTATCCTTGATATAAGCGAGCCGCCCCGAAAGCGTCGCGGCGGCCGTCAGCGTCGTCTGCATCATCGTCGTTTCCTTTCCGGCCGGCTTTGGCGGGTCCGCGCCGGTTCGTCGGTTTGCGTCCACGGCCGGGACGCGTCGGGCCAGGGCGTCTTGACCACCGCCCAGAGCGAGCGCAGCAGGCCCGCCCGCCGCACCTCGTCCCAGACCAGGTGGACCAACCCGCCGGTCACTTCCCCGGCAAGGAGGCAGAGCGGCAGCAGGCGCATTCGCCGATGAAAATCCACGTCAGTGTCTCCTGAGCCTGTTCGAGACGAGCGCGCCGAGGAGCAGGAACCCGCCGAGCAGGGCGGGCAGCGCCCCGCCGATGCCGAAGACCAGCAGGAAGATCCCGTCCGAGCCTAAGGCCGCATCCTTCGCGTTCGCCGGATCGTAGACGACGCTGACCGCCTCCCCGCGCGGGGGACGGTGCCCACGGCACGCGCCGTCCGGCGGCTGTCCGCCCGGTGCAGGGAAAAGGCGATCGTCAGGAAGATCAGCCCCACCGCCAGAAAGGCGAGGCCGCCGTAACGAATGGCCATGTCGTCGCCGTAGGGGGCGTACCAGGGCAGCTTCGGTTGTCGGGCGGCGGCGCGCTGTGTCACGCCGGTTTTTGTCAGAGTCATCGTTCTCTCCTTCGTGATTGGCCTGTCGCCGCCCCCAGCAGGGTGAGGAGCGCGCGTTGCCCGCGCTCCGCGTTCCGCCACACGCGCGGCGCGCGCTCAGGGCCGCTCCAGATTGATCTGGATGTGCTCCCAGTTGCCGTGCGCCTTGCCCGCCTCGTCGGCCTTGCCGCTGTCGGGGCGCAGCAGCAGCGACGCCGTGCCGGTTGCCTCCTTGGGCGCGATGCCGAACGCCGCACCGCCGTTGGGGCCCACCTCCTTCATCTTCAGCGCGCCGCCGCCCACCAGCTTGGCCGCGATGCGGTAGCTGCCCACCGGGATGTTGTTGACGTAGAGCTGGCCCAGGAAGCCGACGTTATGGGTCGAGGGCTTGCGGATCACGATCGGGCGGCCCCGGCTGCCGTCCACCAGCGGGCCCTCGGGTGTGAGCGTGACCTCGAACTGCCCATCGGGCGGCAGCTTCTTGGGGTCGGGCCCGCGCGGGTCCTCATCGGCGTACCAGCCCAGGATGACCGTGCCGCCGTAGTAGTTGTTGCAGTACTTGGGGTTCTCCTGGACGCCCTCGCGGTCGGCGACGCCGTAGGGCAGCAGCACCCAGTTCTCTACCTCGCCCACGTTGGAGGCGAAGCCGTCCTCCTCGCCGTCGGCGGGGTGCAGGCCCAGCGCCGCGCGCCCCTCGCCGTAGTCCACGGCAAATCCTGCGTTGTAGAAGTGGGCCGCGCCGAAGGGCACGGCGATCTCGTAGTAGCCCTTGGCGTCACTCTTGCCCTGCGCGCCGGAGTAGAACCCGCCGGTAGCCGTGGAGCGCACGCCCAGCTTGGCGCCCGCCAGCGGCTTGCCATGGGTGTCGTAGACGTAGCCGCGCACGAAGCCGGGCTTGGGGGCCAGCTTGGGGAAGGCGGGGATCCCGGGCATGGCCTTGCCCATGACGTTGACCGTGTACGCCTTGGCGTCGAGCGAAAGCGTGATGGCCCCTGCCGGCGCGTGCGCCGCGGGTGCCGCATCGGCGGCGCCGCCGGCCGCCGGCGCCGGCGCTGCTGCCGGCACGGGGGGCGAAACCTGCCGACCGCTTCGGTTACCGGCGCGCCCGCCGCTTTGGTGAGGGTGCCCCAGGCCAGCATGATGGCGCCCCCCTGCTCCAGCCACATCCCCACCGCGCCGCCCTTGCGCTCGCCGCTCGCGGCGGCGAACGTGGTGATCTGCCCGCCGTCCATCTGGACGGCGGGCTGGCCACGTACTGGTAGCCGGCTCCTTCGAGCAGGCCGGGCAGCGCTTCTGCGCGCCTGGCCGCCCTGCCAGATCAGCACCTTCTTCGACCTGGCCGACACGCTGCTGGTTCGCCCCGGCGACGTTGCCGAGCGCGCGTCGGCGAACTTGGCGACATCCTCCTTGCCGGTGGCGCGGTGCGCGCCGGCGGGCAGCGTGACCGGGGCGACCTGCGACGTTTTGCCGTTCGAGGCCCTGCCCCTGCTGGGCGAGGGCCGGGCGGGCGGCGATCAGGGGTAGGGCGGCCGCAGCCCAGCAGGGGCAGGGCCGCGGCCAGGGCGGGCAGCAGAGCGAGCTTTGGGTTTGCGCTGCGCGCAAGACCCTGGACGCGGCTAAGACGGTTGACGTTTTCGTTAGTCGCATCGTTTTCTCCTTCGAAGATGGGGCTTCGATAGCGCGTTGTTCTGTTCCTCAGGATACCAGCCACCGTGAGCGCAGCGTGAACAATTCGTAGCCGGAGCGATCGGCGGGCCTGCGGTTTCTGGCATCCGGCCTGACCCGCACCGGGATCATCCGGGATCATCGCCGACGTCGCACCGCGGTGCGGCTCGGCGGCGCTTTGTTGCCCAGGGGATTGTAGCTCGACGCGCCGCTATTCGGCATCGCCCGCAGGTTCTACACTTTACGTCGGAGGGGGGAGGGGGCGCCGGCTCGACTGGGGGCGGCAGGGCGTCCCACTAAGGTTGGAGAAGAAGGTTGGAAAGGCGCGACAAGCCTCGCGTAGACCAAGATCACCAGATCGGCTTCCAGGGCCTGGTCCACCTTGAAGATCGGCTCGCGGCGTTGCTCCTCGTCTGACAGGTTGATCCCCAGGTCCGACACCGCCTTGGCGACGGAGGCATCGTCCACGATCCGGAAGCCCTGCGCGGTGAACTGGCTGAGTATCTCGGAAGGCACGGCGTTTGCCTGGTCCCGGCGTTGGTTTCCTTCTCGCTGGTCTGATCGATCACCGGCGAGGATGGCGACCCCAGGCGCCGGGATCGAGTTCCGCCTGGAGCCTGGACGCCTTGCCCTGTGCCCGAAGCGGCGCGGAAGCACATGCGCGAGCACAACACCACGGCGAACGGGCGAAGGAACACGGAACTCTGATTTCCTCCCTGATTCTGACTCTGGTTGGATCGCCGCTGACGCGGCAGCCGGCGGGCCGCCGCCATGTAGCGGCCTCGGGCGAGCGCGCATCGACACGGCCAGCGGTGACCTTCAGACAGATGCCTTCAGCCTGCGAGCGCCGCGTGCGGCTGTTTACGATCAAAGGCGTTGCTGCAGTAGGTCAGCGGTATGCGAAACGTGAATAACGCCCGTATCGAAAGATTGTTGGCGGCGCGTTTCTGGCTGCCGCTGCCGGCGTCCCTGAGGAGCGGCAGGGCGATGGCGGCGGTCAGGTCGCACACGGCGGACCCGGTTGGGTGCGGGACGAGACCCGAATGGTCCTCGGTTCCTGGCGACCGCCGACAGGGCGGCGAGGGCGAAGAGCAGGGCGGCGGCGAAGGCCAGCAGGCAGACCCGGTTGCCTCAGGCGCGGGTCAGGACGGGTTGAACAGGGATTCTTATGGGTGTCCCTGAGGCAGGAAGTGTCCATGCCAGGGTTCTAAAGGGTGCAATCAGGGAAAACGAGAAAAACGAGGGGCACGCAAAAATGAACGTAGCTGGTTCATCCCGGATGCATACCCTGAAGGACCTGATCCTTCGGGAAGCGCGGCAAGAGGAGCAGGCCGCCATCCGCGAGCTGACCCTGCGCGTCTACGCCGAGTACGTGGCCATCTTGACCCCGGCGGCGTGGGCGGGGCTCGAGCAGGCGGTGCGGGCCGCCCTCGCCTCGCAAGAACCCAAACAACAAATCGTGGCCGAGCGCGGCGGGGCGCTCGTGGGCAGCGTGCTGCTCTTTGCACCCGCTACCGATGCCTATGGCGGCCTCGTTGCGCATGCGAGCTGGCCCGAGGTGCGGCTCCTCGCCGTGGCACCCGAGGCGCGAGGTCAAGGGGTCGGCCGGGCACTCATGGACGGGTGCGTGCGACGAGCGCGAGAAGCCGGGGCGGCGGATCTGGGCCTGCACACCTCGAAGAGCATGCGGGTAGCCATCGGGATGTACGAGCGCATGGGCTTTGTCCGCGCTCCGGAGTACGATTTCCAGCCCGAGGGCGCCGAGCTGGTCCAGGCCTTCCGCCTCCGGCTCGACGCCCCGCGCCCGGGACAGGATGTTACAACCCCGCCGGCACCCGGCGACAACGAGGAGCAGCGATGAGAATCACGCGCGTCTTTGCCGACGACCGGGGGCAAAGCCACTTCGCCGAGGAGCAGATCCAACTTACGGACGCCGGGCCCATCGGGTGTCTTTCAGAGCCGATCCCGGCCAAGTCCGTTATCTTTCGAACCAACGAGCCCGGCTACGACTACGATTGGCACGTCACCCCGCAGCGGCAGTTCATCGTGCTCCTGGACGGGGCTATCGAGATCGAGGTGTCGGACGGGGAGCGCCGCACGCTGCGAGCCGGTAAAGGCCACCGCACGCGCCATGTCGAGCCGCGCGAGCGCCGATCACTGTTTATCGTACTCAGATGAGTGTCCGGGGCTACGGGCGCCCCACAGAGCTACGGGCTATCTTGCTGGCTCGAAAGCCAGTCGCGAGCCTCCTGGGCCTCTTCGTTACTCAGGGGTCGTTGAGCGAAAAGGGAAAATATAGTACGCTAAGGCTGCGATGTGCTACCGAAATGACTCCCGCGCCTCCCTGCCGGCTCTGACCCGAGCCCGCCCTTCTGTCCGATCAGGGTATGGCCTATCCTGATGTCAGACTGGACGCCAAAAAGTGCCCGAATAGGGTCGTTTCCTGAGACGAGGCTGCCTGTGCATTAGGGACAGCTTTTGTCTGTCGTAGCAAGCGCCGAGACGGCGTTTGGACTATCGAGCCAGATTAGGGTGACGCAAAGGACACCGGTTGGTTTGGGGTATCCAGGGCGGTGCCTGAGTCAATGCCTTAGCCGCAGCGGCAGCGGCGCCTCCGCACCACTCCGGATATGCCGAGCAGGGGCAGCAGTCCGGCGGCCTGGAAGGACGGTCCTGGTTCGCTCCAGGGGCGGTCTGTTCTCTATACAAACCAGGGGAGATCCCTCGGCCCCGCCTGCTCGGGGGCTGCGCCTCCACGTAGGCAGACAACGCCCTTGCGGCCCATCCCCGCGATTGGCGGAAACGCGCGGATGCTGTCCGCCGACTCGCCGCAAGGCGTACAAAGCCGCTCCCGCCGTCGCGCTTCACAGCAGGCGCGCCAGGGCCTCGGCCCCGGGGCGACGGTGCGCCAGGTCGTGCGCCTCGATCCCGGCGCGGGCCCGCCCGAGCACGGCGTGCGCCTCCGCGCGCTCGCGCAGACCCAGCAGCAGCTGCGCCCGCATCAGCAGAACGCCCACGCCGAAGTCCGGGCTGTCGCAAGCCTCGGGCGTGAGCAGCGCCAGCGCCTCGCCGGGGCGACCCGCGTCCCGCAGCAGCGACGCCCTATCTATGCGCCGCCACCGCATCTGGGACCGCTGCCCGGTCTCGGCGGCCTTGCGACACGCCGTCGCCGCCAGCGACAGGCCGGCCTCCGTCTGGCCGTCCAGGCACAGGTACTCCGCCATCCGCGAGCAGATCCACGCCTCCTCGCCCGGCCCCCGCGTCGCCGGCAGCCAGCGCCGCAGCATCTCCAGGCCGCGCCTCGGCGCGGGGCGCGCCCCGGCGGCGTACACGGCGCCGTGGGCCGAGGCGAGCTGGGCCAAGGCCCAGAACGCCTGGCGCGGGGGCTCTCCCGGCGGCAGCAGCGCCAGCGCGCGTTCCGCGTAGAGCCGCATCTCTTTCCACCGATGTTGGAACGAGAGGCTGTCGGCGTGGACGGCGTACGCCTCGGCCAGCATCTGCCGGCCCTGCGCCCCGCCGCGGGCGGCCAGCGGCCACGCCTGCGCCTCCAGCGCCAGGCAATGCAGTTCGAGCAGGGCGGCGGAGCCACCCCAGTTCAGGCTGTCTAGACGCTCCCGCACCGCGTCGGGCGTGACGCTTGCGGCCAAGGGCGCCCCCGGCGCGAACCGACCGTCCGCCAGGGCGGCGCGCTCGTCGGGGCTCGCGCCCCGCAGATGGCCAACCTGCTCGGCCTGGCGATGGGCGGGCCGACCCTGATCGCCCACGGCCACCACCCTCCGAAGGACCGCAACCAGCATCCGCACCAGTCCGCCGACGAGAGAGTGTGCACAC
>JAUJNC010000249.1 GCA_030446525.1 Armatimonadaceae bacterium
TCGGCCCGCTGCCGAGTCGGTCGTGTTCCGTTACAGTCTCGAAGACACGGACCCTGCCGCCTTTCGTTCTGCCCTGGAGACGCGCGCGGCGTTGGCTGTGTTCCCGGACGGTGCGGTGGCGTTCGACGGCCCCGTGGGGGCGCGGCTCATTCACCAGGTCCGACGCTGGTGGATTGAAGCGGATCGCCAGACGCTCCGCGCCACCCAGGGGACGGTGGACCTGCGCACCTCCGTCCCGTGGGTGATGTTGTTCCTCGCACTCCGGCAACTGGCGGTTAACGGCAACCTGCCGGCCCTGCCGTGGTACACGGCGCTCTACTACTCCCTGCAGGCGATCCTCCGCTATGCGGAGGACGGGGAAACCCAGCCGCTCCCGGACCACCAGGACGCCGCGTCAAAGCAGCAGGGAGCGTCTACCACAGGTCCCAGCTGACACGGCCCCCGGAGGACCGAGGGCCGGTTCTACACCCCCACCCCTGACTGGCGCCGGGGAACCGGGCCCATCAGGGCTTCGCTTGCCGGGCCTTTTACCGCGGGAACACGCAGAGGACCACCGTGAACTACCGGAGCCTGGGAACGAGTGATGTCAAGGTGTCGGAGATCAGCTTCGGCTGCTGGACGATGGGCGGCCTGAACTGGGTCAACGGAAGCCCAAATGGCTGGGCCAATGTGGACGAGGACGAGATCGCTGCCGGTATCAAGCGCGGGCTGGACGCCGGCGTCAACCACTTTGACAATGCCGACGTGTACGGGAACGGGCGCGCCGAACGCATGCTCGCCCGCGTCCTCGACCGTCTGGGCGTCAGGTCAACCGACGTGGTCATCGCCACCAAGCTCGGGCACTTCCCCGGCACGGCCGCGCACGCCTACGAGCCGGCGCATATCCGCCACCAGTGCGAGCAGTCGCTGATTAACCTGAAGCGTGACTACATAGACGTGTACTACTTCCACCACGGCGACTTCGGCAAGAACGGCGCGCTCCTTGAAGACGCCGCCGCGACGATGGACGGGCTGGTTCAGGAGGGCAAGGTGCGGCTCAAGGGGCAGTCCGCCTACTCCGCCGACGATTTGGAGCGCGCCGTGCCGGTCGTGCGGCCTCAGGTGCTGCAAAGCTGGGCGCACGCGCTCGATGATCAGTTCGTACGCCCCGGCTCGCGCGTCAGCCGGTTGATGGAGGAGCACGGCCTGACGTTTGTTGCCTTCAGCCCGCTCGCCCAGGCGCGCCTCCTCGACAAGTACGACCCGAGCAAGCCGCCGCAGTTCGAGCCGGGAGACCACCGGAAAGACAGCAAGGCGTTCAGCGCGGAGGCGATCGCGGCCCTGAAGCCGAAGCTGGCGGCATTGAAGGCGCGCTTCGGCGAGACGACGGATGATCTGGCCGCGGTCGCGCTTCAGTACGTGCTCGCGCAGCCGCGCGTTGCCTGCGTCATCCCCGGCTTCCGCAATGAGCGACAGGCCGCCTGCAATGTCGCCGGAGCCGACCGCCCCTTGTCCGAGGAGGACATCGTCTTCGTCCGTGAGGCGCTGGCATGAGGGTCCTTGTTACCGGCGCGTCGGGCAACGCCGGGGAGGCCGTCCGCCGCCGGCTCGCCGCGGACGAGAGCCTGAGTGTTCGCCTCGCCGACGTTGCCCCGCCAGCCGGCGGACTGCCCGCCGGGACCGAGTTCGTTCGGTGTGACACGCGCGCACCGGACGATGCGCGCCGCGCCGTCGCGGGCATGGATGCGGTTATCCACCTCGCGGCGTGGCACTGCGCCCACAATCCGCCCGTCTCCGACGCCACGATCTTCGCGGTCAACGTGGACGGCACGTTCAACCTCCTCCAGGCTTGCCGCGAGGCCGGCGCGCCGCCGGTTATCTTCGCGTCCTCAATGGCCTACGGCTGGGGCTCGGTCTACTCGATCACGAAAGTGATCGGCGAGGACCTGTGCCGGGCTTACCACGAGATGACCGGCACGCCGGTCGCCCTGCTGCGCTACCACGATTTCGTCCCCAAGCCCTACCTGGCGTTTGGCGCAAAGCTGCTGCGGAACGGCGTGGACCGGCGGGACGTGGCCTCCGCGACCGTGGCGGCGTTGCGTGCGGCCCAGGACAAGCGCATCGGTCTGTTCCGCACCATCGTTCACACGAATCATCACATGCCGCCCGAAGCGGTCAGTGATTTTCGCGCGCACGGGCCGGACTGGTGCGAGCGGCACGTGCCCGGCGCGCAGCGGCTGCTCCAAAAGTATGCGATCGACCTTCCCCAGCGTGTCGAGCAGCACGACCTTTCCGAGGCGGAGCGCGCTCTCGGCTGGGCGCCGTCCCTGACCTTCGTTGAGTTTCTGCGCGATCTCCAGCGCCGCGATGCTCGCGGCGAGGACGTCGCCGCGCTGTGGGCTCCCGGTCAACTTCCGGAATAGCGACCGGAATAGCGACCGGAATAGCGACCGGAATAGCGACCGGAATAGCGAAAGGGCGTTTTCGTGCGTATTCTCATCACCGGCGCGGGCGGTAACCTGGGGCGGGCGCTTGCACCCCTGCTCGTCGAACAGGGGCATATGCCCCGCCTGATGGACTTCCGCCCGCTCGACACGCCCCACGACTTCGTCCAGGCGGACGTGCGGGACGCCGACGGGGTGCGGCGGGCCGTGGAGGGCGTGGACGCCATCGTTCACGCGGCTGCGCTCCACGGTATTCATCAGGGCAAGTGGTCGCCTCGGGACTTCTGGGACGTCAACGTGACCGGCACGTTCCACGTCTTCGAGGCCGCCCGCGAGCAGGGCGTCAAGCGGCTCGCGTTGTGCAGCACGATGGGCGTCTACGGCGAAAGCGCCCGTCCGCCACAGGATGCCTGGAACCTTGTTACGGAAGACCTGCCGTGCCGGCCCACGGACGTGTACGGCCTTTCCAAGCACCTGTGCGAGGAGATGGGCCGCTGCTACGGTCGGCGCTGGGGCGTTACTACGGTCGCGCTGCGCCTGGGTATGTTCGTGCCGGAGCCGAACCTGGAGCGCTACGGTTTCCGCCTCCTTTTTGGCGGCGTGGACGAGCGGGACGTGGCGCAGGCGGTGCTGCTCGTCCTATCGCACGCGCCCGAGCGCGATGGGTTCGACTTCTTCAACATCATGGGCGACGTGCCGTTCACGCCGAACGACGCCCACGCGCTGATGACGGACACGGCTTCGGTGCTGGAGCGTTATTATCCCGGTTCCACGGAGTTGTTCCGGGCGCGGGGCCTGAACGTCGCCGAATTGGTGTGGGGCCGCACCATTTGGTCCGTGGAGAAGGCAATACGGCTGCTCGGCTACCAGCCCCGCTATAACTTTGAAGGCTTCGCGCGCGCCCTCCGGGACGACGACCTGGACTACTACCCCTCGGCGGGTCTGCCCTGGTGGGGCGTGTAGGCCCGCGCACCCAGGGAAGGAGCTCAATTCCGTTGCGTATTCTTATTACCGGGGCGAGCGGCAATGTCGGGAAGGGGATGACGGAGCGCCTCCGAGCGGCGGGACACTCCCTGGTCCTCTCGGACCTGAACCCCCTGCCCGACGCCGAACCATTCGCCGGGCTGTCGTTCGTGCAGTGCGACGTGCAGGCGGGGTTTGGGCTGGAGCGGGCCGCGCGGGATTGCGACCTCATCCTCCACACGCCCGCGTGGCACGGTGTCCATTGGCGACAGAAGAGTGAGGACGACTTCTGGCGGCTCAACGTGGACGGTGCCTTTTGGATGTTCCAGGCAGCGCAGGGCGCGGGCGTCCCGCGGGTTGTCTTCCTGTCCTCACAGGCATGGCACGGACACTACGACAAGTATGGCTTCACCAAGCGCGTCGGCGAGGAATTGTGCGAGTACAACCGGCGGAACCACCGGGTACGCTACGTCGCGGTCCGCCCCGCCGACTTCACACCCTGGGGAACAGACTGGGTGAACCGTTACGGCGCGCGCCTGCTGTACGGCGGTGTGGATCGCGAAGACGTTCTCGACTGCATCCAGCGGTCCGTGGAGGCGCTGGCGAAGGAGCTTCCTGAAGGCGCGGAGCCGGAGGGAATCGTCGTTAACGCGGTACGGCCCAACCCGTTCACGACGGAGGAGATTAGCGATTGGGAGGCAGACCCGCTCCAGACCTGCGAGCGCGTGTTCCCAGGCTCCCAGGCGCTGGTCGAGAAGTACGCCATCAACATCCAGCGTAAACCGGGCCTTCCCGAGCTAGGCGAGGGTGCAACGACCATCGGTTACAGGCCCGCGCGGCACTTTGGCACGTTCCTCGCCGACTTGCGGCGCTTGGACGCCGAGGGCGGACCGGAAGCTGTCCATGCCCGGCGCTGCCCGTACTAATACAGATTGCCACGGGCGCTTCTTCTCCACCTACAAAGCCACCGACGCGGGTATCCCGCTGGTCGCCGTGGACCCGAGGAATACGAGCCGCACCTGTCTAAATTGTGGTCGCGTTGATAAAGCGAACCGCAAGAGCCAATCCGAGTGCTGCTGTGTTTCGTGTGGCTGTTCTTCGCTGCGGAGAATATCCGTCGGGCTGCTTTAAGCCAGCCGTACTGCTCGCTGGGGGCCTCGGGCCAGGTAGGGCAAAATCCCCCCGCTTTAGCGGAGGGTTAGCATAATTGGCTGCGCGGCACAGTGTCCGTTCACGGCGGGAGGCGCGGGATTCAAAGACGGGAGTTTTTCGTGAAGCGATTTCTATTGGGTGCGACGTGGGGCGTAATGGCGGGCTGCCTGCTGCTGCCCATCGGGGCAGCATATGGAAGAGAGGCAAGCGACGCCCAGGCGATACCGGGTGGCCCAGCGCCATATCGCGTCGAGGTGGTGGCGAAGGACCTGCGGGTTCCCTGGTCCCTCCTCTTCGCGCCGGACGGACGGATGTTCTTCGCCGAGCGTCCGGGCCGGGTGCGCGTGCTGGAGAAGGGAAGGCTGCGCGAGGAGCCGTTGCTGACCCTTCCCGACGTGGATACCACGCTCAAGCTGGGCCTGATGGGAATGACGCTGCACCCGCGGTTCAAGAAGAACCACTGGCTCTATCTCGCGTACGCCTATCGGGAAGGGACGGGACAGCGGGTGCGCGTGGTACGTTATCACGAGAGGAAGGGGCGTCTCACCGACCGCACGGTCATCTTTGAAGACATCCCGGCGGCCAGCAATCACGCGGGTT
>JAUJNC010000250.1 GCA_030446525.1 Armatimonadaceae bacterium
CTAGCGATCGCCCGTGCCGTGGTCAAGGACGGAGTTGAGGACTTCCCCGCCGCCGGGTGCAGTATCAGGTCGGGACGATCCACCAGCAGTTCCACCTGGTAGACAACCTGCGCGTGATCCACAACGTCAACGCCGGACATCTGGGGCGCTGGTCGCTGGCCCGGGCGCTCGTGTCCCTGCTGTGGCCGCTGGAAACCAGAAAGGCGCTCGCGGCGCTGGAGCAGGTGGGCATCGGGGAGACGCTGTATGCGCGCACCGGGCAGCTTTCCGGGGGGCAGCAGCAGCGCGTCGCCCTGGCGCGCGTGCTGGTGCAAAACCCGCGGGCGATCCTGGCCGATGAGCCGGTGTCGAGTCTGGACCCCGAGCGCAGCCGCGAGATCATGGACCTGCTTCGCGATTTGAGCCGCGAAACGGGCATGACCCTGGTGACCAGCATCCACGCCGTCGCGTTCGCCCGCAGCCATTTCGGCCGCGTCATCGGTCTGCGCGCCGGGCGGATCCTTTTTGACCGCCCGGCCGCGGAGGTGACGCCGGCGATGATCGATGCGCTGTACCGGATCGAGCGGCGCGGCAGCGAACGCCTCGCCCTCGCGGAGGCGGGCGCAGCCCGGGCGCCCCGATGACCGCGAAAGGGGCGGGCCGGTGGCCCACATGACGCAGCTGCCGCTCACGCGCGAGCGGGTACGGCTCCCCGCCCGCCCCGCGCTGCTGAGCGGCCGGATGCTGGCCTTCCTCGCCTTCCTGGGCGCGCTCGTCTGGTCCGTCGATCAGGCGGGCGTGTTCGAGCGGGATGTCGTCAACGAGGGGGGCTGGGATCTCGCCTGGCGCTTCGTCCGGGCCGGCCTCCGGCCGGCCCTGGATCCGGGAACGGCGCGCCTCGCCGCCGAGTCCGCGCTCGTCACCCTGGCCTACGCCGTGTGCGGGACGGCGCTCAGCCTGCTCCTCGGCTTCGCCGGCGGCGTCCTGTCTTCCGAGGCGTGGTGGCGCTCCGGTCACCGCTCCGGGGTGACACCCGAGCAGGGCGCGCGCAGGGCGGGGTATCTGCTGCCGTGGCTCCTCGTCCGCGGCGGCCTGGCCGTCCCGCGCGCGATCCATGAGGCCATCTGGGGGCTGTTTTTCCTCCACATCTTCGGCCTCGATCCGCTGAGCGCCGTGCTGGCGATCGCCGTCCCCTTCGGCGCCATCACCGCAAAGGTCTTCGCCGAGATCTTCGACGAAACGCCGCAAGCGCCGCTGCGCGCGCTCCTCAGTCAGGGGGCGCCGCCGTCCGCGGCGTTGCTGTACGGCCTGCTGCCCCGGGCGTTCCCTTACCTGCTGTCCTATGCCCTGTACCGCTTCGAGTGCGCGCTCCGCTCGGCGGCCGTCCTGGGCCTGATCGGGGCCGGCGGGCTCGGCTATCAGATCCTCCTCAGCCTGCAGTCGTTGCGCTATGAGCAGGTGTGGACCTTCCTTTACGCACTCCTCCTCCTGGTCGGGCTGACCGACGCGTGGAGCTCGTTTCTGAACCGGCAGCGGAACGTCGGCAGCGCCACGGGGCTGCACGCGGCTGCCAGCCCGGAAGATCCCGCCGGAGCCCACGGCGCCGGCAAGGGCGCGGCCCCCCGCTACTGCCTGGCCGTCGCGGCCGTGCTGATACCCTCCGCCTTCTGGTACGTGCGCGCCGACTGGACCAAACTGTGGGCGGGGAGAACGGCGGAGCTTCTGAGCGGGATCGTCCGGGACGCATCCCCCCCCCGGATCGGGCCCGCGCTGCACAGCGACCTTTGGCAGCTTTCGGCGCAGACGCTCGGCATGTCCGTGATCGCCATCACGGTGGCGGGCTTGGGCGGGCTTTTGCTGTCTTTTTTCGCCGCGGCGAACTTCGTGCTCCCGGGCGGGCTGTTCGACGCGGGCGGCCGCCGGAAGGGTCAGGTCGTCGCGGGGACCGCCGCCCTGCTCCTGACGCGCGGCGCACTTCTGGTCGCCCGCGCGCTTTCCGAGTCGGTCTGGGTTCTGCTCGTCCTTTTCGTCCTGTTCCCCGGCATCCTGCCCGGCGCGATCGGCCTGGGCCTCTACAACCTGGGCGTCCTGGGCCGCCTGATGGCCGAGGTGACGGAAAACGCCGATATGCGTCCGCTGCGCGCCCTGGTCGCCCAGGGCGCCTCGCCGGCGCAGGCTTTCCTGTACGGCGCGCTCCCCAAAACGCTGCCCCGGTGCGCGGCCTACATCCTGTACCGCTGGGAGGTGTGCATCCGGGCCACCGCCGTGGTCGGCATCGTGGGCGCCGGCGGCCTCGGCCGCCGCCTGTCCGAACAGCTGACCCGTTTCGACTATCCCGGCGTCACCACCACGCTGACCTTCTTTATCGGGGTAACGTTTCTGGTGGACCTCATCAGCGCCCTCGTCCGGCGGACCCTGCGATGACGCCGGAGCGCCGGGTCATTCCGCAACCGTTTCCCGGCCCGCTCCCCTTGCGGCTGCGTCCCCGGAGCCCGGCGGGCCACCCGCTTGCGCGCCGTTGTCCGTCCGTAAATCCACGCGGACGACGCGCACGGTGCGGATGCGGCGCCCCTGGACCTGCTCCACCAGGAACTCCAGGCCGTCGTGGCGGACCCGGTCTCCGGGCATCGGTTCATGGCCCAGCAGGCCGAAGACCAGGCCGCCGATGGTTTCGTACTCCTCGTGCGGCAGGTCGGTGCCCAGGCGGTCGTTGACGTCGTCGATGCCCATCCGGCCGTCGATCAGGGACTCGGTGGGCGACAGCACCTGCACCTCCGGCTCGTCGACGTCGTATTCGTCGCGGATGTCGCCGACGATCTCTTCGAGCAGATCCTCGATGGTGACGATGCCCTCGGTGCCCCCGTACTCGTCCTGCACCAGGGCGATCTGCTGGTTGGAGCGGCGGAACTCGGCGAGCAGGTCGGAAACGCGTTTGGTTTCGGGCACGAAGTACGGGGCGCGCAGGACGCGCCGCAGCTCCACGTCGTGACCTTCCGCCTTGAAGATCGGCAGCAGATCCTTGGCGTGGACGATGCCGACGATGTTGTCGATGGTGTCCTCGTAGACCGGGATGCGCGAGTGGCCCGACGTGATGATGGTATCCAGGATCACCCCAAGCTCCGACTCGACCGGGACGGCGGTCATGTCGATGCGCGGCGTCATCACGGAGCGCGCCAGGGTCTCGCCCAGGCCGAAGACGTTGTGCAGCATCTCGCGCTCGTCCTCTTCGAGCTCGCCCGCCTCCTCGCCGGCCTCGATGATCTGCTTCAGCTCTTCCTCGGTGATGACCGGCGCCTCGAACTGCGCCTTCGCGCCGAAGGGGCGGACGAGCAGGTTGGACACCCGCACGACCAGCCAGGTCAGCGGGGCGAACAGGGTGGCGCAGAAGTTGACGAACGGGGCGAGCCGCAGCGCCCAGGCGTCCGGGGCCTGCACGGCCAGCGATTTGGGCGCGATCTCGCCCAGCACCATGGTAAGGAAGGCGACGGCGATGGTGACGAACACGACCGCCACGGTGTAGGCCAGGGCCGCATCCTGCGTCAGCACGGATAGCGGCCGGACCAGCGGGCGGGCCAGCGAGGTGGCGGCGGCCGCCGCGGACGCGAAGCCCAGCAGGGTGATCCCCACCTGAACGGTCGCGATGAAGCGGGGCGGGTTTTCCACGAGCCGCCGGACCATGAGCGCGGCCCGGTTGCCCTCCTCCACGAGCTGCTCCACGCGCGAGCGGCGCACGGAAACCAGCGCGGTCTCGGCCATCGAGAACAGGGCGTTGAACAGGGTGAGCACGAAAACCAGAACGAGGCTCCAGACTATCGAAGAACTAGGGGGTTCCAAAAAATGGGTTCCTCCGGCCGAAGGGTCAGCGCGGGGCGGCCGCGGGCGTGACGGTCCCGGCGGGAAGATAGCGCGAGACCAGGGGCGACAGCCCGTAGATGCCGGCGGTCAGGAACAGCGCCAGCACCGCCCCGATGACGACCTCCTGCAAGGTGTGAATGCGCGCCTCGACCCGCGATTGGGCCACCAGGAGCGCCAGGAGCACCGCGAGGATCGCGGCGAAGACGTTGGACGAGACGAAAATGATCGTGGTCGCCAGGAAGAAAGCGACCGCCGAATGGACCGAGATGACGCCCCCCTGCACCAGCGTCCCCTTGTCGCCGACCATCTTCCACACCAGCAGGATCAGCACGAGCAGCACGACGGCGGTGAAGAAGATGTAGAGCGTGGGCGGCTCCTGAAGGCGGTAGCGCACCTCCTGCGGTCTCCCCGAACCGAAGAACAGGATCAGGCCCACCACGGCCGCGTTGATCGAGGCGATGAGCACGGCGCCCGCCGCGATGTCCTTGGCGAACTTGGCGGCCGGGTGGTAGGTCTGCGTGATCATGTCGACGACGGCCTCCACCGCCGTGTTGAACATCTCGGTCACCAGCACGAGCGAGGCGCTGAACAGGAGCACCAACATCTCGGTGCGCGGGAGCCGGTACAGCAGCCCGGTCGCCAGGACCAGGATCACGGTGAAGAAGTGGAAGCGCATGTGCCGCTGCGTGCGGAACGTGTGCACCACCCCCTCCACGGCGTGCCGGAACGAGTCCAGCGGGTTTTTGGGGCGCCACGGGTGGGACATGCGCGTCGTACTCATGCACGTATTGTACCTTCGCTGCTGGTACCTTCGCCGCCCGCCTCCACTTTCTCCAGCGGTTTACCCAAAATGCGGCGCTCCCGCCCGCGCATCTCCTCGGCGCCGGCTTCGGTCTCGTCCTCGTAGCCCAGGAGGTGCAGGATGCCGTGGACGAGCAGAAGCGCCACCTCCTCCTCCAGAGCCCAGCCGCGCGCCCGCGCCTGCCGCGCCGCCGTTTCCAGCGAGATGGCGACGTCGCCCAGGATGTCCTCCGTCCGGCTCGCCGCCGGGGGCGCCTCCTCTCGCAGACGCAGGACCGTCCTGTGCGAACGGTCGTCCTGCGCCCAGGAAAGCACGTCGGTCGGCGCGTCCACGCCGCGCCAGTCCCGGTTGAGCGCCCGGACTGCCGCGTCGCCCGTCAGCAGCACGCTCACCTCGGCGCCGGGCCTATCGGCCTCTTCCAGCAGTTTTGCGGCCGCTTCCCGCGCCGGCCCCAGGGCAGGCGGCGCCGCCCCCGGCGCCGCCCGAAACGT
>JAUJNC010000251.1 GCA_030446525.1 Armatimonadaceae bacterium
ATCGCGCGGGGCACGGAGCACGGGCAGGGGCGCGAGACGACGCTGGAGTACGCCGTCAAGGCGGCGGCGACGCTGGCCGACCGGACGCTCGCCGCGGGCGGCGGGGTCACCCTCGTTACCCAGGCGGGCCGGGTGGACGTGCGCCCGCGCGACGCGGATCCGGCGGCGGAGCGCTTCCGCCTGTTCGAGCTGCTGGCGCGCGTGCGCGCCGACGCCGAACACTCGCTGGCCGAAGCGCTCCGGGCGGCGCGCCTGGGCGAAGGGGCGCATTTCGCGATACTGACCGCCGGGGGTGACCCGCGCCTGACGACGTATCTGACCGAGCGCGTGCGGCAGGGCGCCACGGTGCGGGTCTTCTTTTTCGAGCCGGCCTCCTTCGGCGGCCCCCGGGTGATGTCCCCCGCCGTGGCCGGCGGGACGCTGCGCGTGGTAGGGCGGGAACACTCGCCCTGGCAGGACGGAGGGAAAAAACTTGAGTATCTTCTCCGCGAAAGCGGGTAAGGCCGAGGACGTGTCGCTGGCGCTTTACGCCGCCGGCCTGGTGGTGCTCCTGTCGGGGATCCTGGCGGTGGCGTATCAGATGGCCGACACGACCTTCACCACGTACATGCTGGTGCTGACGGTCCTGGGCGTGACCACGAGCTACCTCCTGCGGGTACTGGGTGTGCCGCCGCGCTGGATCAAAGTGGGGGCGCTGGGCCTGTGCCTGCTGCTCCTCCTCACGCTGCGCGGCGACAGCGCCTTCGGGAACATCGTGCCGGAGGAGGCGCGGGGCTCGATCGACATGCGCGTCGCCTGCGCCCTGGCGCTCACGGCGACGTTCTACTCGTTCCTGCTGATGACGGACGAAGGGGTCGTCTTCACCTGCGTCTTCACCATCGCCCTGATCGGCCTGATCGGCAGCCAGAATGTCAACCGCGAGCTGATCCTGTGTTTCCTGGTTTTCCTGGCCGCGGCGGTGTTTTTGCTGGTCCACCAGAACTACCTGCAGAACCGCCCCCGTCAAGGGGCGGCGTCGCTGGCCTCGGGGCTGCGTCTCCTGCGCGCGCAGCTCCTGACGGCGCTCGCCTGCGGCCTGACCGCCGTCGCCATCGGCTTCCTCACGGCCGTGCCGCTCCAGATGGCGATGCGCGGCCTGTCGCTGGCGGGCGTCATCCGCCAGCTGACGATCCCGGCGGCGTCGGTCGCTCCCGGCCTCATTTCGGCGGGCGGGGTCCTCACCTTCGACGACCCCCAGCGCTTCGAGGTGGGCCTGGGGCCGGTCGGGGACGACCAGACCCAGGTGCTCACCGTGGAACTGGTCCGGGGTGACAGGCCTTTCTACTGGCGCGGCCGCACCTACGATTTTTACACCGGCACCGGCTGGGAGCGCACTTTGCGCGGGCCGCGGCGGATACTCCAGTCCCGCGATCAGACAAGCGACGGTAACTTCGTGTTCCGCCTCGCGCCCGAGGGTCCGCCGCGCGGCAAGGTGAAGCCCTACGTCCACCGGTTCCGCCCGCGGGCATCCGGCTCCTACTCCCTGTACGCCGCCGCCGAACCGCAGGTGGTGCGCGCACCGTTCTCACAGATCTTCCACCGGCAGGACAACACCATCGGCCTGTGGCGCGGGAACATGTTCGGCATGTCGGCCTCCGAGGAGTACGAGGTGGAGTCCGGCGTCTCCGAGCCGGCCGATAGCGACTTACGCAGCGCGGGCAGATCGTACCCTCCCGACGTCGCGGAGATGTACCTGCGCCAAAGTGCGAGCGGCCCGGCGTATAACCCCGATCTGGCGGCACTGGCCGACGAGGCGACCGCGGGATTCACCAACCCGTACGACAAAGCGCGGGCGATCGAGCGCTGGGTCGCCCAGCGGTGCCAATATACGCTCGAGGCGCCCGCCGTGCCGCGCGACCGCGACGCGGCGGTGCATTTCCTGACCGTGACCCGCACGGGATACTGCGACCTGTACGCGACCGCCGTCGTCGTGCTCTGCCGCTACGCGGGTTTGCCCGCGCGCATGGCCACGGGCTTCATCCCGGGAACCCCCTCCCCCGACAACCCGCGCGCGTACGTCCTGCGCAATGTCGACCGGCACGCCTGGGCGGAGGTGTACTTCCCCGGCTACGGCTGGACCGTCTTCGACGCCACGTCGGAGACCGGCACGGTGGCGGGCGCGGACCAGGCCCGGGCGCGGGCGCCGCGGTCCGGGTTCTGGCAGCAGCTCTGGGCGCGCGGCCCGCTCCCCGTCGCCCTGATCGGGCTGGGGCTGATGGCCCTGCTGTACCTGCTGAAGACCGAGGTGTGGGACCGGTTCGGGCCGGGCCGGCGCCGCGGCGGCGCCCAGAGCCTGGCCGGTGAGGTCGCCGTGATCTACGCCGGCGCCGTGCGCCGCGTGGCGCGGCGCGGCGTGGCGCGCCCGGCCACCATGACGCCGGGCGCGTACGTGGAAAAGGTGCGCGCGTACCTGGGGAGCGAGGTCGCCGACGCTTTGGCGGCGCTGACGAGGCTGGCCGAGCAGGCCCTGTACGGGCCGGAAACGGTCACGCCCGCCGCCGTCGAGTCGGCCCGGAGCGCGTCGGAGAGGCTGCGGCGGCGCTGAAGCGCGTCGGGAGGAGGCGCCTTGGCCGCCAAGCCACCGCCGCGCGGTAAGACGGAGCCCGCGCGGGGGCGAGCGGGTGGTGCTGCTCACGGGCGCCGAGGCGGGGCGCAAACAGGCGGCCGCAGAGCGCGCTGCTGCGGGAGCACGTCGCCGCGGACTGGGCCGACTTCGACGCCGAAACGATCGACGGGGGCGCGGCGACGGCCGACCGCGTCCTCGCCGGCGTCGGGACGGCGCCGCTGGGAGAGGGGGCGGCGGGTGGTCCTCGTCCGGGACACCCAGCAGATGGACGCCGAAGAGCAGAAAACGGCTCGCGGACGGCGTGGCGCGCATCCCGCCCTCGGGCTTCCTTATCCTGCACACGGGCACGCCCGTCGTCGAGGAGGGGAAAACAAAGCGAGGGACCGTGGTGGCGACGGAGCTGACTAATGCCGTGAAAAAGGCGGGGCGGATCGTCGACTTCGCGCTGCCCCGCGCCGACGACGTGCGGGGCTGGGCCCACGGCGAGGCGAAACGGCTGGGGAAGACGCTCGCCCCGGACGCGCTGGCCTTGCTGGCGCAGCTTCCGGGCGAAGACCTGCACCGGATCGGCAACGAGCTGGCAAAGGCCGCCGCCCACGCCGGCGACGCCCCGGCTATCACGGCAGGCGATGTCGAGGCGACCCTTTCACGCACCCCGGACGACGTGATCTTCAAGCTCTGCGACGCGGTGGGCGCGCGGCGCCCCGGGGAGGCGCTCCAGCACGCCGCCACGCTGTTCCGCGGCGGCGGGCGACCCGAGGCGGTCGCCCCGCGCGCCCTCGTCCTGCTGGCGCGCCCGATACGCTATCTGGCCCAGTTCAAGTACCTGTCCGGCAAGAAGATGGCCGGCCGCGGAGCCGGCCCGTTACCGCCGGAGCTGGCGGGGCTTTTGCCGGCAAGCGATGGCGCGGCCTCTGCGCTGGCCAACCCGCGCACGGCCTGGATGGCCGACAGGTACGTGGCCCAGGCGCGCAACTTCACCGGGACCGAGCTGGTCGAGCGCATGGAGCGCCTGCTGGCCGCCGACCTCGCCCTCAAGGGCATCACCCCCGGCGGCGACTCCCCCCAGGCCGTCCTGCAGCGCCTGGTCGTCGAGCTGTGCTGACGGCTCTTAAGCGCCGGCGGCTGCCTGGGCGGCGCGGCGCATCAGGCGCGACTTGCGGCGGGCGGCGGCGTTCTTGTGGATGATCCCGCGCTTGGCGGCCTTGTCCACGACGCTGACCGCTTTGGACAGGACTTCGCTGACGGCCGCCGCGTCCCCCGCGGCGATGGCCGCGTTGGTCTTCTTGATATAGGTCTTGATCTCCGACTTGGTCGACTGGTTGCGCAGGTGGCGCTGGCGGGAGCGGATGACGTCTTTCTTTACCGATTTGATGTTGGGCACTTGGTGTTTACCTCGAAGAGATTCTAACGAACTGTATCACTGGGCGTGGGAGTGTGGCAGTCCGAGAGCGTGCTGGACGGCCTCCGTAGCCTGCGCCGCGTCGAGAGCGCCGTTCGGGGGCAGCTCCGTTACCGTTTGTCCGTTGACGATGATGCCGGCGGGGGCGTCGGGTACGGCGTCCGCGTTCACGACGCGCACTTTGACGTCCCCCGGCACCGCCTTGCGCACCGCCTGGACGGCGTCATAAACCGCGGCCGGGTTGGCCTGCACCTCCGGGGTCCAGACCCAGCCGATGGTCACCTCGCGGCGGGCGTCGGCCGGGCCGGTGGTGCTGTCCACCGGCAAACGCGCCAGCGTGTCCGCGCCCCGCGGCGGGGCAGGCGCCGCGGCTTCCGTGTTCTCGGCGGCGGTTTCGGCGGCCTCGGTCTCCTCGTCACGTCCCCCGGCGAAGCGGCCCGCGGCGACGTTCAGGGCCACGATCCCCAGGAGCAGCAGGCCGATCGCCAGGATAAGAAACGGTGTTCGTGAGCGCATGGCCGGGCGCCTAGGCCGCCTCGGGCAGGCCGAGCGCGCGCAGCGCCGCCCCCGCCCCCGACCCCGCCTCCAGGACGCGCCGCCGGAACTCGTCGACGGGCAGGCGCGAGCGCGACACGGCGTCCCGCAGGAACCCGGCGCGGTCGGCCGCGGTCAAAAGATCCAGCGTGGAGATCTCCAGCGCCTCGGAAAGGGCGGCCAGCGCCGGCGACAGGGCGTTGATCTCGTCCTCGGCGCGCGCGCGCAGCATCCCCCGCGCCAGCTGCAGTTCGCGGATCGCCTGCTCGACCGGCGCGACCAGCACGCCGTACTCGTTCACTTTCTCCTGGACCCTGCCCGCCATCTCCGATGACATACCGGCTGTTCATCCTCCCCGCACGGCGCTCGGCGCACCGACACAACACCGGTTAGTATAACACCAATACCCCCCACCGTCAAATCGCTCACTTGAAGGACGGCAGGATGATGCCGCGCAGGATCACCTTCTGCGCCAGCAGGAAGACGACGAGGGTCGGGAGCGCCGCGAGGGCGAGCGCCGCCATGATCACGTACTGGGGCGCCGAGGCCTGCAGGTCGTAGAGCCAGACCATCAGCGTCCACATCCTGGGGTCCTGGCAGACCACGAGGGCGAACAGGAACGCCCCGTACGAGGCCGTGAAGGCGTTCAGGGCGATCACGGAAAAGATCGGCAGCGACAGGGGGATGGTGATGCGCCGGAACATCCCCAGCTCGGTCGCGCCGTCGAGGATGCCCGCCTCGTACAGTTCCTTGGGCAGCGAGTCGAAGAAGCCCTTGAGCAAAAAGATGGAGAACCCGGAGGCGAGCCCCGGCACGACGTGCGCCCAGAAGGTGTTCAGCATCCCCAGCTCCTTCTGGAGCAGGAAGTTGGGGATCATCGCTACCTCGGCGGGGACCGCCCGGGTCGCGCGCAGGCGGAGG
>JAUJNC010000252.1 GCA_030446525.1 Armatimonadaceae bacterium
ACGCCCGACTCGTCGCGCTTCTGGGACGCGGCCGCCTACGAACCGGGAAAGCCCCAGCCGTCCTTCGACAAGCAGTTCGTGCGCGACTTCCTGGAAAGCGTGCCCGGCTGGGACAAGCAGCCGCCCGCGCCGGACCTGCCTGACGAGATCGTGGTGAAGACCGCCGAAAAATATCGCGACGCCTACCGCCGCATCACGGGGGTTGACCTAACCCCCCTTCCCTCGGAGGCCCTCGCTCCGAGCGAGGGGGAGCTATGAGCGGTAGCGTCAGGGTTGGGCTGACGCCGTGTCAATCGGGCTTGGTGCGGAGCAGATTTGCGAAATGCCTATGGCTCCCCCTTCCCTCCGAGGGAAGGGGGCAGGGGAGTTAGGTGAAGTACATCATCCTGGTACCCGACGGGGCGGCGGACGACCCGCTGCCGGAGCTGGACGGGAAGACGCCGCTGGAGGCGGCGCGCACGCCCTACCTGGACCAGCTCGCGAAGGCGGGGCGCGTCGGGAGCGTGCTGACCGTGCCCGAGGGCATGTACCCCGGCTCCGACGTGGCGAACATGGCTCTGCTGGGCTACGAACCGGCCCGGTACTATACCGGGCGCGGCCCCCTGGAGGCGGTCGCCATGCAGGTGCCGCTGGGCGAGCGCGACGTGGCGTATCGCTGCTCGCTGGTCACGTCCGACGGGACCGTGCTGCAGGACTACTCGGCGGGGCACATCTCGACCGACGAGGCGCGGACCCTGATGGCGCTCGTGCAGGAGAAGCTCGGGTCGCGCCGGTTCACGTTCTTCTCCGGCGTCTCTTACCGCCACATCCTGCGCTGGACCGACGGCGAGCTGCACGTCAAGACCACGCCGCCGCACGACATCCAGGGGCAGCCCCTCGAGCCGCACCTGCCGACCGGGGACGGGGAAAGTACGCTGCGCGGCCTGATCTACGATTCCCTCGACCTGCTCGACGACCACCCCATCAACCGGCGGCGCCGAGGCGAGGGGCTCGCGCCGGGGAACCTGCTGTGGCCGTGGGGACAGGGGCTGGCGCCTTCCCTGCCCGACTTCTTCCGCACGCGCGCCCTGTCCGGGGCGGTGATCACGGCGGTGGACGTGGTGCGCGGCCTAGGCCGGTGCGCGGGGCTGAGGATCGTGGACGTGCCCGGCGCGACGGGCTACATCGACACCAACTACGCCGGCAAGGCGCAGTACGGTCTCCATGCCCTCGACGCCGGGGCGGACTTCCTGTACCTGCACGTCGAGTCGCCCGACGAAAGCGGGCACGAGGGCAACATCGACCACAAGATCCGGAGCATCGAGGACATCGACAAGCTCGTCGTCGGGACGCTGCTCGACGGTTTCCAGCAGCGCAGGCAGCCGTTCCGGCTGCTCGTCGTCCCGGACCACGCGACGCCGATCGCGCTGCGGACGCACCGTCCCGGACCCGTCCCATTCCTGCTGTTCGATTCGCGGCGCGAGGAGAACAGCTGGCTCCCCTACGACGAGCGCGCCCTGGAAGACACGCGGCTGCGCGTCGAGGAGGGCCACCGCCTGATCGATCTGCTGCTGGCGCAATAAAGAGCTAACCTCGGGTATGACGAAACTCTTTTTGCCTAAAGCCCTGATCCCTTTTCTGGTCGCCCCGATACCGCTCGGGATGGGTGCGCTGTTGCTGGGCGGTCCTCCCGCGAAGGGAGCGCCCGCAAAGGCGGTGTCCGCCAGGTCGGCGGCTGTCGAGCCGGGAGCAGCCGCGTTCTTCACGGAAGAGGTCAGGCCGGTCCTCCAGGAGAACTGTATCGCCTGCCACGGCGGGGACGCGCCGATGGGCGGTCTGCAGCTCACCAGCCGGGCCGCGATCCTGAAGGGCGGCGCTTCCGGCCCGTCCGTTTCGCTCAAGACGCCGGGCGAGAGCCTGCTGCTGGCGGCCGTCAATTACCAGGGGCGCCAGATGCCGCCGCGCGGCAAGATGACCCCGAAGCAGATCGAGATCCTGACCCGCTGGGTGCGCATGGGGCTGCCGTGGCCTGAAGGCGAGGCGGCCGACCTCGGGAAAGACGAGCGGCATGCCGGCCCCCCGAAGGTCACGCCCCGGGCGATGAAGTTCTGGTCGTTTCAGCCCGTCAAGCGCCCGAAGACGCCCCGGGTGAAGCGGCAGTCCTGGGTGCGCAACCCCATCGACGCGTTTGTGCTGAGGCGGCTGGAGGCGGCCGGGATCACGCCGAATCCGCCCGCCGGCAAGGTTGCTCTTCTTCGCCGCGTCCACTACGATCTGACCGGACTGCCGCCGACGCCGGAGGAGGTGCGGGCGTTCCTCGCGGACACTTCGGCGGCGGCCTACGAGAAAGTGGTGGACCGGCTGCTGGCGTCGCCCCGCTACGGCGAAAAGTGGGGGCGGCACTGGCTCGATCTGGTCCGGTACGCCGAGACCAACAGCTACGAGCGCGACGGGCACAAGCCGAACGCGTGGCGCTACCGCGACTACGTGATCCGGGCGTTCAACCGGGACAAACCCTACGACCAGTTCCTCCTCGAGCAGCTGGCGGGCGACGAACTCGCGCCGCGCACGCCCGAGAAGCTCATCGCGACGGGCTACTGCCGCCTGGGCCTCTGGGACGACGAACCCGCCGACCCCGAACAGGCGCTCTACGACGACCTCGACGACATCGCGAGCACGACCGGCCAGGTCTTCCTCGGGCTGACGGTGGGCTGCGCCCGGTGTCACGACCACAAGATCGATCCCCTCCCGCAGAAGGATTACTACCGCTTCCTCGCCTTCTTCAACGGGGTCCGCCGGTACGGCGTGCGCAGCGCGGACTCGGTAGCCCAGGCGTCCCTCCGGTCCATCGCCCCCGAGGCCGAGCAGAAGCGCTATGCGGACGCGGCCTCGGTGCACAAGGCGAAGGAGCAGGCGAACGGGGAGCAGATCGCGGCGATCGAGAAGAAGGTCGCGGGGGATTTCACCCCGGCCGAGAAGGAGGAGTTCCGGACCGAAGCCGCCCGCGCGCCGATCCTGAAGAAGCGCGTCCCCGGCCTGCTCAGCCAGGCCGAGTTCGACCGCTACCTGGCGCTGCGCGAGGAGCGCAAAGACCTGGAACGTTCGCGCCCGCCCGCCCTGGACATGGCGCTCTGCGTGACCGAGGTGGGGGCGACGCCGCGCCCGACGCACGTCCTGTTGCGCGGCAACCCGCACGCGGCCGCAGAAAGCGTCGAGCCGGGGTTCCCGTCCGTGCTCGCCCCGCCGGCGCCCGAGATCGCGCCGCCCGCGCAGGGCGAATCGAGCGGGCGGCGGCTGTCGCTGGCCCGCTGGATCGCGAGCAAGGAGAACCCGCTCACGGCGCGCGTGATGGCCAACCGGGTCTGGCAGTACCACTTCGGGCGCGGCATCGTCCGCTCGCCGAACAACTTCGGGTTCGGCGGGGACAAGCCGACCCACCCCGAGCTGCTCGACTGGCTGGCGAGCGAGCTCGTCGCGCGGGGCTGGCGGCTGAAGCCGATCCACAAGCAGATCGTGACGTCCGCGACATACCGGATGTCGGCGCGGGCGGACCCGAAGGCGCTGGTCAGGGACCCGGAGAACGACCTCTTCTGGCGCTTCGACATGCGGCGGCTCCAGGCGGAGGAGATCCGCGACTCCATCCTGGCCGCGAACGGCAGCCTGAACCTGGCCCCGGGCGGGCCGAGCTTTTATCCGGCGATCCCCCCGGAGGTGCTGGCGGGCCAATCCCGCCCCGGCGAGGGCTGGGGCAAGTCCTCCGAGGAGGAGCAGCGTCGGCGCAGCGTTTATAGCTACGTCAAGCGGTCTCTCATCACGCCGATCATCGCCCGCTTCGACGGGCCGGAAACGGACTCCACCTGCCCGGCCCGGTTCGCCACGACGCAGCCGACGCAGGCGCTCGGCATGCTGAACGGCGACTTCGTGAACGAGCAGGCACGGGTGTTCGCCGCGTACCTGCGGGAGCAGACGGGCCCCAGCCCGGCCGATCAGGTGAAGCTCGCCCTGTGGCGAACGCTGCAGCGCGCCCCTACAGCCGCGGAGATCGAGCGCGGCGTGACGCTGATCGCCTCGCTGCGCCGGAGTGAGAAAATCAGTGAGGACGGCGCGCTCGCCTACTTCTGCGTCGTCGCGCTGAACCTGAACGAGTTCATCTACCTGGACTGAGGAGACTCACGACCTATGACCAACCTCGAACGAACGATCCTCGAAGCGGACGAAGCCGGCTATCGTTTGGAGATGGTCGGCGGCCTGCCCGTGTGGGAAGCGTCGCCCGCCTACAAGCACCAGAGAACCACGTTTCGCATTGAAAGTTCGATTCGTCCCGTTGCCGGCGGTGAAGCGGGCTGCGCCTGCGTTCATGCCGCCGATGTGCAGGTTCGCTTCCCGGACGGGTCTCATAAGCGACCGGACATAGCCATCTTCTGCCGCGAGCCGGACGAGCAGGAAACGGCCGTAACGCTGCTGCCCGAGGCCGTTATCGAGATCCTCAGCAAGGGCTACGAGGCGAAAGATTTGGAGGTCGGCGTGCCGTTCTACCGGCGCATGGGCGTGAAGGACATCGTCGTGCTCGACCCGGACACCCACGCCGTGCGGCACTACCAGGGCGCCCTGCCCGCCCGCGAGCTCACTTCGCCGGTGGAGATCACGCTTCAGTGCGGCTGCCGCTGCACGGTGTGAGCGGCTGGGGGGAGAAGATGGACAAGAAAAACCGTGGCGGGGAGTTCTGCGGGCGGACGCGGCGGCAGTTCCTGTGGGAAGTCGGGGGCGGCTTCGCCGGGGTCGCGCTCGCGGCCATGCTGGGCGAAGACGGCTTTCTGGCCGGCCAGGCCCATGCCGCCGACGGGGTGAGCCGATGGAAGAATCCGCTCGCGCCCAAAAAGCCGCACTTCGCGCCCAAGGCCAAGAGTGTCATCTTCCTGTACATGTACGGCGGCCCCAGCCACATCGACACGTTCGACTACAAGCCCCGGATGAAGGGCATGGACAACAAGACGATCGCGGTGAAGACGTTCGGGCGCGGCGGGCACAAGAACGTGGGCCGGATCGTCGAGCCGCGCT
>JAUJNC010000253.1 GCA_030446525.1 Armatimonadaceae bacterium
CGGCAACAAGGCGGCCATCGGCGGCATCAGCCGCGAGTTCTACCGGCGGCTCGGCCGGCACTATGGCACGGACGAGAGCTGGACCTTCGAGCCGGGCGTCGCCGAGAAGGTCATGAACGACATGGTCACGGAGGCGGGCGCCTCCGTGTTCCGGGAGCAGCGCCTCCGGTCCGTCAAGAAGGATGGCAACCGCATCGCCGAGATCGTCACGGAGGGCGGCAACGTCTTCCGTGCCAAGGTGTTCGTGGATGCGACCTACGAGGGCGACCTGCTGGCCAGGGCCGGCGTCTCGTACACCGTCGGGCGCGAGGCCAACGCCCGGTACGGCGAAACCCTGAACGGCGTCCACTTCGGGCACCCCAACCACAACTTCAAGGTCCCGGTCGACCCCTTCGTCCGGGAGGGCGACCCGGCCAGCGGCCTGCTCCAGGGCATCTCGGGGGAAGACCCGGGCCGGCAGGGCGAGGGCGACCGCCGCGTGCAGGCCTACAACTTCCGCATGTGCCTGACCAGGGCCGCCGACCGGCTCGCCTTCCCCAGGCCCGCCGGCTACGACCCCGAGCGCTACACCCTGCTGGCGCGCTACCTCAACGCCGGCGTGTGGGACGTTCTGAAGCTGACCAAGACGATGCCGGGCGGCAAGACCGACACCAACAACTACGGCGGCTTTTCGACGGACAACATCGGGAGGAACTACGAGTGGCCCGACGGCGATTACCAGACGCGCGAGCGGATCTTCCAGGACCACGTCACCTACCAGCAGGGCCTGATGTGGTTCCTGTGCCACGACGAGCGCGTCCCCCGGCACATACGCGACGAAGTGAACGCGTGGGGGCTGCCCCGCGACGAGTTCGTGGACAGCGGCGGATGGCCGCACGAGCTGTACGTGCGCGAGGGGCGCCGCATGGTCTCCGACTACGTGATGAACGAGCGCCACTGCCGGGGCAAAGCGACGGCGGAGGACCCGGTCGGGCTGGCCGCCTACACCATGGACTCGCACAACTGCCAGCGCGTCGCGCGGCTCGAGGACGGCCGGTGGGTGGCCCGCAACGAGGGCAACGTTGAGACCGGCGGCTTCCCGCCCTACCAGATCGCCTACCGATCGATCGTCCCCCGGGAAAGCGAGTGCGCCAACCTACTGGTGCCGGTGTGCCTGTCGTCCTCGCACATCGCCTACGGCTCGATCCGCATGGAGCCGGTCTTCCTGATCCTGGGCCAGTCGGCCGCCGCCGCCGCGTGCCTGGCCATCGACGGCGGGACGTCGGTCCAGAAGGTGCCCTACGCAGACCTGCGCCGGCGTCTGCTGGCGGACAATCAGGTCCTCGAATGGGTCCCGCCCCGAGCCGGCGAAGTGAGAACCGCGCCCTGAGCCGGGGCCGGCGATCCGGTCAGCGGCTCGCCACCGGTTCCGTGCGCGCGGGCAGGCGGCTTCCGCCGCGCTCGGCTTCGTCCAGCGCCGCCAGGGCCGCCCGGTAGCGCGCGTGGACTTCCCTGCGGTCCGCCGCGGTGCACAGGCGCTCGCGGCAGCCTTCGTCTATCCAGTCGGCTTGCCGCCGCAGCGCGGCGAGGTCTTCGGGCCGGACGGCGCCCCCGGCGTGCCCGGCGATCAGGGCGATGGTTTCCAGCAGCCGGCCCGACACCAGGCTGCTCGTGCTGCCGTA
Organism: Armatimonadaceae bacterium; assembly: GCA_030446525.1. The sequence goes on from JAUJNC010000253.1 coordinate 1,662, forward strand.
CTCCCGGATCGGCCCCAGGGCCGTGTTCACCAGGCTCGCGTACGTGACGGGCTCGGCGATCACGCGCAGCCGCCCGGCGGCGTCGTAGCGGTAGGGCGAGGGGAACGGCATGTGGGCCAGGTGGCACAGCGCCGCCCCCAGCCGGTCCACGCACGCCATGGCGGTGAACGGGTCGTTGATGGCCGGCGACAGCGCCCGCAGCGCGATCTCCACCAGCTGGTTCACGGGGAACTCGACATCCTGTGTCAGGGTGCGGCGCGCGCCCAGGAGGAACGACTGGTTCAGCTCGTCGGTGAGGGCGGGTCCGACGCGCCCGCCGGGCCAGGCGTCGGCGAGCAGGTTGCCGCGCACGACCCACTCGCCCGGGTGGTGGTTGAGGCGCAGCACCACGTCCTGCTCGCTCGCGATTTGGAGCAGGCGCTCCTCGTCGACGGCCTGGAGGTAGCCGGTCCCGGCCGACAGGACGGGCCGCGCGCTCTCCTCGAAATCCGCCGGGATGTCCTGGCGCGCGCCGGCGTCGCTTTTGCCGTGCTCGTGGGCGGGGCGCCCGACGGTGCCGGGGAACAGCCGGTCGATCGCCTGGTCGAGGTCGTCCCCGATCACCGCGATCAGGTGGCTCGCCTGGACGGAGCTGGCGACGTGGTGGATGAAGTAGATCAGGACGCCCAGGCTGAGGACGGCCAGGAGCACGCCCACCGTCACCGACAGGTGCGGCACGAACGCCTGCGTCAGGATCACGTCCTCGCCCGCAGTGCGCACGGTGCGCAGAACCACCAGGCAGTACAGGAACGTGGCCACGAAGGTGCCCAGCGTGATCTGGTTGCCGGTGTCGCGGATGAACGAGTGGAGCATGCGCGGCCCGAACTGCGACGAGGCCAGCGTGAGCGCGGCGATCGTGATCGAGAAGACGGTCCCCGCCACCGTGATGACCGACCCGGCCACGGTGGAAAGCAGCGTGCGCGCGCCCTCCGGACCGCCCCGGTAGATCCAGCCGGACCTTTGCAGCCAGGTGCCCTCCGCCGCCCGGTCGAGCGCGACCATGCCCAGCGCGAACCCCAGCGTCCCGAACGCCATCACGGTGGGCACGAACCAGAACGAGGTGCGGAACGCTTCCCAGATGCTCACGAGCCGGATCTTCATGTTCGCGGTATAGCCTTGTACCCGGCATATTCCGGAGGGAAACCCGGCGCGCCCCCGCGGGCGCTACGGCCGCGCCTGCCGCGCGGCGGCGGGCCATTGCTCCCGGCCCGTGTTCGGCCGCATCGCCGCCGCTGCGGCGCCGCGCCGCGTCCTTCGCCTGGCGGCCCATCCGGCGGTACGCCTCGGGCTGCCCGAGCAGAGCGGCGAGCGCGCCGCAAAAGGCGCGGGCGTCGTGGGGCACGATCAGCCCGCTTCGCCCGTGCGCGATCGCTTCGCGCGCGCTGAACGAGTCCACCGCCACGACCGGCGTGCCCGAGGCCAGCGACTCCCCCAGGGTGAGCGGGTTCACCTCGGTCACGCTGGGCAGGAGGAACACGTCGGCCGCGGCGTAGAAGCGCGCCGTCGCCGCGTGCGGCAGGGCGCCGGTGAACAGCACGCGGCCCTGCAGCCGCTCCCGCGCGACGCGCCGCTGCAGCTCCGCCCGCAGCGGCCCGTCGCCGACCAACACCAGACGCGCCGGCGGCCCCTCCCGCAGGAGCGGCGCCAGGGCGTCCAGCAGGAACGACAGGTTCTTCTCCGGCGCCAGCCGGCCCACGCTGAGCAGGAACGCCTCGTGCGGCGCCAGCCCCAGCTCCTCGCGCACGCCGGCGCCGTTCGCCCCGAGAAACGCGTCCTGATCCAGGTCGTTGGGGATCACCTCGATGGGCCGGGTCACGCCGTACGCGCCCAGCAGGGCGGCCATGCCGGAGGCCACCGTCACCACCGCATCGCAGCTGTTGCAGAAGTCGCGGACAATCCGGCGCACGATCCAGCGCCCCGGCGGGCGCCACGGCATCCAGTAGTGGACGTACTGCTCGTACTGCGTGTGCACGGTCGCCACGAGCGGCGCGCCCTGCCGCCGGGCGAGCGCCCGCGCCACCCGGCCCAGCAGGAAGGGGTGCTGCGTGTGCACGACGTCATAGCGGCGCCCGGCGATCTGCCGGAACAGGGCGGGCGAAAGGGGCAGGCTGAGCGGGATCCAGCCCGGCAGCGGCAGTGAGACCGACGGGAGGCGCCGCGTGCCCGTTTCCGCGGGGGGCTGGTGCGGGTGACGCGGCGCGAACAGGTCGACCACGTGCCCCCGCGCGCGGAGCCCCCCGACCAGAGTCCGGGTGGCAAGGGCCACCCCGCTGATGATCGGCGGGTACGCCTCGGTGAACATCGCGATCCTGAGCGGGTCGTGTCCGCCGCCATGACCGGTCCCGGTTTCCATACCGCCATATTACACACGGCCGGCCCCGTTTACTGCTCCGCCCGGCGCGACACCCGGCCCCGCCCTTCTTTCTTGTCACACCTTTCTGCCGGTACTTGCCTTTATCGTCTCGCCCGTTTCCCATTTTTTCCCGCGGGGCCGATGTTTCCCATCCCCCTCGCGCGGGAATACCGTCCCTGGTAGTAGTCTTGGCAGGAGGGGAAGATGGCAGGAAATCAGCAGCCAGCGCAGCAACAGGACCAGCGGCCCGGCATAGAGTCCGAGATGACACCGCGCCCGGTGGCGGAGGATCCTGCGTATCGCGGCTGCAACAAGCTGACCGGCAGGGCCGCCCTGGTGACCGGCGGCGACAGCGGGATCGGCCGGGCGGTCGCCATCGCCTACGCCAAGGAAGGCGCGGACGTGTCCATCGTGTACCTGAACGAGCACGATGACGCCGAGGAGACCAGGCGCCAGGTGGAGGCGGAAGGCCGCCGCTGCGTCCTCATCGCGGGAGACGTGGGCGACGAGTCGTTCTGCCAGCAGGCGGTCGAGCGCACGGTCCGGGAGCTGGGCAAGCTGGACATCCTGGTGAACAACGCCGCGGAGCAGCACCCGCAGCAAAGCATCGAAGACATCACCGCCGAGCAGCTCGAGCGCACGTTCCGCACCAACATCTTCGGTTACTTCTTCCTGACCAAGGCGGCGCTCAGGCACCTGCGCGGCCAGAAGGGCAGCGCGATCATCAACACAACCTCGGTCACGGCCTACAAGGGCAGCCCACAGCTGCTGGACTATTCGGCCACCAAGGGCGCGATCGTCGCCTTCACGCGGTCGCTGTCGCAGGCGCTCACGCAGGAAGGGATCCGGGTCAACGGCGTCGCGCCCGGCCCCATCTGGACGCCGCTGATCCCGTCGACCTTCCCGCCCGAGAAGGTCGAGCAGTTCGGCAAAAACACGCCGATGCAGCGGCCCGGCCAGCCCGAGGAGGTCGCCAACTGCTA
>JAUJNC010000254.1 GCA_030446525.1 Armatimonadaceae bacterium
CGGGCTCTGGGCGCGGCGCAGGTTCAGCGTCGGCAGCTCGGCGGCCGGGGAGCCCAGAGGCAGCGCGCAGGCCGCCGCTAGCGCGGCCAGGCCGCGGCAGACGAATGAAAAACACGAGAATCGTTTGGTTCTTTTCATGCTTACCTTATCGGCGGTTTGTGAACGATATCGCAGATAAGTTATGCTGGCAAAAGAACCAGGTTTCGCCAGGGCATCTGGCTGGAACCGAGGTGGGTTGGCCGGGCAAAGCCCGCCGCCGGCTAGGCGGCGTCGGTGGAGAAGGTGACGGCCGACCAGGATTTGGCATCCATAACCGGGCCGTCCACGTCCACGGTGTGACCGGCCAGCTCGCGCCCCAGGCGCGCCAGATCCCGAAGGCGCGCCATCTCCGCCTCCGTATCCACCGCTTCCAGGTCGCGCCGGTCCAGCGCGCGGATGAGACGCTCGGCCAGTCGTATGGCGCCCACGGCCAGCAGCTCGTTCTCGTAGTCCACATAGACGTGGAAGCGGCCCCGCGGGTCCACGCGCCAGTTCCACTGCGTTTCGCCGCGCAGCACCTCGGCCGGCTGCGCTTGCGCCTGCAGCTCGATGATGAGGTGCTCGAAAAGGTGGGGGATCTCGGTGGCCCGGCACTCCTGCCGGAACGTGTAGCCGTTATCGTTATCGCATTTGTGATGGGCCAGATGGGGGAAGAGGCGGAAGAGCATCTTCGGCAGATGCGGCACCTGCGACGTGAGGAAGCGGTCGGGATCGGGCATCTCCACCGTCAGGCGGATGTGACGTGATTCGGGAACAACGCAGATCTCCGTGACCTTCAACCAACATTCCTTCCCGGGTCAGACAGGGCGCCCGCGACGAAATAAACTGTCACCACAGTTTAGCACAGCCCTCCAATTATTGGCAACAAGGGGGCGGGAGAATAGGGGGTGACGCTTTGAATGGTCACCCCACCGGGGAGGGAGCGACGTAAAGCGGCGTCAGCGTAAACGGATCGTCCGATTCGCCGCGCTGGAGCCGCAGAGCCGCCAGGCTGGCGACCGAGGCGGCGGAAACGAAGGTGGGGCGCGCGGAGACGGTCGCCGATTCCAGCTGCGGGTAGGCGCTCACCGCCTCGCCGCAGACGAGCAAGCACGAAACGTCCCCGAGCAGATGCGACGCACGGGGAAGCACCTCCCCTACCGGCACCAGGGCGGGATCCCCCGCGGGGGCGACCCCTTCCCCCTCGCCGCCGCGGTCCCAGCCGGCCACCACCTCGCCCCGGCGCGCGGGGGCCAGGGTGACGATGCCGGCACCCTTGAGGAAACCGAACGGCTCGGCCAGCGCGTCGAGCGAGGAGACTCCCACCAGGGGGCGCCGCAGAGCGTGCGCCAGCGTTTTCGCCGTCGTTACGGCGACACGCACGCCGGTGAAAGACCCCGGCCCCCGCCCCACCGCGAACGCCTCCACATCACGCAACGCTACCCCCGCGTCGCGCAGAACGAACTCCACCAGGCGGGGAAGACGCTCCGACAGGCGCCGCTCGTGCCGGAAGTGGGACACGCCGCGCGCGCGCGCGCCCTCGGAAAGGCACAAGGAACAAACGTCGCCGGACGTGTCCAGGGCGAGTATCAGCACGCCGGCGCCCTCCCCCACACGGCCGCGACCGGCGCCCACCGCACGCCGCGCCCGTTCAAAGTGATCCGCCGCGTGGCGCCGTCCTCCTCGCCCAGGCAGATGTCTAGCCGCTCGGCCGGCAGCGCGGGGGTGATCTTGTCCGCCCACTCGATCACGGCCACCCCGCCCGCCGACAGGTACTCGTCGAAGGGCAGGCCGGCGAGGTCCGCCGGCCCGGCCAGCCGGTACATGTCGAAGTGGAAAAGGGGCAGCCGCGCGTCGTGGTACTCGTGGACGATCGTGAACGTCGGCGAGGTCACGGGCGCGCCCACCCCCAGGGCGCGGGCGAGCCCCTGAACGAAGGTCGTCTTGCCCGCGCCAAGGTCACCGTACAGGCAGAGCACGTCGCCGGGCTGGAGCAGGGGGGCTAGCCGCGCCGCGAGCGCGCGCGTCGCCGCCTCCGAGGAGACTTCCCGGCTGACCCCGCCGTCCCGGCAGGGGTCACCGCCCGCCATGCCGAGGGGCGAAATGGTCCCACCCCCGCCGCACCGGCTCGCGGGTGCCATCGGCGCGGACAACGACCACCTCCGGCGCTGCGGTCACCTCGCCCAGGACGCAGATCGGGGTGCCGGTCGATTCGACGGCGGCGCGGACGGCCTCCACGCGGTCCGGGGCGACGGTCATCAGCAGCTCGTAGTCCTCGCCGCCGTAGAGCGCCCAGCGCTCCGGATCCGCATGGAGCCGCTCCGCGACGAGCTGCGCCGCCCGTCCGACCGGCAGCGCCTCGCGCCGCACGGAGGCGCCCACGCGGCTCGACCGGCAAAGCTTGCGCAGGTCGCCCAGCAAGCCGTCGGACACATCCATCATCGCGGTGACCCCGTCGGTGCGGGCGGCAGCGCGCGCCTCATACACGCGCGGCGTCGGCTTGAGCTGGGCGGCGACCGCGTCCGGGGCGATGCGCTCGGCCTCGGACAAGCCTTCCGCCTCCAGGAGCGCCAGCCCGGCCGCCGCGTCCCCGAGCGAACCGGTCACCAGGATCACGTCGCCCGGCACGGCCACGCACCGCACCGCGATCAGGCGCTGATACACAACGCCCAACGGGGTCGAGCGCACCGCGCGCCCCGGGGAGACGTTGGTGTACCTCCCGGCGATGACCGCGCCGTAGCGGGCGCATACGTCGCGCATCCCGCGGTACAGGCTCGTCCACGAAATCGACGGTCGTGTCCGCCGGCAAAGCCGCCGCCACGAAGGTGAAGGTCGGCAGGGCGGCCATGGCGGCGATGTCCGAGAGGTTGATGGCTACGGCTTTCCAGCCGAGACGATGGGCAATCTCGCCCTTGAGCCGGAAATGCACGTCTTCGAAGATCATGTCCGTGGTGACAACGCATAGCTTGTCTGTGGCGACGCGCAGGGCCGCGGCATCGTCCCCGATGCCCACCCAGCAGATCATCGTCGCGGGTCTTCACCCCTCCGCGATTCGCTCGATCGGTGCGAACTCGCCGCCTAACTCTTGAATCTCCACCCTGTAGTTCCCCGTTTTCTTACTGGTATTGACTCTGCCGATGTTCCGGCCTTCAGCCGCCGGCGAGCTTTCTGCCGTGGTCCCCGGCTTGAGCCGGGCTATCGCTTTTTTTCTGTTCATGGCGGATCTTCCGCGAACAGAAAAGGCCGCCCTACAATACGGGTATGAAGGCGGCCGTGGTTCGGCTCAGGAAAAACCCGCCGGGACTGGTACCCGAGGCGGCTGCGCCCCGCTTTCGGGCACTTTCCTTCTGCGGTAGCCGTTCACCTCGTCCGTCGCATGACGCATCTTCGCGGGTAAACCTCCGTCGGGTAAAATGAGCAAAAAATGAGCAGTTGCGAGCTTAGTATAACTCTGTATCTCGGTCTTGTCAAATAACGGTCTTGCTAAATAACGGCATTTAAAATCGCGCAACGGACAGCCAGGTGGGGAAGGAAGCGCCCCGCCTCGCCGCGAACCCTAAGGGCGATGACAACCGGGCTGTTGATACGCCGCAAGGCCTGCGGCCTTGACGAAGAAAGCGAAACCGGAAATGCTACGAACACCGCTGTATGAGGCGCATAAAAAGGCGGGCGCGCGCCTGGTTCCTTTCGCCGGATGGGAGATGCCCGTGCAGTACCAGGGCGTGCTCCCGGAGTGCCGCGCGGTGCGGGAGGGGGTCGGCCTGTTCGACGTGTCGCACATGGGCCGCATCCGTGTTCGCGGCGCATCCGCCCTGCCGTACCTGGAGTACCTGACCGTGAACGACGTGTCCCGGCTTTCCCCGGAAGGCGGCCAGGCGCAGTACTCCTTGTTTTGCCGCGACGCGGGGGGTATAATAGATGACATCATCGTGTACCGGCTGGGCAGGCAGGAGTTCCTCGTGGTGGTGAACGCCTCCAACCGGGACAAGGATCTGGCCTGGATGCGCCACCACGCCGTGGGGCGGGGCGACCTCATCCTGGAAGACGAGACCGCCGAGACCGCGCTCATCGCGGTGCAGGGGCCCGGGGCGATCGGGCTGGTCGACGCGCTTTCCGACCGCCAAGTGGCGCTGCTGCCGCGCTTCGGCCTGGATGAGACCGTGGTAGCCGACGCGCAGACGATCACGGCCCGCACGGGCTATACGGGCGAGGACGGCGTGGAGCTGTTCTGCCGCGCCGAGGCGGCCCGGGGGCTCTGGCAAAACCTGGTAGACAGGGGCGGCGTCCCGTGCGGCCTGGGCGCCCGGGACACGCTGCGCCTGGAAGCGGCCCTGCCGCTGTACGGGCACGAGATGGACGAGCACACCCACCCCTACGAGGCGCGGCTGGGCTGGGTGGTAAAGACCGGCAAGCGCGGCGACTTCGTCGGCAAGAACGCCCTGAGCCAGATGAAGAACGCCCCCAAGCGCAGGCTGCTGGTCGGCCTTGAGATGGAAGGCCGGGCGATCCCGAGGGAGGGCTACGCGGTCCACGCCCCCGACGGCGGCACCCCGGTGGGCGCGGTCACGAGCGGCACGTTCTCGCCCGCGCGCGGCAAGGGGGTCGCCCTGGCCCGCGTGGATGCCGCACACGCCGACGCGGGGACGCCCCTGGACGTCCTCATCCGGGACGCGCGCCACGCGGCGCGCGTCGTTCCGCTTCCGTTCTACAAAAACGTCAACGTCTGAGGAGGGTGCAGACCACATGTCGGATGTTCCGCCGGAGCTAAAGTACACGAAGTCGCACGAGTGGGCCAGGATAGACGGCGACGTCGTCACCATCGGCATCACCGATCATGCCCAGGAAGAGCTGGGGGATATCGTTTATATCGAGCTGCCGGAGGTCGGGCGCGTCCTTTCCCCGGACGAGGCGTTCGGCACCGTCGAGTCGGTCAAGGCCGTTTCCGAACTGTACGTTCCGGTGTCGGGCGAGGTCGTGGAGGTCAACGACACCCTTGCCGGCTCCGAGGCCGCCATCAACGAATCGCCCTACGAAAAAGGCTGGATGATCAAGGTCAAGCTTAAGGACCCGTCCCAGGCACAGTCCTTGCTGGACGCCAACACATACAAGTCCGAGATCGGCGAATAAAGAAGCCCTTAGGAAGGTTCCGCCCCTTGTCGTATATCCCGAACACGGATGCCGACCGCGCCAAGATGCTGGCGGCGATCGGCGCGCAGGACATTGCCGAACTATTTGCGCCCGTCTCCCCGGAGATCCGCGAGCGGGCCGATTTCTCCCCGCTCCCCCCGGCCCTGGACGACATCGCGCTGCGCAAACATCTTCTCGCCCTTTCCGCCAAGAACGCCGACATGGACCGCTACCCCTGTTTCCTGGGCGCGGGCATCTACGACCACTACGTCCCCCCGGTCGTCGCCCACGTCACGGGCCGTTCCGAGTTTTACACCGCCTACACGCCCTACCAGCCGGAGGTGTCCCAGGGCAACCTGCAAAGCATCTACGAGTTCCAAACCCTGATCTGCCAGCTCACGGGCATGGACGTCGCGAACGCTTCGCTGTACGACGGCGCGACGGCTCTGGCCGAGGCGGCGATCATGG
>JAUJNC010000255.1 GCA_030446525.1 Armatimonadaceae bacterium
CCCGACGTATTAAACATCAATACGAAATACTATTTCATGTCTTTTTTTTGTAGTTCTTAGGTGTGTTTTTCCGATCTAAGACCCTGGGACCCACTCCGCGTGCCTGGTGGTGGCAGGGGCGTGCTCGACCTGCCCCGGTTTTGCTCGCACGGCTTCTCCAAGTGGAAGTGCCGCGTGCCCGCCCGCGTACCTCCAATACGGCGCGGAGCGCCGCGGGCTCAAACCAATACAGGCACCTAGGAGGCGAAGGACACGGATGGCCGTCGAGCTATGTGTGCTGGCGAGCGGGTCGGCGGGAAACTGTACCGTCCTGCGCACGCCGGCGGGGGTCATCCTGGTGGACGCGGGGATTGCGCCGCGCATCGCGGCGGCGCGTCTGACAGGCACGGGCGTGACGGTGGCGGACGTGTCGGCCGTCTGTTTGACGCACCTCGATCGGGACCATTTCAGCGGCAGATGGCTCACGACGATTGTCCGCCGGGGCCTCCGGGTGTTCTGCCATGCCCGGCGGGTCGCGGACCTGTTGCGTTACGCGGGAGCGCCTGATGTCGCCCACGGGCAGGCGCGTGCCTTTGCCGCGCTCGTGAGCGGTTTTGATGAGCAACCCTTCGAGCCCTTGCCCGGCCTGAGCGTCCGGCCCATTCCCTTCGCCCACGACCACAACGGCTCGCACGGGTTCCTGTTCGACGGCTTCGGCTGGCGGGTCGGCTGGGCGACCGACCTCGGCCACGTCCCCGCCCGCCTCCTTGAAATGTTTTGCGGGCTCGACGTGTTGGCCATCGAGAGCAACTACGACCCGCAGATGCAGCAGGACAGCGCGCGGCCGGGGTTTCTGAAGCAGCGGATCACCGGGGGCCGGGGACACCTGTCAAACCAGCAGGCGTTTGACGCCGTCCGGCAGGTGCTGGACCGCTGCGAGCGCCGCGGGCTGGCGCTGCCGGAGCACGTGGTGCTGCTGCACCGCAGCCGCGAGTGCAACTGCCCCGAACTGCTCCGCGGCCTGTTCGCGCGGGACGTGCGGATCGGGCCTCGTCTCACGTTGGCGGAGCAGTACGCCCGCACCGAGTGGATCCGCCCGCGCGACGTAAACCCGTGGGCCGGTGAGCAGTTGCGCCTCGCCTGGGGATGAACCCCGCAAGACTCGTAGCGTATCGCTTTTGTTTTCCCCGCGGCAGGAGGTGGAGGAGCCGGTCTCGCCACGGGGCGACACGTACAAGAATCGCTCCTGACTGGCATTGCGGCTTTCAGACGAAGGGATCACGGCATGGGCCTGCTCGACCTGTTCAAACGGACCCGTGCCACCCGTGCCACCCCTCGACCTGTCGAGGATCGGGTTCACATGCCCCGCGGCGTGCCGGCGCCCGTCGAGGCAGCCCCTGAGTCACCTGCGGCCCCGCCGCCGGACCCGGCGGAGCTTCGGCGGATGTTGTTCGACGCGGTGGCGACGGGCGACGAGGAAAAACTTTCACGCCTCTGCCGCGCCCACCACAATTTTCTGATCGAGTCCGCCGACACCTGGTCGATCGTGCCAGACGCCCTGAGCGCAAACCCTGATGCCGCCCGGTGGTACGGCGAGGGGCTGCAAGCAATCGCGCGCTTCTGCGCCGAGCAGTATGAGCATCCGGAATTGCAGGACCGCCCGCGCGGCGACGGCGAGCCCCGCGAGATCCCGGGCGCGCGGGACAGGGCTGGCGTGTACGCCGCCTAAGCTTCTGCGTTCGCTCAACTTACAGTCTTTGAACTTTCCGCATGGCGCGGGCGTCTCGCCCGCGTTTCTGCCCTGAGACTGCCGGCGAGCCGCGCGAGCCACTTGCCGCAGAAAACTTCACATACTCTCTCAGGGCGAGCCGGGTGTCGTCCGCGTTGCTTCAATTTCTGCCCCGAACCGCTCCCGGATTCAGCAATTCGCCCCAGATATGAAGCCCCGCAGTTTTGTTGCGGGGCGGCGCGTCGCCCGTGCGCGGCCACGCCGATTCCCGAGTCAGCCCTTGACACGCGGTGCATCGTCTCTATTCTTTTTTGAATTGAGACTGGTTCTCAGTATCAGCCACTTACTCTCAGTCCCGAGTCGGGAAGAAGGAGATCGAGTCCATGTCCGCTCACCGCGCGTTGGCCTTCGCGGCCGCACTGGTTGCTTCTGCTACGGTCGCATCGGCCGACCCCCGCCCGTTCACGTTCAGCAACGACACCTACCCGATGGGCAAGGGCGACTTCGAATTCGAGCACTGGACCACCTGGAAGCACCACACCGACGAGGACGCCGGCTTCAACCGCATCGACTTCCGCGAGGCTCGAGTTCGGCGTGACCGACAGCCTGGCCGTCTACCTGCCCTTGGCGGCACCTGAAGACTCCGACGACGAGTACGGCGTCGAGGATTCCGCTCGGTCGACGTCGAGGCCATCGTCTACCTCAGCAACCCGGTCGAGGACGTCGTCGGCTTCGGCATTACAACGAGGCGAGATCGGCGAGGACTTCCTCGGCTTCGAGACCAAGCTGCTGGTCCAGAAGGACGATAAAACTGGGTCTTCCTGTACAACCTCGTGCTCGAAACCGAGATCGAGGGCGTGTTCAACGCTGGCGGCGAGAATGAGGTCGAGGGCGAGCTGGCGCACCTTCGGCGCGCGTACGGGTTCGCCAACGGCACATCTTCCTCGGGGGCGAGCTGGTGGTCGAGAGCGTGTACGAGGACTGGGCCACTACGAGGGCACGTCGGTCTACGCCGGCCCGGTCATCAGCCTCAGCTTCTGGCTCACGCCACCCGACGGTCCTGCTCACGCAGGAAGACGAGGACGAAGCCGACTTCCAGCTCCGCGTGATCGTCCGGGTATCAGTTTTAATGGATCGCGACTTCCGTTTCGGGTCTGCGTTGCAAGTGCAAGCCGCAGGCTGCCGCAGCGGAGGCCCGGATGGGCATCGGTGAAGTTAGGAACTTGGGGACGCGGCTCGCCGAACCGCCCGCCTGACCCGTCATTCTGGGCGCAACAGACGGATCTCAACCGCTCCAAACAGGAGACATGCTCAGGCAGGACAGTTGAGATCCTTCGCTGCGCTCCAGGATGACGGTCGGGCGGGCGTCCGGTCGTGGCAAGGGCGTGGGGTTCCTGCCCCGGTTTGGGCAGCATGGTGCGTGAGAAGCGATCCGGGCGTTTGGCCCAGCTTGATCAATATCGGTGGCACGAGCAAGTACGCTTTTGCCCGTGGGTCGGTGCCGGTTAGGCCCACGGGCATGAATACATGCCTGTGCCACCGCCCCCTTTCAGTGGCGCTCTCGTGCCAGAGCGTGTACAAGGCGGAGGGCTGCCGTGCCGAAGGATGAACTCCGCCGGATGTTTATTGGTGTGGTCGCGGCGGCCACCACATGTGCGGCGTACGCCGCTGGCGGCAGCGTTGGCGAGGCCAGCGCCCCCGCCCAGATCATCGACGTCAGCCTTGCCGCCGACTACCCGCCGACAGCGCGTACCTGACCGCCCGCCGTCGCACGGGTTGCCTATCGTCCGCGACAATGGCACGGCTCGAAGCGCTCAGCTCGACCCGCACCCATAAACAGACTCTGCTGAAGGTGAAGGGTAAGGCGATCGTCTGCCCCAAGCACGGCGCCCGCTTCGACGCCAACGGCGACGTCACCAAGGCCCCCGCCCGCCGCCCGCTCCCCCGCTACGCCATCACGCGGGACGAGGCCGGCCGGATCATTGTTGACCCGTCCCGGACGTTCGAAAACGACGCCCGGGATGACGAGGCCAGCCGGGTGCGGGTGGATTGAACGGGAACACGCGCGTGGGGCGATCTCGCGGTGATTGTCCGCTGGTTAGCCCTACTTTGCGATGCGGATCCGCACCCCCGCCGTGCTGCGGATGCTTAACTCGCAACCCTCCGAGTAGTCGAGCTTGCCGTCCAGTCCGTAGTGGATCGACTTGCCCTCGCGCCGGCTTGTCAGCAGGCCGCCGCGGCGGAGGAGGCCGAGGTGGTGGCTCACGGTGGGCTGCCGGACCTTGAGCAGTTCACATAAACGCGACACGTTCTGTTCGCCGCGGCACAACAGCAGCAGGATGCGCACGCGCGTCGGCTCGCCGAGCAATCCGAACAGCCGGCTCAGCGCGACGACTTCCTGGTCCGTGACGTCAAGCAGTGCTTCATCAGTCGTAGTCATTCTCGCCTCCCAATACCCGCCCGACTCTCGCCCGATCCCACGCCGCCCGGCGCGGCGGAAGGTAGACACGAGCGGGGCTTGCGAGTTGGGTAGATTTCGGGGCGGCCCCGAATTATTTGGAGGCTGCCGCGTGAAGCGGTTCCTCGTGTCACCGCGACGGCTGCCCGTCCAGCGTCCAGAAGATGACGTTCTTGACGATGCTGTGGGCGTACTTGGGCTCATAGCCGTAGATGCCCCAGGTCTGGGTGCCGAGCAGGCCGCTGGTGACGTCGATCGGGGTGATTACCACGTGGCCCTTGCCGGTCTGGAGCACCTGCAACCCGCCGGGGCTGCGGCTGACCTTCTCTTTGGCATACGGGCGGAGCCGCGCCTTGCGGAGGTCGTCCATGCCGGGCTGCCCGGTCCGCAGCAGCGGGTGACGGGTGGAGGGGGTCTGCGGCGCCTCCCCGGGGAACGCCCGCGCCAACGCGGCCTTGGCCGACTTGGTGAACTCGGCCGACGCGCCGCAGGCGTCGACGAACAGCACCCCCCCCGCCTCCACGAACGTCTTAAGTGCCGCCACCTCGGCGTCACTCGGCTTAAACGTGCCGGTCCCGGTCAGGTGGGCGACCTGAGCCGCCCCGGGACGCAGCTCCTTCAGCTCGACCGGTTGCACCTGGAGCCCGACCCCCGTCTGCCGCACGAACCAGTTGGCGAAGCGGCGCCACGCGCCGGGCTCGGGGTCCCAGTTGGCGCCGTACTGCACGCGCGCCACACGCACCGTCCCGAGCGGCGGCGGGCCGTCCGGCGCGGTGATGTGCGGCGAGTCGAGCCGGTTCCGCAGCTCGCGCTTGCCGGCGGCGTACAGGAACAGGTTGGTACCGAGCTGGAACGCCGCCTCCTGCTTCTTCTCATCGCGCACCTGCCAGTGCTGGGCGATGTCCCGCGGCGAGTACACGACCAGCGCCCGGACGCCGTTCGTCACGTACTTGAGCGGCGGGCGCGGGTCGACCTTGTACATCACGCCGTACAGCGCGTGGTTGGGTGGCATGTCCCGCAGCGCATACCGAGGGAACAGGCGGCGGCACAGGTGGCGGGCGAAGGCGTCGAACTCGGCCGTTTCCTCCCCGTCGGCGTTCAGGTACAGCAACCCGCCCGCCTCGATGTAGCTGCGGAGCTTGTCGCACTGCGCGTCGGTGATGAACGGGGTGGTATGGCTGGCCAGCGAAACGGCCGGCGCGTCGAGCCAGTCCTGCCAGGGGCGGTCGATCCCCTGCACCTGCCAGTTAAGCGGGCGCTCGAGCCGCTTGCCGGCGAAGCGGGCGAGGTTGCTGGCGTCGCGCGGGCGGTTGGCCCAGTAGCCCTGCTGCTCCCCGATGACCCCCGCGCGGTCGAAGCGGAGCTTATTCATCAGGATCGGGTGGCGCCCGCGGGCTAGAAACAATAGCGCGTAGGCGTTGTCGTACATCTTGCCCCAGCTCCCGTCGGGGGCCTGCCGCTTGATGACCTGCGCCGCAAGCTCGCGGTACCAGTCGTGAGCGCCGAGGTGCTTGAACCCCGAGGCGAGCCCGACCCGCTCGATGCCGTACAGCGCGTAGCCCCACCAGGCGCTGGTGATGCTGACGGCCTGGTCCCCCCGGGCCCACCAGTCGAGCGCCTTCCCCAGCGCCTCGCTGAACGGCTCGCGGCCGACCTTCAGGCCGAACTGGGCGCGGTAGAGGTAATCCTCGGCGACGAACAGCGATGCGGTGCCGCCGGCCGTCATCGTCACCGACCCCTCGCCGGCGCGGGTGTAGCCCCAGGTGCCGTCCTTGGCTTGTTCGGTGAGCCAGTGCCGCTCAACGGCGGCCCAGTACTCGCCGGGGATGTCGACGTCGGCCTCGGCCCCGGACCAGACGCCCAGCAGCCCGTACTGGCTGTTTGAGTTGTCGTAGGCGCTAGACGGGTTGCCGGCGGGGTCCCCGTGGTAGTGGTAGGCGCCGTTGCGGTGCGTCTTGACCAGTTAGGACACGTCATCTTTCAGGGCGGCGCGGTCCGCGGGCCGGTTGTACAGGGCCAGGGCCGTGGCCCGAATGCC
Source organism: Armatimonadaceae bacterium (assembly GCA_030446525.1). The sequence goes on from JAUJNC010000255.1 coordinate 6,205, forward strand.
GCGCGCGTAGGTCACCTTCCCCTCGTTCGGGGCCAG
>JAUJNC010000256.1 GCA_030446525.1 Armatimonadaceae bacterium
GCAGGCGGCGAGCGTGAAGGCGTCCAGCCGGGCGTTGAGCGCCCCCAGCCGCTCCTGGAACGGCCCCCGATCACCGGTGCGCGTGTAGATCAGGAAATCGGTCATGGTGGGCGGGACCGCCGGGGCTGCCGCGTACGCTTCGGCGGCGGAGAGCGCGGCGTCGCGTATCGCCGCGCCGTGCGGGGTGGCGGCCGCGCGCTCCCAGCCGGCGCGGTCGTCGATGTCGGGCCACGGGTTCGCCGGGGTCTCGGAAAAGGCGCGCACGAGCGCGTCGTGCGGCAGCGGGGCGATCGTCGCCAAAGCCTTCTCCTGCGTCGTGATTGTCTGGTTATTCGCCGCGCGTCCCGCCGATCCCTCCGGCCCCGGCGGTCCGGCGCAGGAGACCCGGACGCACGCAGCGAATAGCCCGTAAAGCCAGGTCATTGTCAGGGAGAATTTGCATGGACACCGTTCGTATCGGTATCATCGGCTTGGGCGGCATGGGAAGGCACCACGCCCAATATCTCTGCGCGGGCGACGTCCCCGGCGCGGAGCTGGCTGTCGTATGCGACATCGATCCCGGCGCGCTCGCGTGGGCCCAGAGCCGGTGGGGCGACAAGGTCCGGCGCTTCGAAAACGCCGACGCCCTGTTCGCCTCCCAGGCGGTGGACGCGGTCCTGATCGCCACCCCGCATTATTTCCACCCGCCGCTCGCCATCCAGGCGCTTACCCGGGGCTTTCACGCCCTCGTGGAAAAGCCGGCCGGCGTGTATACCAAACAGGTAAGGGAGATGAACGAGACGGCGGCCCGGTCGGGCCGGGTCTTGGGCATCATGTTCAACCAGCGCACGCTCGGCTATCATCAGAAGATGAAGGAGCTGGTGACGTCGGGGGAGCTGGGCGCGATCAAGCGCACGCACTACGTGATCACCGACTGGTTCCGGACCCAGAGCTACTACGATTCGGGCGGCTGGCGCGCTAGCTGGGGCGGCGAGGGCGGCGGCGTGCTCATGAACCAAGCCCCGCACAACCTCGACCTGTGGCAGTGGATCTGCGGCATGCCCCGGCGCGTGCGCGCCTTCTGCCATTTCGGCAAGTACCACGACATCGAGGTCGAGGACGACGTGACCGCCTACGTCGAGTACGAAAGCGGCGCGACGGGCGTCTTCATCACCACGACGGGGGAGGCGCCCGGCTCCAACTCCTTCGAGATCGTCGGCGACCGCGGCCGGCTGCTGCTGGCAGGCGGGAAGCTGACCTTCTGGCGCAACACCGTCCCCGCCAGCCAGTTCGTCCGCGAAAGCCGGCAGCGCATGGCAAAGCCCGAATACTGGACCTGCGACATCCCGGTCAAGGGCGGCGAGGGGCATAAGGGCATCACCCGCAACTGGGTCGAGGCGATACAGAAGGGGACGCCGCTGCTGGCGCCCGGCGAGGAGGGCATCCGCGGCGTCGAGCTAGCCAACGCCATGCTCCTTTCCGCCTGGACCGACAGCTGGGTCGACCTGCCCATCGACGAAGACCTGTACCACGAAAAACTCCAGGAACGTGTCAAAAGCTCGACCTTCGGGAAGGCGCCCGAAAAAGCGCCACAGAGCACGGCCCTGGATTTCGCGGGGACGTTCTAAAACCGGGCCATCGGGCTGGGCCGTTTCCGAGTTGGCTGCCGGTTCAAGGACGGTTCAACGAGCGGGTCGAAGACACATCCTCCCGAGCAAAAGGGATATAATTTGACTGATGCACAGGGAAAGGAGTAACTTATGACGATCGCGCTGACACCTGACATTGAGGACGCGTTGGCCGAACAGGCTCGCAGGCAAGGAACAACCCCTGAGCAGTTTGTGCTGAACACCCTGCGCGAGAAACTGGCTCCGGTCATGCTGGATACGCCCCGCGACGAGTGGGAAGCGCTGCTGCTCAGTGTTGGCTCGCCAGCGGGCGTTTCCCTATCTGACGAAGCCACCAGCCGCGATAGTCTTTACGACTGAGCGGGAAATAAGTATGGTTTACCTTGTGGACACCCCGCTACTGCTGCGTCTCGCCAACACCAGCGACGCGCAGTACCCTGTTGCCCGGCACGCAGTCTCCACGCTCCACGGGCAGGGAGAGACGTTGCGCACGGCCCCGCAAAACCTTGTCGAGTTCCGCAACAGTGCCACGCGGCCGGCCGCTGACAATGGCCTCGGGTTCGCCCCCGCTGTTGTGGAGCAGAAGGCGGCGATATTCGAAACCATCTTTCCACTCCTGCCCGAAACGCCCGATATCTACCCGGCCTGGAAGACGCTTGTGCAGGCGGCGGGGGTCATCGGAAAGCAGGTTCATGATGCCCGGCTCGTCGCCATCTGCCACGTCTACGGCATCATGCACGTCCTGACCTTCAACGTCCGACACTTCGCCCGGTTCGCCGGGTTCGGGTCAGGCTTGATCGTTGTGGACCCGAACAGCATATAGACCGACGATTTGACAGGCCCGGTGGCGGCCCGTATAATCGAAGATGAGCGGTTTTCACGGGCGGGCAAACGCACCCGCCCGTCTCCGTTAATGGGACACGAACATGGCAACTATGAACATTCCCGCGGGCGACGTTCGCCAGCGAGGCGATACGCGCCCCCATTCCGATGGCGCCCGCGACGGCCGCCCGGAGGAGAGCGGCCGCTACCCGTTCCGCGAGATCGAGCCCAAGTGGCAGCGGCGCTGGCAGGAGGCCGACGTCTACCGCACGACCGAGGGTGGGGACAAGCCCAAGTACTATGTGCTGGATATGTTCCCCTACCCGTCCGGGTCGGGGCTGCATGTCGGGCACTGCCGTAACTACGTCCCCGGCGACGTGGCCGCGCGCTTCATGCACATGCGTGGCTACAACGTGCTGCATCCGATGGGCTGGGACGCCTTCGGGCAGCCGGCCGAGCAGGACGCCATCAAAAACAACACCAACCCGCGCGACGTGGTCCCCCTCCTGGCGCGCGAGTACAGGCGCCAGCTGGGTGTGCTGGGCATCGGCTACGACTGGGACCGCGAGATCAACTCGACGTCGCCCGAGTACTACAAGTGGAACCAGTGGGCGTTCCTGCTGTTCTATGAGCGCGGCCTGGCCTACCGCAAGGAGGCGCCCGTCAACTGGTGCGTCAACGAGGGGACCGTTCTGGCCAACGAGGAGGTCGTCGAGGGCCGGTGCTGGCGCTGCGATGGCCCCGTCGTCAAGAAGGACCTGCCGCAGTGGTTCTTCAAGATCACGGCCTACGGGGATAAACTGCTGGAGGGGCTGGACCGGATCCAGTGGCCCGAAGGGGTGAAGACGCAGCAGCGCGAGTGGATCGGGCGCTCGGAGGGTGTGGAGTTCGACATCGTCGTCGAGGGCTGCGCGGGCAGGGTGCGGGCCTTCACGACGCGCGTGGACACCGTCTTCGGCATGAGCTTCGTCGTGCTGGCGCCGGAGCACCCGCTGGTCAAGGAGGCGACAGCCCCGTCGCAGCGCGCCGAGGTGGAGGCCTATGTCGAGCGGGCGGCCCGGCTGTCGGAGATCGACCGGACCGCCGAGGGGCGCGAGCGGACGGGCGTCTTCACCGGGTCCTACGCGGTGAACCCCGTGAACCGGCATCGCGTGCCGGTGTGGGTCGCCGACTACGTGCTGATGGGCTACGGGACCGGCGCGATCATGGCCGTGCCCGCCCACGACGCGCGCGACTTCGACTTCGCGCGCCGCTACGGCCTGCCGACGCCTTTGGTTATCGCCCGCGACGAGAAGGAGGCGCAGAATCCGCCGGACGGCGCCACGCTGACCGAGCCGTACACCGGCTACGAGGGCGTCACGGTGAACTCGGGCGCCTTTTCCGGGCTGCCCTGCAAGGTCGCGGCGCGGCGCATCGCCGAGTGGATGGAGTCGGAGGGCATCGGCGTCCGCAAGGTCAACTACAAGCTGCGGGACTGGCTCGTGTCGCGCCAGCGGTACTGGGGCACGCCGATCCCCATGATCTACTGCCCCGCTTGCGGCGAGGTCCCCGTGCCGCGGGAGCAGCTGCCGGTCGAGCTGCCCCACGTCGAGAACTACAAGCCGACCGGCACAGGTAAGTCGCCGCTGGCCGACATCCCGGAGTTCGTCCAGACCACCTGTCCTAAGTGTGGCGGACCCGCCGAGCGCGAAACCGACACCATGGCCGGGTCGGTGGACTCGTCGTGGTACTTCCTGCGCTTCACGTCGCCGCACGAGCGGGACGAGCCCTGGGACCGCGCGGCGGCAGACTACTGGATGCCCGTCGACCTGTACATCGGCGGGCGCGAGCACGCGGTCGGCCACCTGCTGTACGCCCGCTTCTGGACCAAGGTCTTCCACGACGCCGGGCTGATCCGCGTGGACGAGCCGTTCCTGGTGCTGCGCAATCAGGGGATGTTGCTGGCCCTGACCCCGGTGGACAAGCACAGCGGGCATGCCATCAAGCCGGAGGAGCTGAGCCGATTCGCGCCCGAGGACATCGAGTACCAGTGGCTCAAGATGAGCAAGTCCAAGGCCAACAGCGTCACGCCGGACGAGATGGCGGAAAAGTACGGCGCGGACGCCCTGCGCCTGTACATGCTGTTCGTCGCGCCCTTCGAAGACACGATCCAGTGGAACGAGGACGCCGTGAACGGCACGTTCCGCTTCCTGAACCGCGTGTGGGAATCGGTTACGGGAGCGGCGGCATCCTACGATAAAGACTGGGCCGCGCGCATTGGAGACCTGAGCTCGGAGGACAAGCGGACGCTTCGGCGGCGGACGCACCAGACGATCGCCAAGGTCACCGACGACCTCGGCGACTTCCGCTTCAATACGGCGGTGTCCGCTCTGATGACCTACTCGAACGCCCTGCGGGAGTTCGTCGCCAAGAACGGCACCGACTCGCCCGCCGTCAGCGAGGCGGCAGAGACGCTGGTCAAGCTG
>JAUJNC010000257.1 GCA_030446525.1 Armatimonadaceae bacterium
AGATCTGGATCGAGTCCGAGGTGGGCAAGGGCACCACGTTCTTCTTCACGCTGCCGACCAAACAGCCGGAGGAAAGCGACAGTCAGGACCTGGCGAACCGCGTCGCCGGCTGAGCCAGCCTTCACCGACCGCGCTTTAGGGGTGACGGGGTACCCTCCAGGTATCCGTCGCCCCTGCGTCGTCTTGAACATCCTATGAGCCAGTCCGCCCTCACCGTGCGCCTTGCCCGCGTGCCCGGGACCGAAGACCTGCCGCTGCCCGTTTACGAAACCTCCGGGGCGGCGGGCATGGACCTGCGCGCCGCCGTGCAGGGCGAGGTCACCCTCAAACCCGGCGAGCGTAAAGCCGTGCCGACGGGTATAATGATAGCGATACCACCCGGTTATGAGGCGCAGGTGCGTCCCCGCTCCGGCCTGGCCCTCCGGCACGGGGTCAGCCTGATCAACAGCCCCGGCACCCTGGATAGTGACTTCCGGGGGGTCGTTCAGGTCCTCCTGGTGAACCATGGCCCGGAGCCGTTCGCCGTCGCGCGCGGCGACCGCATCGCGCAGCTCGTCGTGGCCCCGGTGGTGCGGGTGGTCTGGGACGAACAGCCTGCGCTGGACGAAACGGCGCGCGGCGCGGGGGGGTTCGGCCACACCGGCAGGCGCTAAAGGGATCAGGGGCGAAAACGGCAATGCCTGGCAATGAGGCGAACGGGGCGAGGCGTACTGACCCTCCCGCCCCGTGTTATGAGGAGGATGCGGAGGCGGCTATCGGGCCGCTGCTCGCGCGGGCGCACCTGCTCCGCCTGCGCGGCCAGTGGGACGAGGCCGTCGCCGCCGGCGAGGAGGCGCTGCGCAAGGTCCGCGAATCGCCCACCGCTTGCTCCCTGCTCGGCGACATCTACGAGGCGCAGGGCAAACTCGAGGACGCCCTGCAGTGGTACGGCATGGCCGTGGAGTTCGACGGGAGCAACAAGGCCGACCGCGACAAGCTCGAGCGCGTCGTCCAGATGCAGCGCCGCGCGCTTTTGCAGGAAGAGAAGGAACGGGAGGCGCGCGCCCCGCAGGGGGCCGCCAAAAGGCCGGACCCGGCCAATCGGACGCTGGAGTGGTTCGACCGCCTTTTTCCGCCCGGCAAGGGGGAGGGCGTCGCGCGGCTCATCCTGGCGGCCGGCGGGGCCATTTTCCTGTTGCTGACGTTCGCCGCCGCCTTCGTCTACTTCGACAGGGAGGGCAGTGAGCTGGGCGGCCCGGGTGGGTTCATGGGGCCGCCGGCCTCCCCAGACACCGTGGTGGTGCAGCCACCGCCGGGTGCCGAGGCGCCGCCCCCCCGGACGCCGCCGCGGCCTGAGACCGGCGCGCCGACGGCCCCGGAGCCCGGCCCTTCCCCCCGGTCCGAGCCGCCGCTCCCTGCGCCGGCGCCCGGCGACCACGCCTTGCGGGAAGCCCTCGCGCGCGCGCTCCCGCCGCACATCACGGTGACGGCCGCCCGGGTGGACCCCGCCTCCGCCCGGGTGATCATCGCCGTCACCGTGCCCGCCCCCGTCGCGGCCTCCGGCGGGTCACAGACACCCGCCGCAACCCGCAGCGGCGTCCTGCCCGCCGCCGCCCTCGCCGCCCGCGCGCCGGCGCCGGCCCCGCCGCCGCCCGACCAGGTCGGGGTGCGCGTCTTTTTCCGCCCGGCGGTGAGAACGGCGGCGGGGCGCGGCGCGGCGCGGCCCGTGGCCGCGCCGCAGCTCGTGTTTTCGGGCGACACCGCCAGCACGGCCGTCCGGGCCGCGGACCCGACCGCCACGCCTGCGGAAGATCTGCGCCGCCTGTTCGCCGACGCCTGGTGGCTCCCCGCCCTCGACCCGGGCGACACCCCCGCCTAGCAGCGGGTTCGGCCGGACTGTCACCGGGCAGAAAGGCTCTGGTTTTTGGGGGGGCAATCGGGGAGCTTTCCGCATCCGGGGGCCGCGCCGCACAGGGACGGCTCTTCAGGCGCCGGAGGCGCCGGGGCGAGCACCCCCGCCCGATAGAGGAAGGCCGCAACGCTCGCCGTCGCCAGCAGGAGCGCGAGCGAGAAGGCAGCCGCCCAGCGCACCCGCTCTTTGCAGCGCCGTGCCGCCGTGCTCACCGTGGATCGGGACCAGGACGCCAGCTTCGGCCCGCGGATCGTGTCCGCCAGAAGGCGGGACACGGCCGCAAATCGCTCCCGGCATTCCTGGCAGCGCGGGCACCGACGCAGGTGCGCTTCGGTCAGCACCCGGCGCAGCGCGGGGAGCTGTCCGTGCGCCAGAAGCAGCAGGTCCTGATCCCGGTCGTGACACCTCATCGCCGGGCCGTGACCCCTGAGCCGGGCGGCGGCCCGCTCCGGGCGCCTGCGGACGGCGCTTCCAGCCCCTGCGCCACCCGGGCATGTGCCCGGTAGAACTGGTACTTCACGGTGTTCAGATTCCGCCCCAGCACCTTGGCGATCTCCGGCAGCGTCAGCTCCGCGTAGTAGTACATCTCCAGCACCTCCCGCTGGGCCGGGGACAGCGCGAGCAGCAGCGCCTGTACCGTCTCCCTGAGCTCGGCGGAGGCGTACAGGTCCTCCGGCGACTGCCAGTTGGCGCCCGCGCTGTCGGAAGACACCTCCCGCGCGAAGCGCCCCTGCGCGCGGTGGTGATCCGTGCACTTGTGCAGCGCGATACCGTAAAGCCACGTCTTGAAGCGCGATCGGCGATTGAAGCGCGGAAGCGCCACCCAGCTGGCGAGCCAGATATCCTGCAGGAGGTCGTCCACCGCCTCCGGCCCGACCCGGCGCGCCAGGAATCCGCGCAGGTGTGTCTGATACGTGCAGACCAGAGCGTCGAAAGCGCGGCGGTCACCGCGGCGCGCCGCCTCCACCAGTTTGCCGTCCGGGTCCGCCTCGTCCCCGGCCACGCCTTGCCGAAACAGATTCAAAGGATGCGTATCCCTCCCTAAACGCGGGGCAAGCGGGGACGCCCCGCCGCGGCCCCACCCCTTTAGTCGGCCGCCGCCGGCTATTAGTTGGGCTCTTCTTTATTCGTCGGCCAGCACGCGGGCGTCGCCCTGCCGGCGGGTGAACTTCTGGGCGTCCAGGTACTCCAGGAGCGGGAGGATGAACTTGCGCGAGGACCCGGTGGCGTCCCGCACCGAGCCGACGGTGATCCCCTCCGGCGTGCGCGCGAGGTTCCGGATCGCTTCCTTGGCCGCCTTGATCGCCTCGGCGTGGAAGAACAGATCCTCCCCGACCCGCACCAGCTGGCCCTGCTCGGCCAGGACGTTCAGGAGGGTGTCAACGGGCACGTCGCGGGGGTAATCCCGCTGCAGATCGTCCGGCCAGGGCGGCTGCAGGCCGTGGTCGCGGTAAGCGCGTAACAGGGCGTCCGCCGCCGCCTGCCAGCCCGGCGGCACCGTCACCTCGTGCTCGGGCAGGCGCGCGCCGCGCGCTCCCTCGCTCGCCAGCACGCCCTCCGCCTGGAGGAACGCGAGCAGGCCGGCAAAGTCCCGGACGGCGGCGGCCTTGGCCAGCGGGGCGCGCAGGGCGCTTTCGGGCATCGCCCGGCGGAACGGGTTCTGCCTGTGGTAGGTGGCGAGCGTGCGGCGGGCGGTCTCGCGCAGGCGGTCGGCGGCGGCGTCGGAGATCCAGCGCCCGTCGGGGAGCGGGACCGCCCGGTCCTGCGTCTCCAGGGCGAGCAGGGCCGCGCGCGCCTCCCCCTCGCTCACCCCGACGGCGGCGGCGAGCTCGCCCGGCGCGAAGTCCGCGTGGCGTGCGGCGAGGGCGGCGTACACGTGATCCGCGGCGTCCTCGGCGCCCCGCGCCTCGAACAGGGCCGCTGCCGCCGCGTCGCCGCGCCGGTAGCGGCGGGCGGGCTGCGGCTCGAGGACCACGCCGCCCCCGATGGCGCGCTGGGGCGAATAGGTCCGGACGACGAACCGCTCGCCCCGCGCCGGGGCCGCGGGCGCCTCGCAGAGCAGCTGGACCGGCACGTCCGTTGCCCCGGGCGCGACCTCGCCGCCCTCCAGGAGCAGCACGCGGGCCAGCACCTCGCCCGTGCCCAGGTGGAGCCGGACCCGCTCCCGGTGGCGCAGCGGGCGAACGTCGCCTGCAAGGCGAGCGTCGCCTGCGGGGCCTGCGGGGCGCGGCGCCGAAGCCAGCAGCGTCAGCTGCGCGTCGAACAGCTGCGTGGCCCGGAGCGTCCCCGGCGGGCACAGCACCGCCCCGCGCTCGACCTGGGTCAGCTCGACACCCGGCAGGTTCACGGCCACCCGCATCCCCGCGACCGCCGTCTCGATGCGCCGGTTGTGCGTGTGCAGGGTCCGCGCCCGGGTCTGCAGGTTTTGCGGCTGGACGGAGACCACATCGCCAGCGCGGAGCGTCCCCGCGACCAGCGTCCCGGTGACGATGGTGCCGACGCCGGGAAGGGAGAACACGCGGTCGACGGGCAGGCGGAACGGCACGTTCGTGGGGCGCGCCGGGACCGCGAGCGCGGCGCGGGCGAGCGCGGACAGGAGGGCGTCCAGCCCTTCCCCCGTCTCCGCGGAGACGGCGACGATGGGCGCGCCGGCCAGCGGCGTGGGTTCGAGGGCCTCGCGCGCGGCGTCGGCGGCCAGCTCGCGCAGCTCGGCGTCGGCCAGATCCGCCTTCGTCAGCGCCACGACGCCGTGCCGGGCTCCGAGCACGGTGAGGATGTCGAGGTGCTCGCGCGGCTGCGGCAACGGACCCTCGGCGGCGGCCACCACCACGAGCGCCACGGCCACGCCGCCCGCCCCCGCCCGCATGTTCTTGACGAAGCGCTCGTGACCGGGCACGACCACGAACCCCGCAAAAAGCGGCGGCGCAACCCGCGCGCGGGCCGGCCGCCG
>JAUJNC010000258.1 GCA_030446525.1 Armatimonadaceae bacterium
CATTATTATACTGCTTCCTCCCGGCGAACGCAAGAGTTTCTTTTTGCGTCTGCGAAAGCACCCCCATTATTCCGGAGGAGCTGCCCCGATTGCTAAACGGCGGGGTTTCGCGTATAATAGAGCCGCGCTAAAGCGCGCGGGTGACCTTGTTGGCCTTAAGGCACTTGGTGCACACCTTGACCCGCGAGGTAGTACCGCCCACCACGGTCTTGACCGACTGCAAGTTGGGCTTGAACTCACGCTTGGTGCGCGGCGCCCGGGTCGCCCATTGACCTGAGTGGACGTGGCGGATGTTCTGGCCGCTCATGGCGCCCTTTCCGCAAACAGAGCACGTATTTGCCATTATTTTAACTCCCGGATAGATTCGGCGCCGGGCGCGGAGGCCTGGCGCCAGACACAAAAACGCGGCGGTCCCCAGAGCGGTGTGACCGCCGCAACATGTTAGTATAACACATTCATGGCATTTTTAACAAGGTTGCCTTTCCTGTCCCGACTGCGGCCCTCAGGGGCGCGCGCGCCCTCAGCCGGGTACCCCCCGGCGATGCTCGGTAACCTGGACCCGCGCGTCGCGTCGGTCGCCCGCCTGGCGCGCGCCGTCGGGCCGGACACGCGCATCGGCCTGGTCGCCGAGATACTGCGCATGTCGCCCTACCGGGCGGTGGCGGTGGTGGAGGGGGACCGCCTGGTCGGGATGGCGGGCGAGGGTGACGTGCTCGGCGCCCTGCTCGGCGCGACCGACCCGGCGGGGCGGGCGCGGGTGCGCGAGATGCCGATCCGCGCGGTGATGCGGCCGCCTACCGTCTGGGCCACCCCCGGGATGCGCGCCTCGGAGGCCGCGGCCCTTTTCGACCAGGCCCACGTCGACGCGCTGCCGGTCGTAGACGCCCACAGGGCGTATCTGGGGCTGATCGCCCGCTCGGACCTGGTTCAGGACCTGGTGCGCCCGTTCCGGCCGCCCGCCGTGGGCGGCATGGCGACGCCGCTGGGCGTGTACCTGACCACGGGGGCGGTGTCCGGCGGGGCGGGCCCCCTGGCCCTGGTGCTGACCGGCTTCGTGATGTTCCTGGCCCATCTGCTCGCCCAGGGCGTCGGCGAGGCGGGGCGGCTCTGGCTCCTGAGCGCGTTCGGCGCGCCCATACAGGCCCTGCCCCTTTCCCTGCGGACGGCGCTGGGCGACCTGTTCCCCTACGCGATCCAGTTCGCCCTGTTCCTGCTCCTGCTGCGCCTGTCGCCCCTGGCGGGCTACCACGCCGCCGAGCACCAGGTGGTGCACGCCCTGGAGCGCGCGGAACCGCTCCTGGTGGAGACGGTGCGCCAGATGCCCCGGGTCCACCCGCGCTGCGGGACGAACCTGGTGGCGGGCATGCTGATCCTGTTCCTGGGCGGCATCTCGCTGTACCCGTTCCTCGGCGCCTGGGGCGAGCTGGCCTTCGCCGCGTCGTTCCTCCTGGCGCTCGCCTACTGGCGCACCCTGGGCGCGTGGCTCCAGCAGCACTTCACGACCCGGCCGGCCACCGACACGCAGATCGAAAGCGGCATCCGCGCGGCCCGCCAGCTTCTGGAGCAGCACGGGCGCGCGCCGTACGCGCCCCCGCGCCCCTCGGCGCGGCTGTGGCGCCTGGGTTTTCTGCAGATCCTCGGCGGCTTCGCCCTGGGCAACGCCCTGCTGGCCCTGGTCCTGCAGCTGGCGCCGGATCTGCGCGGCGCCCTCGGGCCGCTGGGCGACGCGCTGTTATTCTGATCTGACCGCGGGACGAAACGAACCGATGATCAAGCAACAACTGACCCAGGTCGTCGCCGACGCCGTACGCGCCTGCCAGGAAGAAGGCGCCTTCGAGCTGCCCGGGGGGGCGCTGCCGGCCATCGAGATCGACGCGCCGCGCAACCCCGAGTTCGGCGACTACGCCACCAACGTCGCCATGGTGCTGGCCAAAACGGTGCGCAAGCCCCCCCGTCACGTGGCCCAGAGCATCGTCGATAAGCTCAAGATCGCCGACGGGAGCGTCCTGCGCTCCGCGGAGATCGCGGGGGCGGGGTTCATCAATTTCCGACTGACCCCCGGCTTCCTGGGCGACGCGCTGCGGGCGGTCGTGCGGGCCGGGGCCGGGTTCGGGCGCTCCGAGGACGGCGGCGGGGAGCCGGTGATGGTGGAGTTCGTCTCCGCCAACCCCAACGGGCCGATCACCGTCGCGCACGGGCGCGGCGGGGCCATCGGCGACGCGCTCGCCTCGCTCCTGGACGGGACCGGACATCGCGTCACGCGCGAGTTCTACATCAACGACCCGCCGAACTCGACGCAGATGAAGATGTTCGCCCGCTCGGCCTTCGCGCGCTATCGGCAGCTCCTGGGGCGCGACGACCCCATCCCCGAAGACGGCTATCCCGGTGAGTACGTCATCGATATCGCGCGCCAGATCCTGGAGCGCGAAGGCGACACATACGAGAACCTGCCCCCCGAGGAGGCCACGGGGCTGTTCCAGGACTTCGCCACGCGGGGGATGCGGGAGCAGCACGAGGCCGCCCTGCGCGCCTTCGGCATCGTCTACGACACGTGGTTTTCCGAGAACCGGCTGCACGAATCGGGGGCGGTTCAGGCGGTCGTGGCGGAGCTGAAAGAGCGCGGCCACACCTACGAGAAGAGCGGAGCGCTCTGGTTCCGCGCCACCGACTTCGGGGTCGAAAAGGACGAGGTGCTCGTGCGCACCGACGGCTCCGCGACGTATTTCGCGGGCGACCTGGCCTACCACCGCGACAAGTTCGCGCGCGGCTTCGACCGGCTGATCGACGTCTGGGGCGCGGACCACCACGGCCACGTGCCGCGCACCAAAGCGGGTCTCGCGGCGCTCGGCCTCGACCCGGACAGGCTGCACCTGCTCCTCTACCAGCTGGTCCGCCTCCTCAAGGACGGCAACGAGGTGAAGATGGGCAAGCGCGCCGGCAACATCGTCAGTCTGGAAGAGCTTCTCGAGGAGGTCGGCAAGGATGCGGCGCGGTTCTTCTTCCTGCTGCGCTCGTCCGACTCGCCGCTCGACTTCGACCTGGACCTCGCGAAAAGCCAGAAAAAGGAGAACCCGGTCTACTACGCGCAGTACGCCCACGCCCGCTGCTGCTCCGTCTTCGAGAAGGCCGCCGCGGCAGGCGTCCCCCCGCCGGACGTCGACGCCGTGGATCTGGGCCCGCTCACGCACGACGACGAGATCGCCCTGATCAAGAAGCTGGCCGACTTCCCCGAGGAGGTGCGGGAGGCGGCCAGGGGCTACGCGCCGCACCGGATCCCCCGCTACGTCCTGGATCTGGCGGCCCTGTTCCACGGCTACTACGACCTGGGCAATCGCGACGCGGCCCTGCGCTTCGTGCAGGCCGACAACCCGGCTCTCACCGGGGCGCGCCTGCTCCTGGTGGCGGGCGTCCGCACCGTGCTGGCCAACGCGTGCGCGCTGATGGGCATCTCGGCCCCGGAGCGCATGACGCGGGAGGACGAGGATGTTTAACCTGCGGGCTGGCCTTTTGGTCCTGCTCCTTTTCCTGCTCGCCCCCGTGCGGGCGGCGGGGGCGCTGCCGTCGCAGGGTACGTATACCGACGCCGCCGGGGGCAAGCACCCGTGGCGGATCAACGAGGCGCACGCGCTCCTCTGGGACGGCAAGCCGTACCTGCCGGTCGGCAGCGCGTTCCTGGCCCAATCCTGGGGCCCCTCTCCCGCCGAGGAGGATTGGTCCTCGGACGTGGCGGCGCTGGCGCTTTTGAAGGAGCGCGGCGTCACCGACCTGTACGTGCGGCCGGCGCGCGGCGGGCTGACCGGGGTGAAACCGGAGCACATCCAGCGCCTGCTCGACCATCTGGAGGCGCAGGGCTTCACCTACGGCATCTCCGTCCATGACGGCCCGCGTGAGCCGCTCATCGGCCACGAGGTGCGTCCCGGCGCCTACCGTCAGGCGGTCGCCGCCCGCCCGGGCGGCTCGGTCCGGTTCACGGTTCCCGACCTGGGTGCGGCGCTGTATTTCGCCGTCGGCGGGGCGAGCGGCGAGGTGCTGGACGCCGGCGAGGCGGCGCTGGTGGCGGACGGCGCGCAGGCGCCCCTGCCGTCCCGCTCGTCGGAGGCGGTCGTCTTCCTCGTGCCCGAAAAGATCTATGCCCCGGGCAGCGGTCTGGGCTTGCCCAACCTCTGGGACGGCTTCGACCGCTACCGCGACGGCCTCCTCGCCCTGCTCGGCCAGGTGAAGCTGGGCAAGGGGTTCCGCTTTTTCCTGGACGCGCTGCCGCCGGATCTGGCGCTGCGTGAGGAGGGCCGCCGGCTGGTCCCCTCGGGGGGGGGGTTCCGGATGGAGTGGGCGGCGTGGCTGGCGCGCAAGTACCGGCACGTGGACGCCCTGCACACGGCCTGGGGGCTGCCGGAGCGCGACCTGAGGAAGGTGGAAGAGGCAGCCTCCCTGCTCCCGCTCTGGTCCGGCGGCAAGGGCATCCCGGCGTTCTATGACCGGGCCACGGGCAAGCGGCTCAAGGCCGCCGCGGCGATCCAGGACAACTCGGCCTTCTGGGACGACCTCCAGGCGTTCAAGGCGGAGTCGGTGCGGGGCTACATGAACGCCCTGGCCGACGTGCTGAAGCGGGAGGTGGCCGATGTGCCCGTGGTGTACCGCTGGACCGGTTCGGGGCCGCTCTGGGAGATCCTTCCCGCCGTCGCCGGCTTCGACGGCATCGGCCTCGAGGCATAGGGTACCGGCGGCGTGGGGGGGCGGCGCGCCGCGGGGCGGGGGTCCGCCCGGGGCGGGGTGGGGCGCAGTGCCGGGGGGCTG
>JAUJNC010000259.1 GCA_030446525.1 Armatimonadaceae bacterium
CGGCGCAGCGGCGCGCGGCCTGAAAGGGGACGTTGGGGCGATGCGTGCCGTCGGCACGTCCGCGCTGCGATGGGGCCGGCCCGGACGGCGCCGCCTGCGGCGCGACCACCGCCGCCCCGGTCGGGCTGCGGCAACGGTTAACGCCCCGGCGGGGCGGCGAGGAGCCCCCGGCGGCGCGCGACTGGCTGTTCGTCGGCAGCGGCAGTGACGCGTGGCACTTTTGCCCCGGTTGCGCCGCGGGCTACCTGAGCAGGACGCCTTCGCCACCGGAGCCAACCGGCGCGCGCCGGAGGAGAAGAAGGAAACGTAGGTTACGGCACCGGCAGCACGATCAGCTCGCGTTTGAAGCCCGTCAGGCTGCGCGCGCCGCCGCTTTCCAGCACCATGTCGTCCTCGATGCGCACGCCGCACACGCCCTCCAGGTAGACGCCGGGCTCCACGGTGAAGGTGGCGCCCTCGGGCAGCGGGTCGCGGCTGCCCGCCACGATGTAGGGCGGCTCGTGGACCTCCAGGCCCAGGCCGTGGCCGGTGCGGTGGAAGACCTGCTCGCCGTAGCCGCCGTCCTCGATCACCCGCCGCGCCGCGGCGTCGATCTCTTCGCCGGTCGCGCCGGGCCGGCAGGCGGCGCGGCCCGCCGCGTTGGCCGCCAGCACCAGCGCGTACAGCCGCCGCGCGTCCGGGCCTGGTTCGCCCAGCGCCACGGTGCGGGTGATGTCGGAGGCGTAGCCGTCCACGAGCGCGCCGCCGTCCAGGACGATCAGGTCGCCCGGCTCGAAGGCGCGGTCGCCGGGGACGTGGTGGGGGTTGGCGGCGTTGGCACCCGCGGCCACGTCGATATCAAAGGAGGGCCCGTCGCTGCCGGTCGCCAGGATCTCCCGCGCCCACAGCGCGGCCAGCTCCCGCTCGGTCACGCCCGGCCTGATCGCGGCAAGGATCGCCCCGAGCGCCGCGTCGATCCGTTGCGCCGCCTCGGTCATGGCGGCAAGCTCTGTGGCATCCTTGCGCATGCGCAGCGCGGCAAGGAGCGGCGTGGCGTCCTCGCTCCTCAGCCCCGGCGCGCAGGATTCGAGCGCGCGCAGCTCCAGCACGCGCATGGCCGTGTATTCGACCGCGATGCGCCCGCCCGCCAGCCCGAGATCACCCACGCAGCGCCGCAGGGCGTCCTGCGGGCCCTCGGCGTCGCCCCACGGGTAGAAACGCAGCGGGACGCGGCTGCCCTCCCGGGCGCGGCCCACCTCCATCGCGGGGAGCACAAAAGCCGGTTCGCCCTCGACCGGCAGCAGCGCGAGCGTCAGGCGCTTGCTCAGGGCGAAGTTAAGCCCGGTCAAGTAGCGCAGATTGGCGCCGGGCACCACGGCCACGGCAGCCAGCCCGCGCTCGCGCGCGGCGCCGGTCAGACGCGCAAGACGGTCGTTCATGGGCATCCTCTTTCTCGTTTCTCGAAGTCTACGGTAACAAAGCACGGCGCCCCAAGGCCGTGATGAACCATAGTACCATTCGATGAAGCCGGCAGTGACCTCCTGCACAAAGTCACTCGGGCAGACGGTTGCGGCGATCGGCCGGACCGCTTCGCGCTTGAACTCTTCCGTATGTCCCCCTATCTGGGATCAGGCGAGGGGGCTTTTTAGTTGTCCAGTTCTGGGGTAAACCCTTCGCGGATGTCGCTCGGTCCCGATGCAAGACGAGCGGCGTCACGGAGGCTCAATGAAGCTGTTTTCGACCAGGGTGCATGGGGTGCTGGACTACGCCACGGTCGTGACTCTGCCGTCTTTGTTCCGGCTGCTCGGCGGGAGCGCGGACACGGTGCGCCTCGCGGACGGGTCGGCGCTCGGCGTTTTACTGTACAGCCTGCTCACGCGCTACGAGCTGGGCGCGGTCAAGGTGCTGCCGATGCGCGGACACCTGGCCTTCGATGCCCTGCTCGGGGCCGTGCTTTGTGGGGCGGCGCTGCGCGGACCCGGCGAGCGGGCGGGGGTGCGGCGGGCGCTGGCGGGCCTGGGTTTGTTCTCCCTGGTGGCCTCGGTTTCGACGCAGACGCGGCCCGAAGACGCCGCGTAGGGACGGCGGCGGGCGGGCGGCCGCGCTTGACACGCGCGCGCCTGGAGGGTACACTGTAGCCAGATTGTGAAATCGAGCACAGACTAGGCGGACGGGTCTTCCGATGAGCATCGCCCAAACAGAGCTTCAAACAGCGCCGCGCTTCACCCGAGCGACCGAAAGCGATATCAGCGACATCGCGGACAAGGTGTTCCGCGGCGAGCGGCTGACCGGGGGCGACGGGTTGCGCCTGTTCCACCACCCCAACCTGCTCGACCTGTCCCTGCTGGCCGATCACGTGCGCCGAAGAACCCCTCCCCCACGCTCACCTACATCGTCGGGCGCAACGTCAACTACACCAGCGTGTGCTGGGTGCGCTGCAAGTTCTGCAACTTCTACCGCAAACCGGGCGAGGAGGGCGGGTACGTGTTGCCGCGCGAGATCATCTTCCAAAAGATCCAGGAGATGGTGGACGTGGGCGGCGTCGAATGCTGATGCAGGGGGCCTGAACCCCAAGCTCAAGATCGAATGGTACGAGGATCTGCTCCGCTCGATCGATCGGGCGCTTCCCCGGTGTCATCCTCCACGCCTTCTCGCCGGCCGAACTGATCTATGTCAAGAACATCAGCAAGCTCTCCATGGCCGAAACCCTGACGCGCCTGAAGGCGGCAGGGCTGCACTCGGTCCCCGGCGGCGGCGCGGAATCCTGGTGGACCGCGTGCGCGACTTCATCGCCGTACAAGGATAGCGCCGGCGAATGGCTCGAAGTGCATGCGGTCGCGCACCAGGTGGGACTGCGCTCGTCGGCGACGATGATGTATGGGTCGGTGGACACGTTCGAGGACCGCGTGGACCATCTCCTGAAGCTGCGCGATCTGCAGGACGAGTCGCTGGCCCATTCCCCGCGGCCTTCACCGCCTTTATCGCCTGGAACTACCAGCCCGACGGGACGAATCCTGGGCGGCACGCGCGCCTCGGGCTTCGACTACCTGCGCACGATCGCCATCAGCCGGGTGATGCTGGACAACTTCCCCCACCTGCAGGCCTCGTGGGTGACCCAGGGCCCCAGATCGGGCAGGCCAGCCTGCGATCCGGGCGTGGACGACTTCGGCTCCACCATGATGGAGGAGAACGTCGTCTCGGCCGCGGGCTGCGTCTTCACCGTGCCGATCGAAGAGATCGAGCGCTTGATCCGGGACGCGGGCTACGAGCCGCGCCGCCAGCCGCGCGCTATGAGGCACGGTGGACTAACCGCGTCCCCGCCGGCGAGACGGGCGCCGCGGCGGGGCAGATCAGGGCCGCGTGACCTGCTCCGGCGGATCTTCCTCGACCAGGGGCTGCGCGACGGTCCCGGGGGCGGCCGTTTCCCGCTCGCGAAGGCGGCCGGCGTCGCCCCGCCTTCGTGCTGTTTTTGACGATCCTGCGCAAGCCGGCCTCCGGTGGTGATCCCCCAGTTCTGGAGCCGACGACGGCCTCGGCTTTCAGCAGACGCTGGAGGTTCTTTTGTTCCCCTTGTCACCTTGATGTGGTCCCCTCGACCAGACGCTGGATGTGAGGGGAGGGATGCGCTGCGCATCGGCCGCCCTGCTCCTCATCGCCGCCGCGCGCACCGTGGGTCAGCCGAGCCTGTCCATCTTCCAGATGAAAGATCTGTAGTGGGCGGAGGCCAGCCGGTGCATCAGCGGCCCCCGCCCCGTACCCGGTCCCCATCAACCCGCTGCCCTGGGTCGTGCGCTATGAACCGCGCGATCGTTAGCTGTCACGGACAGCAGCGGATTGACATCTCCCGAAGGTGTGGGTACAATGACCTGTCCGCGACGGTATTCTCCTGCTGCGCGGATATGCTTTCAAGGAGGAACCCTCTGCGTGAATTTACGCCTGTCGAAGCCATTGCGCGCAAGGACGCCTATCAACGACTCCGGCAGATGTCGCCACTCCGTTGCGGCGCAATGTGGCCGTCTTTGCTTTTCATCCTGATCAGTCTTTTTTTCGCCGCCCCGGCCGCCCACGCCGCCAGTGGACCTGGTGCTCCCGGACTTCTCGTCGGTCCCCTTCTTCGGCGGCGGGGTCGACGGGCGCACCCTCCTGCTCGGCGGGATCGGTGTCTGCCTGCTCAGGCTTTTCCTGAGCCTCGCCTTCTACATACGGTGAAGAACCTGCCGGTCCGCACCGGTCGATGCGCGAAATCTCGAACTGATCTACGAGACGTGCAAGACGTACCTCATCACCCCAGGGCAAGTTCATCCTCCTGCTCGAGGCGTTCATCGCGCGATCATCGTCATCTACTTCGGCGTGCTCAGGGACTTCCGGCGCCGGGGTGCTCCTCATACTCTTGTGGAGCCTGATCGGCATCGCGGCAGCGCAGGGTCGCCTGGTTCGGCATCCGGGTGAACACGTTCGCCAACTCCCGCTCCGCCTTCGCCAGCCTGCGCGGCAAGCCGTTCCCCACCTACGCCATCCCGCTCAAGGCGGGCATGAGCATCGGCCTGCTGCTCATCTCGGTCGAGGCTCGTGTTGATGCTCGCCATTCTTCTGTTTGTGGATCCGCGGAGCGCTCCAGACCTGCTTCATCGGCTTCGCCATCGGTGAGTCGCTCGGGGCATCGGCGCTCGGATCGCCGGCGGCATCTTCACCAAGATCGCCGACATCGGCGCCGACCTGATGAAGATCGTCTTCGGCATCAAGGAGGACGACGCGCGCAACCCGGGCGTGATCGCCGACTGTACGGGCGACAACGCGGGCGATTCGGTCGGCCCTTCCGCCGACGGCTTCGAGACCTACGGCGTGACGGGCGTCGCCCTGATCACGTTCATCCTGCTCGCGGTCCCGAGCGCGGCCACCCAGGTTCTGCTGTTGGTCTGGCTCTTCGTGATGCGCATCGCGATGGTCCTGACCAGTGCGATCGCCTACTTCATCAACGAGTCCTTCGCCCGGGCGCTACGGCAACGCCGACCGGATGAACTTCGAGACGCCGCTCACCACAGCCTGGTCTGGGTGACGTCGCTGCTCTCGGTCGTCGTCACGTTCGTGATCTCGTACCTGCTCATCCCGGGCTGGGCAACGGCCAGATGTGGTGGCAGTACAATCGCGATCATCGAGCGCGGCACGCTCGCCGGGGCGATCATCCCCGAGATGATCAAGATCTTCCTCGACCGAGTCCGGACACGCGCGAGTCGTCACCGCCTCGCGCGAGGGCAGGGCGTCGCTCAACATCCTGTCGGGTGCCGGCAACTTCAGCGTTTCTGGATGGGCATCGTCATCGTCGCCCTGATGGGCATCGCCTTTCTTATCAGCGGCCAGGAGCTTTCGCAGGTGATCCCCCTCGGCGGGGGCACGGCGGCGGGGTCTTCTCGTTCGGCCTGGTCGCGTTCGGGTTTCTGGGCATGGGCCCGGTCACCATCGCCGTCGACTCGTACGGCCCGGTCACCGACAACGCGCAGTCGGTCTTTGGTGTCGCTGATCGAGAAAGTCCAGAACATCGAGGCCGAGGTGCAGCAGAAATACGGCTTCCTCCCGCAGTTCGACCTGGGCAAGCACTTCCTGGAAGAAAACGACGGGGCGGGCAACACCTTCAAGGCGACGGCGAACCCGTGCTCATCGGCACCGCCGTCGTCGGGCGACCACGCTGATCTTCTCGATCATCATGATCCTGACCAACGGCCTGACGGCCCACCTCGAAAACCTGTCGATCCTGCATGCGCCCTTTCTGCTCGGCCTGATCACCGGCGGGTCGGTGATCTGCTGGTTCACCGGCGCATCCATCCAGGCGGTCTCGACGGGCGCCCTACCGCGCCGTCGAGTTCATCAAGCAGAACATCAAGCTGGAAGGCGTCGAAAAGGCGTCCATCACGGATTCGAAGCGGGTCGTCGCGATCTGCACGCAGTACGCGCAGCGGGGCATGTTCAACATCTTCCTGACGGTGTTTTTCATCACCCTCGCCTTCGCGTGCGTCAACGAGTACTTCTTCATCGGCTACCTGATCTCGATCGCCATCTTCGGCCTGTACCAGGCCATCTTCATGGCCAACGCCGGCGGCGCCTGGGACAACGCCAAGAAACTCGTCGAGGTCGAACTGAACGAAGAAGGGCACCGACCTGCGTACGGCGACGGTCGTGGGGGACACGGTGGGAGACCCGTTCAAGGACACGTCGTCGGTGGCGATGAACCCGATCATCAAGTTCACCACCCTCTTCGGCCTGCTCGCGGTCGAGCTCGCGATCACGCTCCAGGGCAACACCCGGATCGCGCTCGCCGTGCTCTTCCTCGCCGCGGCGCTTTACTTCGTATGGCGGTCCTTCTACGGGATGCGCATTTCCACAAACATCCGCTCCGCAGAGACGCCGGCGGAGAAGGCGGCCGCCCGAGCGTAAAACCCGGCGCTCGCAACCCGGCGACGCAGCAGGAAACCCCGGAACGCCTGCCGTTCCGGGGTTTCCCCGTTTCCTGGCCTCGGCGGCGGTTTCAAGAGGGTCCCCAGCAGGTATACTAGGCTGTAAAAACGCAGGAGGATCCCTATGCCCGACATATTGACGCAGCCCACTGCTGAGGAGTCGGTTCGGCCGCTGGAGTACGACAAAAACGAGAAACAAGAGATAGTCGAGGCGCTTAACGAGGCGCTGTCGCGCGAGTACCAGGCCGTGATCACGTACATCCAGTACTCCGCCTCGGTGACCGGCCCGTTCCGGCAGCAGCTTTCGCAGTTTTTCCGGAACGAGATCACCGACGAACTAGGACACGCACAGTACCTCGCGGACAAGGTCGCCGCGCTCGGCGGTGTGCCCACCGTCACGCCCGCGCCTGTCCCGCAGACCACGGACGCCAAGGAGATGCTGCAGAACGTTGTCGCGGCCGAAGACGAGGCCCGGCGCAAGTACGCCCAGTATTCGGAGCTTGCCGACAAGCACGGCGACGTCGGTCTCCGGAACCACCTGGAGGACTTCGCCGACGACGAGACGCACCACATGGAGGAGACCGAGAAGCACCTCCGCGGTTGGCAGTAGGCTTTGTCGGTGATGTGAGCCTGCCCCGGAAACAAACGCCTTTCCGGGGCTTTCCTTTTCATGCCCTCCTTGAATCCATCGGCGCCGGAGCGCGTCGCGGTTATCGTCAACGAAGCCGCGCCCGACTCGGTCGTGGTCGCCCGCCACTACATCAAACAACGGCGCATCCCGGGCCGCAACGTGGTCCCCATCGCTTGCCCGGCGCTCGAATCCGTCGCCGATGACGCGTGCCAGGACCAGGTGATACGCCCCGTCCGCGCGTATCTGGCGCGTACCTCACTCGATAAACAGGTGGATCTGCTGGTGACGACGCGCGGCGTGCCCCTGGTGACGTCCTCGGGCCTTTCGGTCGACGGCCTGCTGATGACCATGGACCTGCGCGTGCCGTCCGGCACGAACAACCCGTATTTCGACCAGCGCCGCCCGCTATCCCCGCGCGACTACTACCTGTATCTCTGCACCCGCCTGGACGGCTACACCGTTCCCGAGGCCAAGGCGCTCGTGGACCGATCGCTGGCCGCCGGGCCCCGGAAAGGGGTGTTCCTGTTCGACGTCGACCCGCGCCGCCAGAAGGCGGGCTTTGGCGCGACGAACGACCAGATGCGCGCGGCGGCCGCCCACCTGAGGGCCAAGGGCTACGTGGTCCGTCTGGATGAGTCCCCCGCCTTCGCCGCCGAGAAGCAGAAGCTGTTGGGCTACTTCTCCTGGGGATCTAATGACGGCGCGTTCGACCCGCAGGTCTACGCCTCGCTCCGTTTCCTGCCCGGCGCGCTCGCCGAAACGGCCGTTTCCACTTCCGGCCGCACGCTTCGCCCGACCAAGGGCGGCCAGTCGCTCATCGCCGACCTGGTCACGGGCGGCGTCACGGGCGTCAAGGGCTACGTCACGGAGCCGTTTCTGCGCGCCGTCGCCCACCCGGACATCCTGTTCTCCCGCTATGTCGCCGGCCGGAACCTCGCCGAGTCGTTTTACGCCGCCTCCGCCCAGCTCCGGTGGAAAGATATCGTCCTCGGCGACCCCCTCTGTGCGCCGTACGCCAGATAAAACAAAACGCCGCAGAGTCCGAGGACTCTGCGGCGTTGCGCTGGCGGGAGTAGCAGGATTTGAACCCACGACATTCCGCTTTGGAGGCGGACGCTCTACCAACTGAGCTATACTCCCGTTTCTTTACTTCTGCTCCCGGTGCGGCTTGTGCGCACGGCAGCGGGGGCAGAACTTGTTCAGCTCCAGCCGCCCCGGGTCGTTGCGCTTGTTCTTTTTGGTCACGTAATTATGCTCCTTGCACTCGGTGCAGGCGAGCGTAATTACCATCCGGTTTTCGTTCGCAGCCATAGTCTAGGACTCCTTGCGCTCTGCTTACTTCTCGATCTTGGCGACGACGCCGGCGCCCACGGTGTGGCCGCCCTCGCGGATGGCGAAGCGCAACCCCTCCTCCATCGCGATCGGAGCGATCAGCTCCGCCGCGATCGTCACGTTGTCGCCCGGCATCACCATCTCCACACCCTCCGGCAACTGCAGCGAGCCCGTCACGTCCGTGGTGCGGAAGTAGAACTGAGGGCGGTAGTTGTTGAAGAACGGCGTGTGACGGCCACCCTCCTCCTTCGA
>JAUJNC010000260.1 GCA_030446525.1 Armatimonadaceae bacterium
GTGTGACCGAGAGCGCGGGTTTGTCTGCCAGCCGGGCGGCCTCCGCTCTGCTAACGTCACCTCCCTGCGCGACCCGACTGGAGTGTGGCCAGCGGCGGTACGTCATGGAATCCTTCTCCCGTCATTAGGGTCGTGGTCAGGGGGCAGTGGCGCCGACGGTCAGCCCTGCGTAGCCGACCGTCGGCGCCACCAAGGTGGTTGTGCTGCCTGGGCGGATGACGGGAACGGCTACGGCCCGGTGGGCAGCCCCCAGCCGGCCACCGGGCTGCCGGACCGGAGGCGGAAGTCGTGGTTTGCCGGGTCTACGAAGAGCGGATCGGCCATCTTCGACTCGTAGTCCTGCTCGGCGTACCACTTCCAGTTGCCGAACGTGCGCGGGGTGACCGCGCCCCTCGGCGGCGACCCCCTCGACACCCCGGTGCGGAACGCGAGCACGGTCAGTGGCTCATCCAGCGGGTGCCAGTAGCAGTTATAGTTGGTGTCGAGCGTGCTGTAAAACATCTCCACGCCGTTCTGTATATCGAACTCCCTGTTGGGCATGCTCAGCACGTACTGCGTGGCGTTGGTCGCCACGCACGCGTTGTTAAACAGCGTCAGGTTGCGTGTGTAGGTGTCGATCATCTGCCCGTCGATGCTGTCCAGGGTGCGGTGTGTGAAATCGTCGCGCACGCTGATCTGGGCCACGTCGTTGTCGTAGCAGATGTTGTGGTGCAGTGTGTTGTAGGCGGCGTGCGAGACGACGATGCCCGAGCCGTATTTCCAGGGGTCGGTCGGCTCGGTCCGGTTGTGGCAGACGATGGAGTTGAGCACGGCCATCGGGCCGGGTCCCGCCTCCAGGTGGATGCCGCGGGCCAGGTTGTGGTGCACGAAGCAGCGCTCGAAGCGGATGTCCTCGTTGGCCAGGTCCATCCACATGCCCGTGCACAGGTTTTCCACCGCCCGGTGCCGCCGCCAGGTGCCCAGACGGGTGTACAGGAACTTGAATCCGGCGGGCGACCAGCGGTAGTAGCCGCCCCACGCCCCGCGCCAGTTGTTGTAGGACGTGTCCGAGTCTTCGACCAGCACGTTGGTCAGGCCAACCCCGGTTTTACCGGAATGGCCGTTGTGGTTGAAGGAGCTGCCGCGGATGGTGATGTTGCTGCCGTATTTGATCTTGAAGCCTTCGGTGTTGCTCCACCGGAAACGGCACCGGTCCAGCAGCACGTTGTTGCAGCGCATCAGCCGCAGTGCCGCCGCCGGGCGGTTATCGCCATGGAAGAAGTGGGAGCCGTCGTGCTCGAAGGCCAAGCCGCGGAATACCAGATTGTTCTTGTTCGCGATGTCCAGAAGCCCGGCGCGCGTGACCACTTCTATCTTGGTTGCGACCACGTTCGGGTCGATCGAGGCGGGCAGCTTGACGTAGATGGTGCCCGTGGTAGGCTGGTCCCCTTCGCGCGTCAAGGGCTTGCCGTTCGCATCGTAGGCGACGCTGACCGGGGTGTGGAACGAATAGTCGCTCATCGCGCTCAGAGACGTTACCTGCTTGAGGCAGACGTCGTTGACGAAGATCACCTCGCGTCGGCGGGCGATCGTGGGGGCAAAGCCGTCGTTCCCGTCGTTGCCATCGGAGCCTGCGCCATTGTTGGGACCGAGCGCCCAACCGAAGTTCCAGGCGTGGCGCCACACCTTGGACGTGGATGTGGAACTGTATACGGTCCAGTTGCTGTTCCACCCCGCCGTATCGGAGCCGGAGATGATGGCTTTGTCCGGGTTCGCGGCCTGGACGATCAACACGGCGTTGTTAGACGCCGATACGCCGTAATAGCCGACGCTTTCGCGGTAGGTCCCGTCGCGGATGATCACCTTGGCGCTGGTGCCGTTGTTCTTGTCCTTTACAGCCGTGTCGACGCCTTTTCGCACCGTCCGGAACGGGGAGCTGCTGCTCCCATTATTGGCGTCGTTGCCGTTGGTGGCGACGTAATAGGTTCGGCTGACGGCCTCATCCCCGGTCAGCGTCGAACCGGTCGCCGTCGGTATCTGGGCCTGCGCTAGCGCTGGGATGACCACGGGAATCAGCGCCGCCAGAGCGAGCGCCTGCCCTGCCTGTCTTACTAGGCTCTGCTTGCTGTACGTCATTGGATGGTCCCTTCGTCGGTTTGAGTCCTGATGGTTGTTGAACGTTGTTCGGGAAGCCGCCCCGCCCAAGAGGTTCGTCATCGATGTGTCCTTGCGTCCTCTCAACTTTGGCGTGTCGCGGGCGGCGGCGTCGCCGCCCCGGAGGGCGCTTGTTTGACCGATAGCACGGTGTTGTGTGCCAGGCGGGTGCCCGGCGCGCTGCGATCGTCACCTCCTTGCGCGACCCTACTGGTCGTCCCAGCTGTTGTTGGGGTGCTTGTAGGGCCAGCCGCCCGGCAGCGGCCCCAGGAACCGGTCGATCCGGCTCCACTTGGCGTGCCCGTCGGCGTAGACCACGTTCATGCCCCCGTTGTGGCGCGGGAACGGGCGCCGGTTCGCGCCAGCGTTGTTGTAGGCCGTGGCGTTGCCCCCCGTCCAGTTCGAGGGCGGCATCCAGTTCCAGCCGGTCGCCTTAGGCGGGCTCTGCCGGTACCCGCCCCAGGTGAGGGGGTCGTTCTTGCCGGCGATCCGGGCGCCGTCGTACTCCCCTCGGCGTCCAGGACCAGCGCCGTGCCGGCCGAGTCGGCGATCTCGGCCAAGGAGCGACTGGGTGGCGATGGTGCCCGTGATGTTGGTGGGACAGACGTTGCCGTTGAGGCCGTAGCCTAGCGCGGTGGCGGCGTAAGCGGTGCCGGAGAACGCGACGGGCGGGGTCAGGTCGGGGCCGAGGGGCACACGAAGACGGGGCCGCTCTTGAGGTAGTCCTGAATCTGCCCCAGCCACCAGCGCTTTTCCGTGGCGTAGCCGGGCCAGGTAGACGCTCAGCGGCAGCGCCTCGTCGTTGTCCTGCGCGTACAGCATCATGGCGGTGCCGATCTGCTTGGTGCTGCTTAGCACGCCGTTTGCCGCGCCTTTTCCCGCGCCTGAGCGAAGACGGGAAACAGGATCGCTGCCAGTATCGCGATGATGGCGATGACGGACGAGCAGTTCGATGAGGGTAAATGCGGAGCATTTACCCGGGGTGAAGCCCGTTGGTGGCAGGCTCGCTGCGCTGTGGCACCTGTGTCCGATGTAGCATGGTGATGTTCCCTTGCCGGCTTCCTTCGCCAGCTAGTTTGATGAGGTGTTCGAAAAGAAATGCATCCTTGCCCGTGTCAGGCCGGGTTCAAAGGTGATGCGCTTCTGACTCCTGCCGGCCCCGCGGAGCTGACGCTCGATTAGTTCGCCGTGCAGGGAGATGAAGCGCGGTTCCCCGTTGTAGCGACCGTCCAGACGGTCGCACAAAATTCGACGACGCTGCAACCACCACCACGGGTGCGAACAGCCCAGCGCGCGTGAAGCCGCAACCGACAAAGGCAACGTTATCGCCGACGATGCCACGCCGTCCGGCATACGTGTATGTCGCCCGCAGCGACTTTGCCGGGGATAAAGTAACCAGCCGCAATCGTTGGCTACCGTTGTGCTGCTGGTCACTTAAGAGCAAAGTTGAATACGCCATTTCCAGCCCTGCCGGCGAGAAGAATTGGTGGCGGCCAATGAACAGCCATCACTGTCGCGCGTGACGCGCCAGAATCCAGTCCAGGCGACGAAATGCTCACGAACGTCCGCCCCATCGCGCGACGATATGGTGTGCCCAAATCGCGGTTGCCCCAAATCCCCACCAGGGTGCGCCGCGCGCCGCCTGATAAGGCCGTGATTTCGTCGTCCTCATCACCACCAGCTGGCGATAGATTCCGGCGCTGCTGTACATCAAGCAGTCCGCCCTCGTCCTGATAGCGCCGCAGTTCATCCAGCGCGTCGGGCCGCATCCCCGACGCGTAGCAGACAATCGCGCGCGGCTTTTGAAGGCGCAACTCTCCCAGCAGCGAACTGCGGTCAGCCAGCGTGTTTTCTGCGATCAGCCCGTAAGCGTGGATCGGCGCGCTGTAGCCGCGCTCGTGCAGCAGTCCCTGGATCATCTGGATTTTGCTGGTGCCCACGCCCATGTCGAGCATCAACGACAACAAGCTGATGGTATTGTGGCAGCGCCCGTTGGCCAACCGCTGTGCGTGCGGGTTCGGCTGGTAATTCAGTTCCTGAGCGGCCCGCAGAATCGTCTCGCGATACGCCGACTTCTGGCTTTTGCCGTTGAGCACATTGGACACCGTCATCTTGGTCACGCCCACCTGCCGCGCGACGTCGCTGATGGTTGCCGCCTTGGCCACTGCCTCCTTCCTTGATGACATTGCGCACCTCCTTTACCGGTATAGAAAACCGCTCCAAAAATGGCCCGCTGTAAGCAAACCGCAAAGCAGACCGGAGGAGCGAAATACGGGAAGTCGAACGAACCAAACTTATACCGGTATAAGGATTATACCATCATATATTCGCTTCGAGAAAGTCTTGAATATTTTTCCGCGGATTTTTTGGCGTCAGCTCCCTTGACCGTCTCAGCCTGTGGCGAACAGACGGCACCTGTCACGCCACATAACGATCGGCGGGCAAAGGCTCGCCGTTCCACAGGCGGTGCGATGTGCATGGCCAGGACGGTCGGCGCTTCGCGTTGGGTTGCTTGCACTGTACTGTATGGATTGCCGCGCAACCCCCTACTAACGACATTATCAGCCATGTTGCAAACGGATTGAGTTGCGTGGGACAGATCTCAATGGTATAGTTGGGAATTATACCGGTAAAAGCACGCATCAACAAGGCTGTGGACGAAAAACAAGCATGAACAACATGAACAAACAGCGGACGGGATTGATCGCGGGTCTGCCGCTGCTGTGCGCCTCAGGCGCGTGCGGCCAGGAAGCGCCGCGCACCACGACGGCGCCCGCTGCGCCCGTAATCTACGCGCGGGTGAGCGCCGATTCGATCCCTGTGGCAACGGGCGCGAAGGTGGACGAGAGCCAGGTGAAGAACACCTACTTCGTGGCAGTAACTGGAAACGACGCCAATCCCGGCAGCAAAGCGCGCCCCTTCCGCAGCGCACGAAAAGGCGTGCAGGCCGCTTTCGCCGACAAGCAGAAGAACATCGGCGCCAAAGTCGTCCTCGGCGCCGGTCTCTACCGCGAAGAGTTGGGCAGCTACGGCGAGGTTGGCGGCACTTCGACGGACGCGCCGCTGGTGATCGAAGCCGAGGCGCCGGGGAAAACCATCATTTCGGGCACCGAGGTGTGGCGCGACGGCTGGGTAAAGCAGGGCAATGCCTACGTCCACGCCTGGCCGTATCAATGGGGAGCGCCCACAGAAAAAGTAGAGGGTGGAATGCCGCCCATCGTGCGCCGCCGCGAGATGATTTTGATCAACGGCGCGCGCTTGAAGCAGGTGCTCTCGCCGGAGCAGTTGAAGCCGGGAACTTACTACGTGCCCTCCGACGCCGCGACGCAGAAGACGACCGGCCCGCTTTCGGTGGTGCCGCCCGCCGGTGTGGACTTCGAGGCGGCAACCGTTGAAGTCGGCACTTCGACTGGTTTGCTTTCCCTCAACGCGCAGCGAAACGTGGTCTTGCGCGGCCTCACCTTCACCGGCGACGCCTCCCAGGGCGACGCGGTCAAGCTGCTGGAAGGAGGGAACCTGCTTGTGGAAGATTGCCGCATCGAAGGCAACAACTTCAACGGCCTGAAAATCGGGCAGCGCTACCACGGGACGCGCTTCCAGAAAGCTCCGCGCGACATCACGCTGCGGCGCAGCGTCTTCAACGACAACGGGCACGAGGGCATCCAGACGGCGCTTGCCATCAACCTGCTGGTCGAAGAGTGCGAAACCAGCCGCAACAACTGGCGCGGCGATTGGGGCTACTACCATTCGTGGTCGCCTGGAGGCTTCAAGTTCCTGCACACCCGCGTCTGCACCGTGCGCCGCCACAAAGCCATCAACAACCTGGCAACCGGCATATGGTTCGACGAGGACAACCGCAACGTCCGCATCGAAGACTGCTTTGTGCAGGGCAACCTGATGCGCGGCATTCACCTGGAAGCCGGGAACGGGCCGATGTTGGTCGAGCGCACCCTGGTCGTGGGCAATCGCCAGAACCCGGCGCGCTCGCCGTGGGCGCATGGCTCGGGCATCGTCGTGTCGCACACGCCCAACGTGACGCTGAGAAACAACGTCCTTTACGACAACGACGTGGCGCAGATCGGCATCCGT
>JAUJNC010000261.1 GCA_030446525.1 Armatimonadaceae bacterium
TTCATCGACAGTGATCCCGCCTTTTCGCAGCTCTCGATCGCCAAAGGCGTTGGCTGGTACGTGGATTTCTTCGCCCGATTCGATGCCCTTTTTACCTTCGGCCGAAACATCGGCACACCTGCCTGCCCGATTCCCACGGCTCCATTTGACTGGGAGCATACGTGGCAACCCGTGTGTCTGGAGGAATGGCGTCCTACGGGTGAACCACCGCGCCCGTCGTTCACCACGGTGATGACCTGGAAGACCGAGAGTTTTGAAGATATCGGCGGAAACAAAAACGAAGAATTCCATAAGGTTTTGCGTCTACCCGCGCTCACAGAGGCACCTATCGAGCTCGCCCTGAGCAGTCCCGACAGCATTCGCCCGGAGGCATTCCTGCGGCAACACGGTTGGCGCTGCCGCAAAGCCTTTTCGGTGTCGCGCAACCTCAGCGTCTATCGTGACTACATAAGCTCATCCCTTGGCGAATTCAGCGTCGCCAAGAGCACCTACGTGCGGACGAACAGCGGGTGGTTCAGCGACCGCACGGGATGCTACCTGGCCAGCGGCAGGCCGGCCGTCGTCCAGGATACGGGCTTTAGCGCGCATCTGCTCACGGGGGAGGGACTGTTCGCCTTTGTGACAATCGATGAAGCGCGAGCAGGTCTTGAAACCGTCCTGGCGGACTACCCCCGTCACGCGCGCGGTGCTCGGGATCTGGCCGCCGCCCATTTCGCGCCCGAGGTGGTACTGCCCCCACTCCTCGAGCGGGCGACCGCCCGGGGTGTGCGATGAGAATCCTACAAGTCTGCCCGCTGTGGCATCCGGTGGCGCGAGACGCTCCCGGCGGTATAGAAACGTTCCTGGCTCAACTCGCGCCGGAGCTGGAAAAGCTCGGCTGCCGTGTCACGCTCCTGGCCAGCGGCGACTCCCGGACACCCGCCGAGCTGATCCCGGTCGTCTCGCAGAGCCTCTACGGGCAGATGGCGGCGGGAACTGCCGCGGAGTACGCCTATTACGAACAGCACCAGCTCCGGCTCGCTCTGGGACGCGCCCCGGAGTTCGACGTGCTTCATTCCCACGTCGGCTGCGGGGCCTACGTTCTATCCGGTCTGCCCGGAATAGACGGCCGCGTGCTGCACACCCAGCACACGCCCGTATACCAGGATCTGGAATGGTTCGTCCGGCAGCATCCAGACACCTGGTTCTCGACGGTCAGCGAGTTTCAAGCCCGCAAGCTCTGGAAGCAGGGGGCCACCCGGTGCCGGGCGATCCACAACGGGATCGATGTGGCGGACTTCACCTTCAAGCCGGGGGGCGCCGAGGGGCTGCTTTTCATCGGACGGATGGAATGGGCCAAAGGGCCCGATCTGGCGGTACAGGTGGCCCGCAGGCTGGGCCGCTCCTTGACCCTGGCCGGCCCCATCATCGAGGGTGAGTTCTTTGAACATGCGGTCAAGCCGTTTCTCAACGACCAGATCCAGTATGTCGGCGTGGTGGACCATCGCCAAAAAAACGAACTGTTCGGCCAGGCGGGCTGTGTGGTTTTGCCCTTCCGTGGCGAGGAGCCGTTCGGCCTGGTCACCATCGAGGCCATGGCCTGCGGCACGCCGGTGGTGGCGCTGGCCAGCGGGGCGTTGCCGGAGATCGTCGAACCCGGCCTCACCGGCTACCTCACTCAGGAGGAAGAGGCGCTGCCGGCTCTGGTAACGCAAGCGATCCAGCTGGATCGAGCGGCCATCCGCGCCCGAGTCACCGGCCGGTTCGACCTATCGGTTGCCGCCCAAAAGTACCGTCAGCTCTACACGCGGGTGGCCAGCACCCGCCCGGGAGAAGATCATGAGTAAAGTACCCTTGACGAGCATCGTCGTCAACAACTATAACTACGGACGCTTTCTGAAAGAAGCCGTCGACAGCGCTCTGAACCAGACCTACCCCAACACCGAGGTGATCGTCGTGGACGATGGCTCCACCGACAACTCACGGGAGATCATTGCCGGTTACGGGGACCGCATCATCCCGGTGCTGAAGGAGAACGGCGGGCAGAGCTCGGCCTTCAATGCGGCCTTTCGTGTGAGTCGCGGGGATGTCATAATCTTCCTCGACGCAGACGACACGTTACTTCCCGGCGCCGTGGAACAGGCGGTTAAGCTCTTCCGCGAGGCAGGCATCGTAAAGGCGCACTGGCCCCTGCGGGTGATTGAAGCGTCCGGGGAAGGTACCGGCAGAGTGATGCCTGCCGAAAAGCTGCCTGAGGGTGATTTTCGAGAGCTCGTAGTGCGCTATGGGCCTGACAAGTACCTACATCCGCCCACATCAGGCAACGCCTTCGCCCGCAAATTCTTAGAAAAAGTCTTCCCTATGCCGGAGATGGAGAAGCAGTTCAAACTCGGTGACGCGAATGGCGACGCCCACTTATCTGCGCTTGCCTTGCTCTTTGGCCACATAGGGCAGATTTCAGAGCCACAAGGCTGCTACCGCATACACGGCAAGAACGGTTACATCGGGCTAAACTTCGACGGCAGACTGAAACGTGACCTGCTCACCTACGACCACCGCTGCGCGTCGCTCGCCAATCACTGCCGGGAAATGGGCATCAGCGCGGATCCGGCGGTCTGGAAGGCGGATTCCTGGCTATACCGGCTTCGCCGAGCGGCAGAGGAGATCGCGATGCAGGTCCCGCCCGGCGAAGCCTTCCTTCTGGTCGATCAGGATCAGTGGGGGATGGACTCCACCGCCGGCCGCCGCGCCCTCCCCTTCCTTGAGCGAGACGGGCAGTACTGGGGTCCCCCGCCCGATGACGAGACGGCGGTGCGGGAGTTCGAGCGGCTGCGGGGCGCCGGGGCGACGTTTATGGTCTTCGCTTGGCCGGCCTTCTGGTGGCTCGATTACTACGCCGGGCTGCAGGCTCACCTCCAGTCGCGGTTCCGCTGCGTGCTGGAGAACGACCGCCTCGTCGTCTTCGACCTGAGGCCGGCAAACGGCCAGCAGACATAGTGGGAGAGCCATGAGCAGACGCCCTTTGGTGAGCATCATCATCGACAATTACAACTACGACCGGTTCCTGGGGCAGGCGATCAGCAGCGCGCTGGGCCAGACGTATCCGAACGTCGAGGTGGTGGTGGTGGACGACGGCTCCACCGACGGCTCACGGGAGATCATCGCCGGCTACGGGGACCGGGTCGTCCCGGTGCTCAAGGGAAACGGGGGCATGGCCTCGGCCTTCAACGCCGGCTTCGCGGCCAGCCGGGGAGAGATCGTCCTGTTCCTGGACTCCGACGACATGCTGCTCCCCAAGGCCGCGGAGCAGGCCGTCGAATTATTCCGCGATGGCGGAGTCGCGAAGGTACACTGGCGTTTGTGGAAAGTTGACGAGCATGGCGCGAAAACCGGCGAGATGTATCCCGAGCAGCCCCTCCCGGAGGGGGACTTGCGCGAAGTGGTGATACGTGACGGTCCTGTCGGTTCCACCTACCCGCCGACCTCGGGCAACGCTTGGTCGCGGCGCTTTCTTGAGAAAGTCTTCCCCATACCTGAGTTCGAGTTTAGAAGGGCGGGCGAATCCTACCTGGTCAGCCTGGCTCCGATTTACGGCACCATCAAGAGCGTTGCCGAGCCGCAAGCCCTCTACCGCGTTCATGGCGGCAACGATTGGGCAATGAAGACGCAACTCGAGCAGGTTCGGTATCTCCGGAGCATTTACCCCCAGCGCTGCCGGGCCCTCAGCGAACATCTGCGCTGCATGGGCATCGAGATTGGTCCGGAAGCTTGGACGAAAGGCAATGCGCACTACGAATGGTGGGAACAGCTTGATCTGTCGGCGCAGGAGCTCGTAGCGGTCATCCCCGCCGCGGACACGTTTATTCTGGTTGACGAGGATCAATGGAATTTCGGAGAAACCGTCGAAGGCCGCCGCGTCCTCCCGTTTCTTGAGCGAGACGGACAGTACTGGGGTCCTCCTCCGGATGACCAGGCGGCGGTGCGAGAACTCGAGCGGCTGCGGCATTCCGGGGCGACGTTTATGGTTTTCGCCTGGCCGGCCTTCTGGTGGCTCGACCACTACACCGGGCTGCACCGCTACCTGCGCTCCGCGTTCCGCTGCGTGCTGGAGAACGACCGCCTCGTCGTCTTCGACCTGAGGCCGTGAGCCATTGCGCCGAAATCTGAAAACCATGATAAAGCAAGCAGTGGCGCTAGGAACGGCGCTTTACGCGCTGGCATCCACGGCAGGGGCGCAGGGGACCCAGCCACCGCCCGGCCACACGCGTTCGCTGACGGTGCCGAAGGCTTCCGTGGCCCCCCTCATCGACGGCAAGCTGGACGACACGGTCTGGCAGGACGCGGCCCGCGCTGCGGACTTCTGGGTCTCGGAATATGGCCGAGCGCCCCGCGAGGCGACGGAGGTGCGGGTGCTCGCCGACGATACGGCGCTCTACTTTGCCTTTACCTGCTATGACTCCCGACCCGAGGAGATACACGCGGAGCAGCGCAAGCGCGACGGCAGCCTGGTCCGGGACGACCACGTGATCGTCCAGCTTGATCCCTATCATAACCACCGCCAGATCTCCGAGTTTTCCGTCAATGCGCGCGGCACGCAATCCGACGCGATGGCGGGCGGGCGGGCGCGCAAGATCGAGTGGAAGGGCGACTGGCAGGCGGCGGCACAGCGGAGCGCGGAGGGCTGGACGGCGGAAATGGCGATCCCGCTGGCCATCCTCTGAGTTTGATGCGGGCATCCGCTGTGGTGAAGCGCCAGTCCACACGCGTGCTCCG
>JAUJNC010000262.1 GCA_030446525.1 Armatimonadaceae bacterium
ACCGAGATGACCTTGACGAAACGGGGCAGCGCCCGGTCCCAGTCTTCTAGAATGCTCTGCGCCCGCGCGCTGCCGGTGTGGCGCCGGTGCGCCTCGATTCGTTCCCGCAGCGTCGCGACGTCGTCCGGCCCCTCGACCGGCTCGAGCAGGATGTTCTGGCGGTTGACCCGCTCGGCCAGGCGGCCGTCCTCGTCATAAACATAGGCGATGCCGCCGCTCATGCCGGCCGCGAAGTTGCGGCCGGTCCTGCCCAGCACCACCGCCAGGCCGCCGGTCATGTACTCGCAGCCGTGGTCGCCCACGCCCTCCACGACCGCCCGGGCGCCGGAGTTGCGGACGGCGAAGCGCTCGCCCGCCGTGCCCCGGAAGAACACCTCCCCGCCGGTCGCGCCGTAGAGGACGGTGTTGCCCACGATGACGTTCCGGCTGGGGTCGAAGGCGGAGCCGTGGGGCGGGTAGACGACGATCCGCCCGCCGGACATCCCCTTGCCCAGGTAGTCGTTGGCGTCGCCCTCCAGCGTCAGCGAGACGCCGGGGGCGAGGAACGCGCCGAAGCTCTGCCCCGCCGAGCCGTGGAAGCGGATCTGGATGGTGTCCGGGGGCAGCCCGTCCGCGCCGCAGCGGCGGGCGATCTCGCCGGAAAGCATGGCCCCCGTGGTGCGGTTGGAGTTCTTGATCGGCAGCGACAGGACGACCGGCCCCCGGCCAAGGAGGGCGTCCCCGGCCCGCTCGATCAGGTCGTGGTCGAGCACCCCGTCCAGGCCGTGATCCTGCGATTGGACACAGCGGATCGGGACGTAGGGCGGCACCTGCGGCTTGTACAGGATGCGCCCCAGATCGATCCCGCGCGCCTTCCAATAGCGCACGGCCTCGTCCACGTCCAGGCGGTCCACCTGGCCGATCATCTCGTCCATGGTGCGGAAGCCCAGGCCCGCCATCAGCTCGCGCACCTCCTCGGCCACGAAGAAGAAGTAGTCGATGACGTGCTCCGGCTGCCCGGCGAACTTGGCGCGCAGGACGGGGTCCTGCGTGGCGATGCCCACCGGGCAGGTGTTCAGGTGGCAGACGCGCATCATGATGCAGCCCTGCGCCACGAGCGGGGCCGACGAGAAACCGTACTCCTCGGCGCCCAGCAGGGCGGCGACGACCACGTCGCGCCCGGTCTTGAGCTGTCCGTCGGTCTGGACGCGGATCCGCCCGCGCAGGTTGTTCATCACCAGCACCTGCTGCGTCTCGGCCAGGCCCAGCTCCCACGGGACGCCCGCGTGCTTGATCGACGAAACCGGCGACGCACCCGTGCCGCCCTCGTAGCCGGAGATCAGCACCATGTCGGCGTGCGCCTTGGCGACGCCCGCCGCGACCGTGCCGACCCCGACCTCGGACACAAGCTTGACCGACACGCGCGCCCCGGGGTTGACGTTCTTCAGGTCGAAGATGAGCTGCGCCAGGTCCTCGATCGAGTAGATGTCGTGGTGCGGCGGCGGCGAGATCAGCGTCACGCCCGGCGTCGAGTGGCGGATCTTGCCGATGTACTCGTCCACCTTGTGGCCGGGGAGCTGGCCGCCCTCGCCGGGCTTGGCGCCCTGGGCCATCTTGATCTGCAGGTCGTCGGCGTTCACCAGGTAGTGCGTGGTGACGCCGAAGCGCGCCGACGCCACCTGCTTGATCGCCGAGCGGCGCTCGTCGCCGAAGCGCACCGGGTCCTCGCCGCCCTCGCCCGTGTTGGACTTGCCGCCGAGCCGGTTCATGGCGACCGCGCGCGTCTCGTGCGCCTCGCGCGAGATCGAGCCGAGCGACATCGCGCCGGTGTTGAAGCGCTTGACGATCTCCGTCGCCGCCTCGACCTGGTCTATCGGGACGGGCGCGCCCGCCGGGC
This sequence comes from Armatimonadaceae bacterium, assembly GCA_030446525.1. The sequence goes on from JAUJNC010000262.1 coordinate 1,877, forward strand.
GCAGCGCCATCAGGCCGCGCAGGGTCGCCGCGCGCTCCGACGCCTCGTTCACGAGGCAGGAGAACTCCTTGTACGTCTTGTAACCGCCGCCGCGCACGGCGTGCTGGAGCTTGGCGACCGAGTCCGGGTTGTACTGGTGGTACTCGCCGTAGCGCCGCCACTGGTACTGCCCGCCCGGCTCGAGCTCGAGCGCGCCGGGGATCGGCACGGGGGGGTAGGCCTCCCCGTGCAGCTGGCGGCACTCGCGCTCCAGCTCCGCCAGGCCGACGCCCTCGATCTTCGAGGCCGTCCCGGTGAAGTAGCGCTCGACCAGGTCGGAGGCGAGGCCGACCGCCTCGAAGATCTGCGCCCCGTGGTAGCTCTGCAGGGTCGAGATGCCCATCTTCGAGAAGACCTTGAGCAGCCCCTTGTTCGCCCCCTTGATGAAGTTGTAGGCCGCCTTTTCCGGCGTCAGATCGTGCGGCAGGACGCCCTGCGCGATCAGGTCGCCCAGGGTCTCGAAGGCGAGATACGGGTTGACGGCGCTCGCGCCGTAGCCGATCAGGCACGCGAAGTGGTGTACCTCGCGCGCCTCGCCCGTTTCGACGACCAGGCCGACCCGGGTGCGGGTCCCCTCGCGGATCAGGTGGTGGTGGACGGCCGAGACGGCCAGGAGCGCCGGGATCGGCGCCCGCGCCGCATCGACGCCCCGGTCCGACAGGATCAGGAACGAGTGCCCTTCCCGGATCGCCTCGGACGCCCGGCGGCAGAGCCCCTCCACGGCCCGCCCCAGCGCGCCGTCCGGCTCGTCCGTCGGGAACAGCATCGGGAGGGTGCGGGCGCGGAAGCCGCCGCGCCCGTCCAGGGCGCGCAGCTTCTCCAGATCGGCGTTGGTCAGGACCGGCGCCGAGATCTTGATCAGGCGGCAGTGCTCCGGCGTCTCTTCCAGGAGCGAGCCTTCCCCGCCGGCGTAGCCCGCCAGGCTCATCACGAGTGCCTCGCGGATCGGGTCGATCGGCGGGTTGGTGACCTGCGCGAAGAGCTGTTTGAAGTACGTGTACAGGGGCTGGACCCGGTGCGACAGCACGGAAAGTGGCGTGTCGGTGCCCATCGAGCCGATCGGCTCCTCGCCGCTCTGGGCCATGGGCGCCATCAGGATGCGCAGGTCCTCGGCCGTATAGCCGAAGGCCTTCTGACGCTGCAGCACCGTTTCGTGGTCGGAGCGGTCGGCGGCGGGCGGCTCTCCCCCTCCGTTCCGGGGGGGGGCGGGGGGGGGTCCGGGCAGATCGGCGAGCGCGACCCGGTTCGCGGCGAGCCACCGCCCGTAGGGGCGGCGGCCGACGACGTGGCGCTTGACCTCCTCGTCGGCGATGATGCGCCCCTGCTCGGTGTCGACCAGGAAGATCCGGCCGGGCTGAAGGCGGCCGCGCTCCAGGACGTCCTCGGGCGCGACCTCGATGACGCCGGTCTCCGACGCGAGCACGACCAGGTCATCCCGGGTGACGACGTAGCGGGCGGGGCGCAGCCCGTTGCGGTCGAGCACGGCGCCGACCTGCCGCCCGTCCGTAAAGGCGACCGCCGCCGGGCCGTCCCACGGCTCCATCAGGCAGGCGTGGTACTCGTAGAACGCCTTGCGGTCCTCGTCCATCAGGTCGTTGCCGTCCCACGCCTCGGGGATAAGCATCATCATGGCGTGGGCGAGGCTGCGCCCGCCGACAACCAACAGCTCGAGGGCGTTGTCCAGCGTCGCCGAGTCCGACCACGTGTCGGTCATGGTGACCAGGGGGAACAGCTTGGGCAGGTCGTCGCCCAGGACCGCGGACGAGACGTTCCCCTCGCGGGCGCACATCCAGTTGCGGTTGCCGCGCCGGGTGTTGATCTCGCCGTTGTGCGACACGTAGCGGTACGGGTGGGCGAGCGGCCACTTGGGCAGGGTGTTGGTGGAGAAGCGCTGGTGCACCATGGTGATGGCGCTGGCGAACGATCGGTCACCCAGGTCCAGGTAGTAGGCCGGTATCTGGTGCGCCAGCAGCAGCCCCTTGTAGACGACGGTGCGCGCCGACAGCGACGGGATATAGAACCGCTCCGGGTCCGACAGGCCCGCGCCCGCCGCCTGGTTCTCGATCACGCGGCGGATGACGTAGAGCTTACGCCCGAAGTGGTCGGCGTCTTTGACGTCCTCACCGCGCCCGACGAAGAACTGCCGGATGACCGGCTCCAGCTCGCGCGCAAGGGCGCCGATCTTGCTGCTGTCCACGGGCACGTCGCGCCAGCCGAGGAAGCGCTGGCCTTCCTGCCGGACGGCCCGCTCGATGATCCCCTCGCAGACCGCACGCTCCCCCGGCTCTCGCGGCAGAAACACCATGCCGACGCCGTAGCGTTCCGGCTCCGGCAGTGCCATGCCCAAAGCGACACATTCGCGGCGCAGAAAAGCGTCCGGGATCTGCACCAGTATCCCCGCGCCGTCCCCGGTCTCGGGGTCGGAGCCAGTGGCGCCGCGGTGGACCAGGTTCTGCAGCACGCGCACGCCGTGCCGCACGACCTCGTGGGACCGCCGCCCCTTGATGTCGGCGACGAAACCGACGCCGCAGGCGTCGTGCTCGAAGCGCGGGTCGTACAGCCCGCGCTGGGCGAAAGTATTTGTTCCTATCGTTTCCGGGTTGGACACGCACTGCTCCTAAGGGTTCTTCGGGCGATTGTTTCGTGCGACCTTCGCCGCGGAGGAACGGGAGGAGCCGGGGAAACGGCATGTCCCCGCCCAACCATCCTCTCGCAGGAGGGATCTGATCGCGAGCCAGGCGGCGACACTGCCAGGATTAGCCAAAATCCCCACGTCGGGGAGCTAAGATAGAATCAGAGATCGGGCACAGCTGCATTCGGCTCAGCGCTCGCGCCC
>JAUJNC010000263.1 GCA_030446525.1 Armatimonadaceae bacterium
GGCCTCGCGTGCGGCGGCGCGGTAGCCCTCCACCACGTGGCGCTCGGCGGCGAAGAACAGCACCGGCTCGCCCTTGGTCGCGGCGCCCTCGGGCTTGGCCAGGCGGACGAAGTCGAACGCGCCCCGGCTGCGCGGCAGCACCTCCAGGTGGTCGATCTCGCCGCCCACCAGGGCCCGCCGCTCCCGGTCGGGAACGGGGGGAATGACGATGGTGCGGGTGAGCACGGCGCGCGAGGGCAGGCCGATCACGACGTTGCGCGTGGCTATGGAATGCTGCAGCAGCAGGCCCTTGAGCGCCGCGGCGAGCGGTCCTATGGCGCGCACCTCACCGTTCTCGACGGCACCCTCGGGCAGCGGCACGGACACGATGCGCGTCACCTGCGCGGCCCCGGCAGGCCCGGGGCGCACGGCGACGGCATAGATCGTATCCTCGGTGAACGAGATACCGGCGACAGGACCCGAAACTCTAGGCATGATGAACGTCTTTCTTACAAAGACCGCGCCGGCTCAGCGGACCCGGGTACGGCGAAATTATCGGCAGGGCAGAGGAACTTCCGTAGAGAAAAGGGGTACGCCTTGCCGTTAAAGCAGACTTACTCCTAAAAAAGCAGATTATTCCTCAGCGTTACATCCACCTGCACTGTTGGATCATTCGCCGTAATCAAAGCTCCGTTTGAGTCGCGGTCACCATTGCTCGCTGTCACGACGATTCGCACAACGTTGTAGTTGGGGGGAGCATACGGCTTCAGGGCGGTGAGCGTAGAAATATTACGGGCGACTACGACGCCGCTTGTTCCCGTGGCCAGCGCCGTGTTCGTTGACACCTCCCGCATCAAGTTCATGCCGTCGAGCCAGTATAGAACGCGCTTTTGCGTCTCGTCGCTGCCATCCTCGTCATTGACGTTGAAGTATATAGGGGTTGTTTGCCCTGGTGAGTTCGGTGGGTTCGCCTGGATAGTGACCGTGTTCGCGGGGTTTGGATCCGGTTTCAGGGGGCTGCCGATCATTGGTCTAGCAGCGCCGCGCAGGTCATCCGAGACAATGTCGGCGGCGGTCCGGGCGTTTTGCTGGGCAGTGTTCTGTTCGCGGTAGGCGGCCTCGCTGGCGTAGGCCTGAAACAACATGGTCCCCGCCGCCGCCAAGACCACGCCGACCAACCCCAGGGCCACCAGCAGCTCAATCAGCGTGAGGCCGGCCGCGCCCCGGCGATTGTGTCGTGTACGCATGGCGCTATACCCCTACCACCGTAAAGAACATCGTGGTCCGATAGATCGGCGTCGTCCCGACCGTCCCGTTGGTTATCGTAAAGACCTCGATGACCTGCACACCAAGCCGCTTTAGCTGTTCCTCTCCGCTGGTCGCCTCCAGCGAGTAGGTGCTCCTGGCGCGGTAGTAGGGCGTCGTGGCCGGCGTCTGGGCGGCTACTTTTCCGTTCTGGTCGTAGTCAGTGTAACGCGGTGTGCTCGTAATCGTACCGTCGGCATTGTGGACAAAGTACGGGTTGGTGGTGCTGTTGAAGACACTATAGAAGCCGATGGCGCGGTCCCGCTCCGCCTCCTGCCGCGCGACGGCGTAGTACTCGGCGGTGTCGCGCGAGCGCTCGGTGATGCGCCGCGACACGCTCCACAGCGTCATCATCGCCGCGAGCGACCCCGACAGCAGCAGGACAGATATCAGAATCTCGACCAGCGTGAAGCCACGCTGACGTTTGAAGTTCTGTGTGCTCTGTTTCATCTTAGTACCCTCGCACTGGCGAGTATTCCTGCCAGGGGGTCTGAAGACCATAGAACAGGATGCCCTCGCCGCGCTGGGCGCCGGGGTTGGACGGATGGGTGATGCTGACGGATCCCCTGTTGTCTATGTTGTTAGCGATCAGGGATCCCTCCATGTTGATGTTTCCCAGCATCGTAACGGCTCCGAAAGGATTGCCGCCAGGATAGGGGTACACGTCGTAGACATAGATCATCGCCGCGATGTTCAGGGTACTGCCACCGCCGCCCAAGGTCAGGATCCCCCTGTTCGCATTCGTTAGATTATTCTGGTTACGATAGTGAATGCGGAACTGATTTTGTGTGTTCCCGATGGCGGAGAATCTTCCGCTGATCGAATCCCCAGTGGCCTTGTTGCTATCGATCCATAGGTTGATCGAGCCCTGGCTAAGGTCCGCTACGATGTCACCCCGGATATCGATCCCGTTCAGGTAGTAATTGGATCCCCATGGCTTGCCTTTTAAAGTCAGTGTGTAGCCATTCGCAACCGTGCCGCCGAGGGGAATAAGCCCGTTTGGATTCATTCCGTTCCAAGTTGGGTCTGTCGGACGATAATCGGAGAACGCCCTGTCGTTGTTGCTGCCGGAGAAGTTCAAGATGCCCTGGTTGATAGGGATCGTGCCGCCGTAGGAGGGAGCGTCATCGGTCAGGTTCGGATCGTCAGGCCAATCTTGAATGCCCTTCGCGGCATCATTGGCGATGCCGGTGATGGGGGGGTAGGGCATGGGTGCCGGCGAGTAAGTCACGGGGACGCTTGTGATGTTAGTGCTTGCGTCGGGGCCGGCCAGGAGGAGAGCACTGATATTTGCACTGTTGCTGGGATTGTTTATGAAACCGTTGCCGCCGGCGGTGCCGACGACTGTCAGTTGGCTGCCACCTGATAGATTCGCGCGGTCCATTGCAAACATGGCGAAATCATCGAAGATGCCCTTCGCGCCGCCCTTCGCACGCACAACGCGAGTGACGCCATTCACAGTACCCTGGCCGTAGAGATACTGGGCATTGGCAGGGTCGTTGTTGTACAGGTTCAGAGGGCTCGGGTCGAGCCACGACGTGCAGGTCTCGCCTGAAGCAAGCGCCAAACGAAAGCTCATTGGATTCGTCGTGCCGACCGGATACTCGTTCGGCCATCGCGTCAGCGTATTGCCGTCCGAATCGACTCCGTAGGTGGCAGTGGCGATATTGGTGCCGTCATACGGCGTCTGCGTCTTGCCGAGGTTGGCATTGATCTTCTGTACCTGGAAGTTCAGGGCCGCTTCGGCGAGATTCAGGGCCTTGGCGGCGTCCTGGTCGGTGCGGGAGCGGCCAAAGTGGCCGATCACCAGCGTCCCGATGCCTCCGGCCAGCGCCCCCACGATGGCGATGGTGACCAGCGTCAGGATCAGTGCCGCGCCACGATTGTTGTGCGTTCCCCTCATTAACCTAATCCCCCGGCCCCCTTCCCTAAGGAAGGAAGGGGGAGTTTTGTTGAGGCGGGCTTTTGCCTCACCGCTTCCCGATCATTTTCGATGTGTGTGTTCGTGAAGCGCAGGATCTTCCGGCCGCGGGCGGCGAGCATCCAGTCGCGGTCGGCGTCGTATTCCCCCCGCCCCGCATGGGCTCTTCGCGCCCCGGGCGGCTGGTCCGCCAGGCACGACGCCCCTCCCAACTCCCCTCTTATCTCTATCTCCCCTTCCTTTTAGGGAAGGGGGCCGGGGGGTTAGGTGGGGTCAGGTCCTACGGATTTATCTCGGTGACCGTACCATTGGAGTAGGCCAACATCGTTCCGGCCGTATGCGCCCCTACCTCTCCGCAAGTGATGGTGACGGTGCCCCCAGTGATGGAGGCGTCATATTCCGAGCCCGCATTTCTCCAGGCCGGGCATCTGGGCGCGCCACCCAGCATCTGGGTGATCTGCGCCCATCCCGATGCGTACTTGCCGGCTACGTACACGCGATTGCGGACCCGGTACGCCTCTTCGGCCTGGTAGATGGCGATCAGGTTCGCCTCGCAGGCCTTGCGGTGCGAGTGGCGCCGGGAGGACTCATAGAGCGGGATGGCGATAGCAAGGATGATGCCCAGGATCAGGGTGACTACCAACACCTCGACCAGGGTGACAGCCCGGTTGGAGCGTGTGCCGGATGGCGTGGTTCGTGTAATCTTCATCCTTCGCAATTCGCACCTTCTAAGTTTGAAAGCCACTTATTATACCCCAAGAAACTGCAAGTGCGTAAAAGCGATCACCGCTTGCCCCCGCCGTCAGAGCCAGGATAAGCGCGGCAGCAAAAACAAAACCCGCACGCTTCGTTTCACCGAGGCATCCGGGCTGTTGAGAGGGTTGCATTCTGTGTGATCCCTTAGCGTGGTCCGGGGTGTTTACATTTCGTCGCCTTTTCTCTGCGACTCCACGTGCCTGCTTCAATCGAAGCCCCTGCACGCTCAGACACCGAAAGAATCAGGCCCGCCCACCGTGTCTGGTTGCGAGCGGGCCTGCAACTGCTATCCGAAGCCTTGACTACTGCAGCTCACCCGCAGGAAGTCCACCCCACGCGCCGGTCAAAAGGTTGTAGGTGATGGTTTCCGATGCAGCGGTGCCAAAAGCATTGGCATCCGTCTCAGTGGCCGTCACGGTGCCGGTGCCATCGAATTCGTAGGTGACGCCGCGGGGGCTGCCATTGGGATCCTGCTGGATGTCACCGCCGGCGATGATGGCCGCTTTGTTCGCCGGGTACGCACCGGTCTTGACGCGGATCGCCTGAGCGGCCTGCGCCAGGGTCTTGACGTTGGCCTGGGTGGAGCGGGTGCCGGCGGTGCGGACCGAGTTCAGGTACAGCGGGATCGCGACGGCGAGCAGGACGCCGAGGATCAGGACGACGACGAGAAGCTCGATGAGCGTGAAGCCCTTGAGAGCGCGGCGGCTCTTGCGAGCCTTGTTGAACGACTTAAACATCAGAGTAACTTTCTCCTGGTCTCTACACCGTATCGTTTTTGTGTAG
>JAUJNC010000264.1 GCA_030446525.1 Armatimonadaceae bacterium
CTGTCGCGGATCCGTGTCCGATCGTCCGCGACAAGGGGGGCCGTGATGGATGTGCTGGCAGACGTCCTCGGCGCGCTCGAACTTCGCCACTGGCTCTCCTCACGCACAGAGGTGGGCGCGCCCTGGCGCTTCGACTTCGCGGCCAGCCGCGACATCGTCTTGCACATCTTCCGCTTCGGCGGCGGGTACCTCCGCGTCGCGGGGGAGTCCGCCCCCCGACGGGTCGCGGACGGCGACGTGATGATCTTCCCGCACGGGGACGCGCACGCGTGAAATGCTCCCCCTCCGTCGAACCACACGTTCCCTTCTACCCAGAAAATACCGGTGTCGCCACGTCCAAGGGGGCATCTTGTTCCTGGGCCTCGAAGTGGACCACGAAGCCCAGCTTGCGCAGGCGCTGCACCAGCCGCTGCGCGGCGGCGGCAGGGCGCTGGCGGTCGAAGTAGTCGGCACCCAGTTCGCGGTAGGGCTCGCGCCGCGCGATCAGGTGGTAGGCGATGACCAGCAGCGAGTGTGCCACCGCGACGATCGCCCGCTTCTTGCCGCGCCGCGCCGCCAGCCGGTGGTACTGGGCGGCCAGGTAGGTGCCCTTGGTGCGCGCCGCCGCGTGCGCCGCCTGGATCAGGGCGGTGCGCAGCCAGGCGTTGCCCTGGCGCGTCCGCCCCGACCGCTGCCGTCCGCCGCTCTGGTGGTTGCCGGGGGCGAGCCCCGCCCACGCGGCCAGATGGTGGGCGCTCGGGAAGCGGCCCATGTCCGCGCCGAGTTCGGCGACCAGCCGCTCGGCCGTCTCCCGCCTGACGCCGGGGATGGTGTCCAGCAGCGCGACGACCTCCGCCTCGTCGTTGGCTGCGCACGCCTGGGCGATCTGCTCATCGAAGCGGGCGATGGTCTCGTCCAGGCCGTCGATCTGCGCCAGCAGCTCGGCCAGCAGGAAGCGGTGGTGGGGGCGCACCCGGCCCGTCAGCGCCCGTTCCAGCTCGTCGCGCTTATGCCGCAGCCGCCCCTTGGCCAGCTCGGCCAGCACCCCGCCATCCTCCTCGCCCGCCAGGATCGCCGCCAGCATCGACCGTCCCGAGACGCCCATCACGTTCGTCGCCACCGCCGCGAGCTTGATATTCGCCCCCTCCAGCACCTTCTGCACCCGGTTGACCAGGGTGACGCGCTCGCGCACGAAGTTGGTGCGCTGGCGGGTCAGGTCGCGCAGGTCGCGCAGGTGCCGGGGGGGATGAAGCTCGGCCGCACCAGCCCGTGGCGCAGCAGCTCGGCCAGCCACCGCGCGTCGCCCACGTCGGTCTTGCGGCCCGGCACCGCCTTGATGTGCTGGGCGTTGAGGAGCCAGACCTCGAAGCTCCCCTCCAGCAGGTTGTGGACGGGCTTCCAGTACTCCCCGGTGCTCTCGATACCCACATGGGTGCAGCCGTGGGCACCCAGCCAGTCCGACAGCGCCAGCACCTCCGCGGTCGTGGTGCCGAACGTCCGCGTCTGCGCCAGGGGCCGCCCGCGCTCGTCGGGCGTCACGAGGCAGACCACCGCCGTCCGCTTGTGGACATCGATCCCCGCGCAGCGCTCGAACAGGACCTCCATGCCGCCCTCCTCTCCTCGCCGACCGGCCGAGACGCGGGGCCGGGCGCGGAGACCCACTGGGCAGAATCTACCCGACGCGCTCCCGCCGAGGCGGGGCAGCAGCTGCTGGTACTTGCGGGCCTCCGGGTCAGACTTGTATCCAGGCTCGGCGCACCAGTTGGGGGACGACCACGGTGCCCGCCGCCCGCGTCGCCCCCGAGCATACCCCCATTTTCATGCCTGCCGGTGTGCCAGCGGCGCATCAGGGGACTTGTATGTGTCAGCGTATCGCAGCTCCATGGCGCGCGTGCCCAGACGCGTTGCCACGTGGCCCGTACCGTAGTGCTCGTCCGCATGCTGCTGGCCATTACACCGACGCTGGCACCCCTCGTTCCGCCATTTGCGGTACGCCTTGCGCATCCGCAGTGTTCCTTATAATAAGGATCTGTTAGCGGTTGGCAATCGTGACCGCCCGGTTCAGATGTGTGTTCGTTGTGAGTTGCTCGATGACGAACGAGGCTAAGTCGGCTCGGGTGATCTGTCGACCCTTCGCTGCGCCTGCGAGCACGCGCACGGCGCCGACGGTGGGCTGGTCGTTCAACACGGCCGGGCGCACCAGCACATAGGGGACGCCTGCCTGTGCCACCTCGCGCTCCATGGCCGCCTTGTCGGCCGTCGAGCCACGCAGGAAGGTGGGCAGGACCAGCAGCCGGAACAGGAGCGGTGAGTGCACCGTGCTGTCACCCACGCCCAACGACGAGATCGCGATGATCCGGCGCGTGCCGTGCTGCTTTGCTGCGGCGACGATGGCATGGGCAACGCGTCGTTCAAGCTCCGTCTTCCGCCATGGCGTTTTGCCGCCGACCGCATCGATCACGGCGTCCTGGCCGGCCATCGCGCCGGACACCGTTGAGAGGTCGGTGGCGTCTCCCGCAAGAACGCGAACGTGGGGCGGGGCGGGGTAGCCGTCCCGCTCGCGGACGAAGGCCGTCACACGGTGGCCGGCGGCAACGGCCTGGTCCACGACCAGTCGCCCGGTCTTGCCAGCCGCGCCGATCACCAGAACGTTCATCAGAGCACCTCCCCCCTTTTTTATAAATACTGAACATATCGTAAATAATATTACTGCTGCCGTTGGTTGTCAAGGATCAGGTTGCCCGTTCCGCTATACTAGGATCGTGATTGACGTGCCTCACATACTAGGATCGTGATTGACGTGCCTCACAATCAACAGCGCCGCGGTCGCGGCCGACCCCGCAGCGCGACGGCGGAGGCGCACAGCGCCATCTTGACGGCGGTGTACGAGTTGCTCCAGGAGCGCTCGGTCCGAGACGTGACGATGGAGGCGGTGGCGAGGAAGGCTGGCGTGGGCAAGCCGACGCTCTACAAGTGGTGGCCGACCAAGGCCGCGCTGGTCCTGGCCGTGGTGCAGGAGCGCGTCATGGACGGCCTGGAGCCACCGATGCTGGGGACCGCAGAAGCGGTCATCCGTGGCACAGTGCGCGGTCTCATCAAGGCGTTTAATGGATTCTATGGCAAGGTGATGGCCGAACTCATCGCCGAAGGCCAGAGCGAGCCAGCCTTGCTCCAGGAGCTGTACGACCGGCACATCGGACAACGGCGCGCTGAAACCGTGGCCGCCGTGGAGCGGGACAAGGCAGCCGGCGAGTTCGTGGCCGATACCGACGCCGATGTGTTGATCGACACCATCTTCGGCGCGATTTACTACCGCCTGCTGCTGCGTTCGGCCCCGTTGACCGAGGAGTTCGGGGAGCGGGTCGTCGACCAGGTGTTACGCGGGGTTCGGCTCGACGCGTAATCGGCCGGTTCGGCGGAGCAACCCCAGCTAACTCGTACACGCCCTTGCCCCTCGTCACGAACGCCGCGATCCAACTGAGGACGGTACTGCCCTCCTGGCAATTGGATCACGCGATCTGCGGAAGAGCCTGAAAGCGGGCTAACCTCAGCATTCCCCTCCTTCACACCGAGGACATGGCCGGGCCCGGGTTTCCTGCGTCGTTCTGCCGAGAAGGTCACGGTTTCGGCCATGTCGCTTCGATCATGAGGCCGTTGTTGTCCCTGAACAGGATGCTTTCGGCGGCCCCGAATTCGATGACCTCGCTCGTCCACACCCCCACCTCGACGAGGCGAACGCGCAGCGCGGAAGCCTCCTCCGGGTCGGCGAGCGCGAAGGCCACATGGTGGACCGCGCCCGCGCCCGGCCCCCGATCCCACGGGGCGGCCGACCTTTCCGCGGGGGCCAGTTCGGTATCCTCGAAGAAGTGGATGCCCATGGTGCCGTTCCCGTTGGCGGGGTCGGGGTAGGCGAAGCAGTTCCTCCCCGCGCCCTGCCTGGAGGAGGCGAAGATCTCCCCCACTGTCATACCGAGCACTCCCGCGTAGAAGCGCACCGTGGCATCGATGTCCGGTGTCATCAAGGCCACGTGGTGGAACCCGCGCCAGGGGGTGGCCGGTTCGGCCTCTCCGGATACATTCATCGTAAGCCTCTCCTCCCATCTCGAGCAGCCTCAGTATGGCCGCGACCCCCTTAGTTTATGCTACTGAGTACAAAATTGCGATTACTACAGATAGTCAATCAGTTCGTTTATTGGTAGCATATAGCTATGAGCGACGAAACGGTGGGCGACAAGGTGGGGCGGCGGGAGCGGAAGAAGGCCGAGACGCGGCGTGCGCTGTCGGACGCGGCCACGCGGCTGTTCCTCGAGCGCGGCTTCGATAATGTGACGGTCGCAGAGATCGCCGAGGCGGCGGACACGGCGGTCACGACCCTGTTCAACCACTTTCCCGATGGGAAGAACGCCCTCCTGTTCGACGGGAACGAGGATCGTGAAGCGGGTCTCGTCGCGGCGGTCCGGCGCCGGCCGGCCGGCTGCGGCGTACTGACGGCGGTGGAGGGTTTCATCGGGTCCCGGGGGCCATTCAGAACCGAGGCCCGCGCCGACTATCGCCGGCGTGTGCGGCTCATCACGGACACGCCGGCGCTGCGCGCCTACGCGCGACGGAAGTGGATCGACTGCGAAGACGCGCTGACCGCCGTGCTGGCCGAGGAGACCGGTCGCGAGGCGGACGCGGCGCTGCGGGCCCTCGCCCGGTTCGTCCTCGAGACCCCGGACCTCGCCGGCCGGGAGCCCGA
>JAUJNC010000265.1 GCA_030446525.1 Armatimonadaceae bacterium
CGCCGAGCACGCAGCTGAACTCGACTAGGCAATCCCAGACCAAGCCTTGTTTCTGTCACGGTCCCTGGCTGGAACACACGGATAAACGTCCCCGATTCGCCCGTTAGGCGGACATTGGGAGTGACGGTGGGCGCGGCGCCCGTGAAGGTCTGCCCGGTGTTCGTATTGAAGATGACCGTCTGCGGGGTGGTCGGGCTGGGCAGCACCTCCGACCAGACGGCGCTGAACGTGCCTATGGGCTGCGGTTGGGGCCCCGTGAAATACTGGTTGTTGATGCCGCGAATGTCGGCGTAGTACGTGGCAAGCAAGAAAATCGGTTCCCCCACACGCAGGACGGCGGAGGCCGACTCGATCTCGAAACCACCCGTGGTTGCGCCACCCTGGGTCGGCCGAATCTCCACGTTGGGGTTGCCGTAGCCTATCAAACCGCTCCGCTGTATCTCCGAGGCCGATGATCCCATCGAGCCGCCGCAGCCGGTGAGCGAAAGGCCCGAAGCCGACAGGAGGCCGAACGCTCCCATCCGAACGCCGTTCCACATAAATTCACGTCGCGTCATCACTTTTTAGGCATGTCCTTCTGTGTCGGTTGGGGTCTCATCGACTCCGGTACAGTCTTCATCGCTTCTGCGGCCCGCGCGACACCGTTATCTTTCAATAACCGTGGGGTTAGGAAGATCAGTACCTCAGAGCGCGTCTTCCGATTCGAGCGGTACCGGAACAACTCGCCGAAGAGCGGGATCTTTGCAAGAAGCGGAACTTCCTGCACGTTCTTGATCTCCTGATCGCGAATCAGGCCACCAATGACGATGGTCTCGCCGTCTCTGACGCGCAAGGTGGAATCCGCTTCGCGTGTGGCCGTCTCGGGCAATTCCCCTGCCGGAGACTGTCTGGTGCGAATGAGAGTAGAGACCACGGGCTTGATTTTCATAGTGATCTGGCCATCGGCGTTCACACGGGGCCGCGCCAGAAGCGCGATGCCGATGGGAACGTTCTCGACGGTAAAGGTGTTACCCGCCGTCGCGGATGACGTCGCCAGTATGGGGAAGCGAAAAATGTCGCCGATAAAGATGCTTGCGTCCTCGTTGTCGATAACGGAAATGCGCGGGGTCGCCAGCGTCTTACTGGCGCCGCGTGTTTCCAAGTACTGCAACAGCGCTCCGAAGTTGAGTGGCTGGCGCTGGAAACGCCCGAACCGAATGATGTCGGGCACATTCAGTTCCGACGCGCCATTTAGGCTTTGGCCTGGTACGAACGTTTGCGTTGCGGAGGTACCGGTGCCCTGTGTTTGGAGGCTGCCCCATTGGATGCCGAGATTGAGCACGTTATCCAGATTGATGTCCACGATCCGCGCTTCGATCTCCACCTGAGTGGGTTGTACATCTATGGCCTGGAGCAGCCGTAACGCCTGCTCCACGTCGGCCTCGCTGCCCGCCAGGATAAGCGAGCGCGATTTGACAGTGGAAACGGCCACACCTCCGGCAGCGCCGGCTGTCCCGGCAGCGGCGCCGCCTGCTGTCCCGCCCGGGGCCGTGGTGGCGAAGCCCGAACCGCTCACGAGCGGACGGAAAGTGGCAGGCGCGGGCGCGTATGCCTCGGCCGTCGGCGTAGCCTGGACCCCGGGAACGGCAGCGGCGAGCATCGCAGCGAGCGACTCGGCGCTGGAGTAGCGGATGTTGTAGATCTCGACGCGTCGGGTCGCCCCGGCGGGAACGTCGATCGTCGGGAGCAGGGTGCGGACCCGGTCCATGGCCTCCTTCGGGCCAGTGACGATCAGGGTGTTCCCCTTCACCTCCACCGCGACGCCGGGCACCGCCTTGCCGAGGATCTCCGCCAGAAAGGCGGCGGTGACGTTGGTAGGCGTGATGACGTCGGACACCGGCGGCGGCGCGGGCGCCGGGGGCGTGGCGACATCGGCCTCGCCCAGCAGCCGCTGCGCCTGGCGGATGTCCTCCGCCGAGCCGGTGATGATCACCGCGGGCACGCCCTCGGCGGTCTGCACCGTGACGTAGGGCAGCGCGCCCTCGATGAGCGTCTGCGCGGCGGCGGGCGATATGTTTTTGAGGGTGTACGTGACGGCCGTGCCCGTTGCGCCGGCTGCTTTCAGCTCCTCGGCCGTGCCGACGAGGTAGGTCCCATCGATCCTGCGAAAGCCGAGGCCGGCCGCCTGCGTCACGATCCGCAGCGCCTCTTCGATGGTGACGTTGCGGAGGCGCACGGTGACCACCTTGCCACGCACGCTGGGCGAGGCGGCGACACTGATACCGGACTGGAGCGAGAGGGCGCGCAGCACGTCGGTGGCGTCCGCGTTGTAGAAGGACAGGTTGATCGTCCTCGGGCGCGCGGCGGGCCGGGTGATGACGTTCGGCGACTGGGCGTGCGCGGGCGCGCCCAGGAGGCAGAGGGGCACGGCCGCGGCGCCGAGCGCCACGAGCGGCACAGCCGCGGCGCCGAGGGCGACGAGCGGCACGGTGGCCGCCAGCCGCCTCTTGATGGCCTTGCCGCCCTCACTTGGTCTCCTCTCCCAATTCTGGGAGAGGGAGGAGTTTGGGAGAGGGGGGGCTGTCACGGAAGCAACTTCGGCTTGGCGCGACGGGCAGGTGCTGGTCACTACTTGCCGGCGCAGCGCCGCCCACCCCGCCCCACTGCGGCACACCCACCCACGCCCCCACAGACACACACCCAGCACACCCCACCCTCGTGAGGGGACGCCTCGTGGGGGGCCGTGCGCCGCGCCGCCTCCCCCGCGCCAAAGGGGGGAGGGCGGGCCAAAGGCTGAGGGCGGCAGGGTTTAGTGCCGGCTTGCTGTAAGCCGGCGTCTGTCGGTGGTCTCATACGGTCAGGGTGTCCTTTGTTCCTCTTCGAATGGGAAAGCGTGTTGTGGCGTTAGCGGACGGTCTGGACTCCAAAGCCCACGTCTCCCCCGGTGCCGGGGGATGCCGGCGCCGCTGCCGGCGCGGGCGTCTGTCCTGCGGCCGGCTGGCTCACCGGGGTGCCGGCGGTCACCGTGCCGGTGTAGCGCGTCAAACGGAACTGCGCCTTGATCTTCGGGTAATCGCCTGCGGTCGCGCTCATGGAAACGTCGGTGACGCTGATCAGGCGCGGGTAGGTTTCCAGGCGGCGGAAGAACTGCGCGAGCCCCGGGTACGTCCCTTCAACGTCCACCTGCAGGATGACCGGGGTCGTTCCGGGCGGCAGTGTGACTTTCGGGGGGGCGGTCCCGGCCGCGCCCGCGCCACCCGCCGAGGTGGGCGGGGGCGTGTTCTGCTCGATGGGAGCCGCCGTGGTGACGTTGGTCAACCGGACGCCGTAGGAGCCGGCGACGGTATTCAGCTCGCGCAGGAACTGCACCGGCTCGTTGCGGTCGGCGGGAAGCTGAGCGACAACGGGGCCCGACTTCTGTTGGGCGGCCTCGTCGACCGAGAGCCGCTTGGCGCGGACAAACTCGTCCGTGCGGGCGAGCTCCGCCTCATCCTTCTTGAGTTCCAGGTAGCGCGGCACCGTCAGGAAATACGCCAGGAGCAGGCTGAGGACGGGAAGGGCGATGGTCAGGAGGCGCTGGTACGGTGCGGGGATGCGTGAAAGCACGATGCGGTTTCCTTCTTTTGTTTACCGGCCCGTGGCCGGAGCGCCGCCCTGCGGCGGCGCCATGCCGACCTGGGTCGTCCCGGCGGTGGGCGCTGTCGGCGTGGGCAGCGTGACGCTCATCTCGAACGTTACCCTCTGGTCCCGGTTATCCGACCGAATGGAGGTCACGTTGGCCCCGGTGAAGAACGGCGAGGCGTTCATCATGCCCCAGACGGTGGGGACCAGGCGGGCATCGACGGTCTCGCCGGTGAGGGACAGCGAGGTCCCCTGCGCGGTGGCTTTGGTGATGCCGACGCCGGGCGGGATGGCCTGGCTCAGGTAGCGCAGCGTGTTGGTCCAGGGCACGTTCTGGGACCGGATCTGCCGCACCAGGTCCTGCTGCTGCTGCCGCGCGGCGAGAAGGATCTGCTCCTGCTGGTTCAGGGATTGCAGCTCCTGCTTCGCCGCCTGAAGATCCTCCTCGACCGGCGCGTGCCTCCGCGCCAGCAGGGCGGCGCCGACCCCGCCCAGGGCGATCAGGGCGGCGGAGGCGGCCAGCGCGCCGGCCAGGAGGTGCGGCGCCTGCCGGGCGCGGATAACCGACGGGTCTTCGACCGACAGATCGAAACGGGGCGTGCCTGCGAAGCGGCCACCGAGCGGCCCGAGCGCCAGGCCGAGCGCCGGGGCGTAGGCGACGCCTTCTTCCTGCAGCAGGTAGGCGGGCAGGTCGCCGGCCGTCTTGACGTGCTCGAAGGTGTAGACGAAATGGACGTCCTGCTCCAGCGCCGCGGTCACGTACACCGGCAGCCCCGCCAGGTCCAGGTTGTTCGGCAAAAGAACGATGTGTATGTTGTCGATGTCGGCCGCATACTCGCGGCGGTAGTACTCCAGCGAGCGCCCGATCTCCAGGGCCAGTGTTTCGCGGGCGACGTTCGCCTTGCCCAGCTTTTCCCCGAAGAGGTCGGGAGCGATCTGCTCCGCGCTCGAGCTGATGCTTTCCCGGGTCGGGGTGGACACGTCCACGTCGTCCACCATCTGCCAGCCGCCGCTCTGGCCGGTGGGGCTGACGTTCAGCTCCGGCACGGTCATCTGCTGGATGCCGACATCGAGGCGGCGGGAGTAGACGGGCTGCCCCTCTTTGAAGAACAGCAGGTTGGTGTGGAAGGCCCCGAGCGAGATGGCGAGGGCGAGGGGTTTGTCCTCCAGAGCGGGATAAACGGCGCGGATGGCGGCGAAGTCCGACGGCTCCATGCCGGCCACGCGCAGACCGGCCTCGCGCGCGGCGGCGCGGTAGCCCTCCACCACGTGGCGCTCGGCGGCGAAGAACAGCACC
>JAUJNC010000266.1 GCA_030446525.1 Armatimonadaceae bacterium
GGAGTTCTTCCGCCAGACGCAGGCCTCCTACAAGGAGCTGGCGGAGAGGGCCAAGGCCCTGCTCAAGGGCAAGCTGGGCTGACAGCCCCCTTGGCAGCCCCACAAACACCGGGGGGATGGCGTCCACGCGTCATCCCCCCTTGTGTGAACGTCAGGATGTCCTTCTTATCCGACTCGCAGGAGCGTGGGCTTCCTAGTACCCCACGTGCGCGCCCCTTTCTCTTGACAGGGGCGATTCTGCAGGATGATCGCCTCTTCATTGACAGCCCCCGACACCCATGCTATCATGAAAACCGGTATGGATCTTCGTCGCCTTCTCATGGTTCTCCTTGTTTCGCCGTTCTTTGCCATGATGGTTCTGGCAGGCAGCGGCTGCCGCTCCGATGCCGAGGACGGGCGGATCACCATCCGCTACATGTCCTTCGGAAGCCCTCAGCAGCTTGCCGCGGAGCGCCAGGTCGTCGACGAGTTCGAGAAGCGACACCCGAACGTCCGGGTCCGCCTGTTCCTGGTGCCGGACTCCGCTTACGCGGACAAGCTCCAGCTCATGCTCGCCTCGCGCACCGCGCCCGACGTGATGCGCGTCGACCACTATTACTTCCCCGCCCTGGCCCGCAAAGAGTATTTCCTGCCCCTGGAACCGCTGATCGCGCAAGAGGAGCCCGGCTTCCTCGACGATTTCGTCCCGATCGCCATCGAAGAGGGGAAGTGGGACGGCAGGCTGTACGGGATGAACGTCACGTTCGGCTCCGTCATGATCTACTACAACAAGAAACTCTTCACGGAGGCGGGCCTGACCGATCCCTACACGCTTTACAGGCAGGGCAGGTGGGACTGGCAGACGTTCCGGAAGACGGCGCAGGCGCTGACCAAGCGCGACGCGGGGGGGCGCCCGCTCCAATTCGGCACCAACATGGTGCAGTTTCCCCGATACGCCTCCGTCATCTGGAACCACGGCGGCCGCATCGCCAATCCGGACATTACGCGCATCACGATGGCAGAGGACCCGCAGGCGATCAAGGGGATGCAGGAGTACGCCGACCTACGCTGGGTGTATGGCTGCGCGCCGACGCCCGCCGACAGTGCGCTTTCCGCCTTTACCTTCGAGTCCGGCAAGATCGCGATGAACTGGGGATGGGCCGGGGAATCGCCGCGCTACCGGAAGAACATCAAGAGTTTCGCCTGGGACATCGCGCCGACCCCGAGCGGCCCGGAAGGCGACGCCACGCTGGTCAAGGGCAATCAGATCGTCATCCACCGCGAAAGCAAGCACCCTAAGGAAGCGTGGGAGTTCATCAAGTTCATGACCGGTCCGGAGGCGGAGATGCTGCTTTGCGGGAAGCTGCGCCGCGCCGTACCGACCCGACTTTCCGTGCAGAACGACCCGGAGTATCTGAAGGCGGACCAGCCGCCCTATCACACCGACGTGTTCCTCGTTTCCGTGCGCCGGGGGCGGACCCTGCCGATCGACGGGCGGTACCAGGAGTGGGTCCAGGCATTCAACTCCGCGCTGTCGGCGTTGTTTGACGTGAACAAGAAGGACGCCAAAGAGGCGCTCGCGGACGCGTCGCGGCGGGCGAACGTGATCCTCTCCGGCGAGGAAGGTTTCTAACGCCCTCGACTTGACGGGCGCGAAGTAGTCAGCCTCAAGAACCCACTCCCGGTCAGCAGCGAGACTCAGGCCGCCGCAACTGTTGCGATGATCTCGACGTTGGCGCGGGGGACGGTGACGGTTCCGCCGCCGTCGGCGAGTGTGGCTTCCAGGACGCGCACGACCGCGCCGGAGCCGATCTTGACGAGCTGCGGCGGGAGCGCGGTGACCGTGGCGAGCTTGCCGAAATACGGCTCGCGGATGATGCGGATCTCGGTGCCGACGGCGAGCGTAAAGGCGTCATCCTCCGCCGCGGCGCCGGGCAAGGTCGCCCGCGCCGCCCCGGCTGCCTCGGTCTCTGGGACGATCACCTCGGGCCGGATCACCCCGGCGCGGATCTGGGTGGCCCCGGACAGCGACGCTTCCCTGCCCTCCAGCGACGAAAGCAGGGCGAAGGTGCGCTCGGCCATGGCGATGGTGCCGAAGCCTTCGGTGATGACCAGGGTGAGCGGGATGTTCTCGTGGCCCGTGATGGCGACGCCGATGTCGTAGCCGAGGTAGGCCACCAGGTCTCTGTCCACGATGCCGCCGACGACGATGCCGGTGACACCGACCTGGGCCGCCCGGCGCAGCGCGCCGCCGGAGATGTTCGACCCGCCGACGATCACCTTGCCCGCGAGGTCCGGGGTGATCTCGGCCTCGGTGAGCGCAGACTGCGCGGTCGGCGACACGCGCTTCAAGGGCGCGCGGCGCTCGCCGCCGATGCCGAAGATGCCCTGCACGAGCGCGCCCCGCGCCTCGATGACGACCCCCTCGCCCGGCAGCACCTCGGTGACGACGCCGGGGACATAGGCGGTGACGTCAATGGGGGTCGGCGCCTGGCGGACGCCGACGTTGCCGGAAACGGGGGAGATGATCTCCACCGTGCCCGCCGCCGGACATTTGCAGTCGGACCGGAACAGCCCCCAAAGCCCCTTGGTCTGCGCGATGACCTGGCCGCGCTCCACCCGCTCGCCGACCCGGACGAGCAGCGCGCCCGGCACGTCCGTGGGCTCGACGCCCAGCGCCGCGGCGACCTTGACGGTCTGCATGGCGCCCGGCAGCTCGGCGCGGGCGACGGCGGTGTCGGGGGCGACCCGCGCGCCCAGATCCACCAGGACCGTGCCCTTGAGCGGCAGGCGGCGCGTCTTGTGGATCGTCGTGCGCGGGCTGACGGTCAGCCCCGGCGTGTAGGCGATTCCCATCCTATCCCCCCTTCCCCCTTCCCTCGGAGGGAAGGCGAAATAGGTGTTTGCGTCCCCACAGCAGGAAATGGTACAGGAGCGCGCCGGTGCGCTCTTGCACCGCGACGTGCGGCGCAACGAGCGCCGACAGTTCGTCCCAGGTGGCCCGGAAGAAGGGGATGCCGCCGCCGTGGTGCCCTTGTTTTTGCGCGAGCCAGGAGAGGGGCGGCCCCCAGCGGTACGCAGACAGGGCGATCCGCCCGCCCCGCGATCGCCCTTTCAGCACGCGCGCCAGCTCCCCCACCGCCCGCGCCCGCGCGCCCGGCGTCGGGAGGTGTTCCAGCACCTGGAACGAGCCGACGCGGTCGAACACATCGCTCCGGAGCGGCAGATGGGAAAGGTCGGCCTGCACGAACAGCACCTTCGCGGCAAGGCCCGCCCCGAGCTTCGCTCGCGCGGCCAGGAGCGACTGCGCCGACAGGTCGGCGCAGACCAGGCCGCGCACGCGCGCCGCGAAGGCCGGCGTCATCCGGCCCGTGCCGCAGCCCGCTTCCAGCATCAGCATGCCCGGCTCCGGCGACAGGT
Organism: Armatimonadaceae bacterium; assembly: GCA_030446525.1. Next base: position 3,400 of record JAUJNC010000266.1, read on the forward strand.
AGCGCAGCGTCAGCGGGACTTCCGGGATCGAGAACAGGCGCAGGGGCAGGTTTTTGTCGTACACCGCCACCTGCGCGTCGCGGGCGGCCATCTCGCGCCGCTTCTCGGCGAACTCCCGGCCCGCCGCCTGCCCGGAAGGGCTCGCCGGCTGACGGAGGTCCTCGGGGAGCAGGCGGGGCAGCCCCTCCGAGACCGGAAAGGCGCGGCCGCACAGGGCGCAGATCAGCGTCCCTTCGCTCTGCTTGCCGTTCCAACCTGCCAGCGCACCGCCGTCCTGGGGGCAGGCGAGCAGGGCCAGCAGCTCGCAGGTCACAGCGGAGGGCGCATCATAACTGGGCGGGGCGCTGGCAATCACGGACGCTATTGTACCGCAGCGAGCGGTACGGCGTCAAACACGCCTGCTCACCGGCCCGCGTCAGATTTGCGCGCCGATCAGCCCGATCGCGGCGGCCACCGCCGACGAGACCATCAGCAGGATGACCCCCCACTCGTACCAGTCCACCCGCGCCTTGGGCCGCACGCGAGGACGGATCTCGGGGCGCGCCGGCTGCGTGAGGACGTTGTCCCCGCCCGGCGCGAATCGGATCTCGATCGTCTCCCCGCGCCACTCTGCCGTCAGCCCGGACAGGCGCTGTGACGGTTCCTGCCGCGGCAGCCCCTTCTCCTCTTCTTCGCACTCCGGGTCGAGCGCCACGTGCCGTCGTTCGCCGTCTTGCTCACCTTCCCGGTCAAGCAGTATCTCCTGTGCCATTTCCTTCTCCTCCTGATCTACCCGAGGGCAGAAGCGCCCTCCCGTCTTTGTCGGGCTCTTTCCCGCCACCGTCACCTACATTCTACGGACGCAGTGTTAACCAGCCGTTAAAGGAACCGTTAAAAGAAAGAGCCGTACGGATCGGAGAAAAAAACAGGGCGAGACTTTGTCTCGCCCTCTCGGAGACGCGTTCCATTCGCTACGTCACACGCAGGCGCGCGACCGCGCCCGCGAGGAGCAGCAGGGCGAAGCTGACGGCGACGATGGTCGCCGCCGAGGGCAGGTCCGCCAGGAAGGACAGGTACAAGCCGAGCGGGACCGGCGCGAGGCCGGCCGCGACCGAGACCGAAAACGCCGCGCGCAGTCGCCGGGTGACTAGAAGCGCGGTGAGGGGGGGGCTCTCGAGGGACGCGAACGCCCGCAGGAGGCCGCCCGCGGGGATGGCGTCCGCGCTGGCCAGCCCGACGGTGAGGGAGAGCTGCGTGTCCG
>JAUJNC010000267.1 GCA_030446525.1 Armatimonadaceae bacterium
ACGGGCGCGTGGTGTGGAGCAACCGTGTGCATCCGTGTCCCGCCTGCGAGGCCGACGCCCGCGAGCGGCTGGCGGCGTGGGCGGCGAAGCATGGGTACACGGTCGACGAACGAAAGGAGGACAAAGAACAGTATCGGCGCCGGGCGTAGATGCTACCGTAGGTCGTTCTGGTGCTCTCTGCCACGAGTCACCGACCTGACGACATGGCCGGTCAGTAGGATGATTGCACAGACGACCAGCCCAACCAGAAGAATGAGGCCAGCGAAAATCAACCCCACCACGATGATGTTCACGAGTCCGGGTGTTGGCATAGTGCCTCCAATCGTCGCAGCACAGTGCTGCTTCAGTGCTGGAGTCTACGTAGGCAAGGCGTGAATGGTTACACCGTCCGAACATTGGCCGCCGCGCTCAGCGGTTCCTGAGCACAACATGGCCCGGTTAGGTCCGGATAGCACCATATGGAGGGACACACCATGGAAACGACGACGAAGACGACGGACGAGAAGCTCCAGGCGATCTACGATCAAGCCTACGCGCATGGCCGCGAGGGCGCCGAGGCCCTTGCCGCGCTCCGCGCGGAGGAGGATGCGACACGCCTGCGGGATACGACGAACTGGGGCAGCGGGATCGTCGACGCGGCGATCAACATCGGGATTGAACACTTCTTCTCGCCGGCGGCACGGGCGCTGTGGGATGCGGGCGCGCCGCTGCTGGAGTCCGCGCGGGGCAGCCTGCAGGCGCGTATGGGCTATGTGCTGATGCTCGACGCCCTCGCCGCCTCGCCTGAGGTCCTGGCGCGCGTCGTGCGCGAGGTCCGCGACACGCTGGTCTGTTGTGACCCGGATCTGGAGATCATGCAGCGGCCGGCCGGGTAGGTTGTCGCCTTGTCGCTGATGGAGCGCGCCTGGTGTATGCTAGGGGTGCTCAATTACAGGAGGATGCCATGAACATGCGTGGACCCGGCGGTATCATCGGACTTATCGTGCTCATCGTCGTGGTTTTTCTTGTGCTCCGGCTGCTCGGGCTCTTCTAGCACCCTGACGGCCCTGATCGCCTCGCCTGAGGCCGTACAGCAGGCGCTACGAGCCTTACGTGACCGCCTGGTCGACGCGGACCCGGTGCTGGCCCTGACGGTACGGCGGCTCGAGGAGCTGTAGCGGCTGGAAGTTCAACTCAAATGCCCTCGGCACACAGCCGAGGGCATTTCGTTATCCAGTATTCCTCGTGGCGATTCGAGCGTACCGCCGTTGGTCTTGCGTTGCCGGTTTAGCAGAAAATCATCTTATCGAAGGTCATGAACACATCGACGCGAATGGGGGTGGCACTCGTGCTCGGGACGGGAATGGCGGCAGAGTAGCCCTTATAGGCCGGGACACCGCCACCACTGGGGTAAACACGCCGGCAGTCCCCCGGAGCGACATTCGTGGCGCTGACATAATAGTAGGTACCGGTGCGGACGGTGAAGCCGTACATACCACCTGCCGTAGTCATCGTCTTTACCTGGGTGTCAACCCATGAGCGGCCGTTCCACACAAATAACCGTGCGACCGCACCCTGGATCGGACGGTTCGCGACTCCGAGCCCATCCGGTTCGCTATTGATGACATAGCCGACAATATAGGTGGTCGCTGCGGCCTGTGCCGACGGAACGGGTGACAGCCCGAGCAGCGTACTGAGGGTCAACAGCAGCGCCAGCGGCGCGAGGACGAAGCGACGGGTGGTGCCATGAGCATGCGTGTGAGCCGTGCGAGTAAACATCGTTTTCACCTTGTGTTATTTCCTGAGAGTGCGTTTACTCTCAAGCTGTGCCAGTAGTCTAGTCCTTGCCACGGCTGGTCGCTGCTACGTGCTTAACTACGAGTGTGTAAAGCTGGTTACACCGCTGCCTCCCACTGCAACCGCTCACCTGTTCTTCTCAGCATCCCGGCCGGCCGCCACCGCTGGTGAGGGACGCCGCCCGTAACGCAATGTCCGCATCCGTTTAATGAGGGCCGCGAGTAGCAATGGAACAGGATCCTGAATAGCTCACAGATTCCTGTAGGAATTGGCGTTCCTCCAGGAATGCACCCCGTTCCACCACTCTGGAATGCGACAATGGAGCCCCACCCGGGTCTGCTGGATTCATGATTATCACAGGAATGGAGCCGTAGCACGCCAAAAACGCGGTCCCATGGAGTTGATCAGGCCGCGAGGAGCAACGAATCAACACGCTTGCACCCCTCTTCAGGATCCTGTTCCATTGCTACTCGCGGTCCAATGATCGCCCTCGGCACAGTAGCGGGGGCATTTTGCTATACTCCGATGTCAGCTTTTATTCTGAGGGCCGTATGGGCGAGCAGCAGCGCATCTGTGAGTGGTGCTCCAAAGCCTTCACCGTCACCCGCTCGGGACCGGGTCGCCCGCCGCCGTACTGTAGCGATGACTGCAAGAAGAACGCGCGACGGGCGCTCAACCTGAAGCACGTCAGGGCCTACCGGGAACGCAAGAAGGGCGATCCTTTTGACCAGCCGCCGGCCAAGCGGCGCGGATAACCTTTCAGAGCGACCATTCTCATAGGGAAATTATTGTCAACTCGTGGCGGGTGACGTGGCGCGTGAGGGCCGGTGTAGTCGCCACACTCCAGGGCATGCTGCTGCGCTGCAAGGCGTGTAGAGCCATGGGCAACGTCTATACAGTGCAACGCAGCACCTTGAGAGCAGTACTGTCAACCCACTTGGACTAACCGGGATTAGCCGTACTCTTATAGTCAACCAGCCTACCGCAGCCCGGCTGCCGTCGACGTGCACCGTCGTGCCCCACCGCCCCTATCTACGGGCACCGGTCTTGCAAGGTCTGGGCGAAGCGATGCTGGTAGCATCGGGAGGAGGACCTACATGCGGCACAAACTTCTAGCTCTGCTCCTCGCACTGGCACTGGCCTTCGGCGGACTCACCGCCTGTGGCGGTAATGGCGGCGAGAATGGCGGCGAGCGCAGTGGGGAGACCGAGGGCGGCGAGGACGAAGGGGACGACTAGCGGCACGGTCCGCCCCGTACTCATGGATCGCACCGCTAGAGCCGTCGCCAGGTCTTGCCGTCCGACACCCAGGCCCGGTTTCTATCCCGCTCTTTGATTGGGTCATCGAGCACGGCCAGGCCCAGCGCCGTCACCAGGTCATCGTGCGTGCCGGTCTTGAAGGCGCCGTACTTATCGTTAGCATTCTCGTCAACACGAATTTCGTAGTCTTGCAGCTCACGCGCGAGCGCCTGGGATTCAGCCGTCACGGGCAGCTGCAGCCGCTGGGTCTGCAATAACGCCTGCAGCCGGCTCACGAGGTACGCCTTGCCAACGCTGGCCGTCGTGGGGCGGTAGTCATTATCTTTCGTGTAGCGGTCGCCATGCGTGAACATGCAGGCGATCAGCGTGTGCGGCGTGCCCGCCAGCGCCTCCCGTAAGATGTCCACCACGGGCATACCGACGCCGGTCGCATCGACCATCAGCCGCGGCCGCAGCACCCCGCGCGCCTTGAGGTTCGTCACCACCTCGGCAATACGCGCGGCCACGGCCGGGTAGGGCGTTCCCAGCGCCAGGCGCTCCAGAGCCCGCGCGGTGAAGACCGTCTCAACACGCGGCGCCGCGCGTGTGGTGCGCATCGTCAGCCCATCGCCGGTGGTGCCCGCCGGCGGCTGTGGCCGCGTCGCCTCGATGACCGCGATCGCCGTCGGGTCGACCTTCTGGCCGATGTCAACGCCGATCGTGACTACAGCGTCCATGTCTCGATCTCCCTATCAAAGGCCCGGTCGATATCCTCGCGCCGGAAGGCCGCGCTCTGGGCATCCATGAAGGTACACATGTACTCTTGCAGGTACCACCACTCGCCGATCTCGCGGCGCTCTTCTTCAAGGAACGCGGCCGAGATGCGCGGGCAGTCCAGCGCCGTCACCTTCACCCGCTGCCACGTCGCGCCGCCGTGCGTCCATGCCTGATACCACCAGCCGCGCGTGCCGTAGGGCGTGCTGAGCGCCACCAGGCGGCCCGCAGACACGGCCATCATGGGACGCACGGCGGCCATGAGCGTATCGGCGACACGGCTCGCCTCGTCGACCACGAGCAGCCGCACCCCGCTATAGCCGCGGATCGTACCCTCCACACCGGGCAGGGCCACGATACGACTGCCGTTCTCGAGCTCCAGCTCCAGCTTGTTCTCAACATCCGCCGGAACGGGCCGGCCCAACCCATGGTAGAGGGCCATCACCTTCCGCAAGAACTCCATGGACTGGCGCTCGCCGGGTGACAACACCAGGGAGAGGCTGCCAGGCTCGTACAGCGCCGTGTGGAGCGCCAGAACGGCCGTGGTGGTGCTCTTGCCACCCTGACGGGTCACATTGAGCAGCAGCCGCGGCGCGGTGCTTCTGAGGACATCCCGCTGCCACTTGTCACAGAACAGGCCGGCGGACTCGGCCAGCATCACCGGGTCAAGGGCCAGGGCGAGATCCGCGGCCATTGGTGCCTCAGCTCGTGCCATGGTTCACCTGCAAGAGCGCTTGCGCCACGGCGGCGCGGGCCTCTGGGAAGTCGCCAAGGGCATCCATCAGCACCGCCCGCACTTCGATCCATTCCGCCGACAGGTACAGATTGATCGTTGGTTGCCG
>JAUJNC010000268.1 GCA_030446525.1 Armatimonadaceae bacterium
CGATTCGGCTCGCTGGCGCGGTCCCCAGCGAACGAGGCCGGCGCGGCAGACGCGGGGGATTCTGGAGTGCCCGGCTCCCACAATGGGGCAAGGCCGGCCGCCTCCAACGCGGCCAGTACCGAACCCTGGAGTTTGACCAGCTTCGCCTGGCCGCCGGTGAATGGAGTGTCCCAGTCTTGTATACCCTGCTCCAAGAACTCGGCGAGGGAGGCGGGAAGCAGGCGTTCCGCGTCTCGCGCCAGGTGACCGAGGCACGACCCCCACCGCGCGTCCACGAGGACGACCGTCCGCAGTTGGCGATACGTCGACTCCATCCGTGCGTCGTACCCGGCGACGCCCCGGTCCGCCTGAATGTGAAGCAGCTGCCGGAGCAGTTGACAGCCCCGGAGAAGGTCCGCAGGGGTGAGGTCCGTGCGGAGCTGGGGTGCGGGCCGTTCAGGTATGCTGCGCATGCGCGCGACCCTCCTGCGGTCCTTCGTTGCCCGCCCCGGCCGCTCCAACGGCGCGGTGCTTCCTTCCGCGGAAGATCGGCGCCGCGTTTTTGCCGCGACGTTGCCGCGCCCCCCCAGAACGGACCGGCACCGGCCGGTAGGCGTCCGCGCCAGACCCTTCCGGCCCCGCATACGTACGCAGTATACGTCAGCCACCGGTAGCCGCCATCACTGCTGCCGTAGAATCCCTTACCCGGCACCAAGCCCATTAGAGTGGCTTAATTAGGCAGCCGACCATCCTGATGAGCGCCGACAGCCGCGACAGTCTCCTCGCTCACGTACTGCAAGGCGACGGGCGGGTTGGATAGGCTGTCCAAAAGAGCCCCGGCCTACGGGACAGGGACAATGACCAAGTACGGCTTTAAGCAGCTCTCGGTCGACAACTGGCGCGAGCCGGACCCGATGCTAGAGATCTTCGTCCGCCTTGCCCCAGACGGTGCCTTCCGGCGGCCAACCGGGGACGAGCGCGCGCAAGAGCTCCTGGCGCCAACGCTGCGCGAGCAGGTGCCGGTGGCGGTTCGGCGGTTGTTCGAGGTGGCGCGGGGGGCGCTGCTGTACGGCTACTTCTTCTACCCGTTGTACACCCTGGGCGTTGAGCAGCTATTCCGCGTGGCGGAGGCGGCCGTTACCCACAAGTGCCGCCAGATCGGCGCGCCGGCGAAGGTGAACAAGGCAGGGTTCGAAGAGAAGCTCCAGCATCTTGTGGATGAAGGTGTGATCCTGATGTCGGGTCAGATCGTCTGGGACGCGACGCGACGGCTGCGGAACTTCACGTCACACCCAGCAAACCAGATGATCCTGGGGCCACCGGACGCCGTCAGGGAGCTGTGGCAGATAGCCGGGGAGATCAACGCGTTGTTCGACGACTATGCCTCCCCGTAGCCCTCAGCGGCAGGTGCCACCCTGCTTGACCCATATGTGCATTCCCGCCTTATCGGGCAGTCGCCGAATGGTTCAGCGAGTTGAAAAACGGCTCCAGCAGCCTGCGTCGCCATCGGTAACACCGCATCTGGCCCTCCCCACCCCGCTCCGCCGGGTGAACGACGCCCGCAGTTGACGGGTCGTCCGACCGGCGACGGTTCTCCGCCAGCCACCCACGCCCGACGCTCGGGCCCCTTTTTCAACACGCTGGGCCGTTACCGGAACCGGCTCGAGCAAATCGACGCTTGACAGCCCGCGGACTCGGTGCCAAATACGAGCGCGAACCGCTCGTGATCGGCATCCACTTTTTCTCTGAGTGCCCTTGCTTTACCATGCGGGAATGAGGAGGAAGCGCCAGATGAAATACTCGCTGATCGACCGGGGCAAGGCGCCTGAACCGAAGACCGCGAACGCCAATACCACCGCCCGGCTGTTCGACGAGCTCGTCCACTCCCTCACCCCTGGCAAGGCGACGCGGGTGGAGCCGACCGGCAAAGAGACGCCGCGGGGACTCACGGCATCGATCACGCGGGCGGCGAAGCGCACCGGCAAGACCGTCCGCAGCTGGGACGTCGAGGGCAAGGTCTACACTGAGCTGGTCGAGGCGCCACCCGCGCCGGCGGCCGATGCCGCGAGCGACGACCGACAACGCTCCGGCGTGATGCGCCGTGCGGCACCCCGCGCGGGCGTGGGATTCTGGCGCGAGCGATGCCGGGGCGGCCGCCTGCTGCCGCTGGGTCGGGCGGGTACGAGGTGAGGGCTGGGCACGATCCCAATCACAGCGGATCAACGGAGGGCGCACCGCGATGAACCAGCGCACGATCATCTATGCCGCCGGGGCGATCGCCGTCATCGTCTTGCTCATCATCTTCGCCACGAACTGAGGCGCGCGGCCAAGCTTCCCCCCGGGCGCGGAGACCGGCGACCATGCCGGCGACATCGCTCAGGGGCGCCGGACGCCTCCTTTCACTAAGCCCCTCAGCCTGTTGAAAAACTCCCTAGGTGGGGTCTTTGCGCCCACTGGAGGGCCTGACGATGGCCCGTATCGGGGCAAAACGGGGCTCCCGAGCCCCTCCGAGCCCCATCTCGGACCCTCGCTCCGACTTTTTCAACAGGCTGGGGCCTTAGCGGCCCATGGCGTCGCCGACCAACCCGTGTGCGGCACGGCAAGGATGATGGTCTACCGATACCAATAAGAAGAAGATACAGATGACCGTTTGCCAAACGACATGATGGGTCACACGTGGCTCTCCACTGTCGGCGTTTGCGCCCGACGCCGGCTGGCACCCCTCCCGGGTGGAGGCGCCGGGCGAGGTTATCCGGCTGGTGATCGACAGCGAGCTCCGCCTCGCCCTGCTTGGGATGCTCAGGCCTCCTCCTGGTACGTCGGGTGTGCCCCGTCTGGCTGGTAGAACCCCGTCCGGCGCCGTACCAGAATCGCCATCACCTCGCTCGCGGGCACCCCGTGCCAGCGCAGCACCCGGCGCACGAACTCCAGCCCCGCCTCGAACTCCGGCTGGACGACCTCATGGGCGCCGGCCTCCGCGAGCACGTCGACCTCCCGACTCGTCGTCGCGCGCGCGATGACCCGAATGTGCGGGTTCAGGCGTCGCGCGTGCTGGATCGCCGCCCGGGCGGTCACCAGGTCGGGCGTCGCCACCGCCAGCGTCCGGGCGCGCTCGATGCCGGCGCGCAGGAGCAGCGCCTCGGACCCGGCGTCGCCGTAGAAGGCCGGCACCCCCTTGTCGCGCAGCTCCCGGACGACGGCCGGATTGAGCTCGATCACGGCGTGGCTGAAGCCCCGGCGGGTGAGGGCCTCCCCCAACACGACGCCGACCCGGCCGTAGCCGCAGAGCACCACGTGCCGCGCGGGCGATTCGACGCCCACGGGCGGCTCAGGGCCGGCTTGGACACGCTCCCGCGTGGCGACCCCCGGCAGGTGTTCCGCAACCGCGACGAGGGTTGGCGCCGCCGCCAACAATCCCGGCAGCACGAGGATCGAGCCGAGGGCCGCGGCGAGGACGAGCCCGTACTGCTCGGCGTCAATCGCCCCCTCCGCCAGCCCCACGCCGGCGAGGACGAAGCTGAACTCCCCCATCTGGGCCATGAGCGCCGCGGCGAGCGTTGCCGTCCGGTGGTCCACCCCGGCGGCCAGGTAGGCGCCGCCGGTGATGAGCAGCTTGCCGAGCACGAGGGCGGCGACGACCCCGAGCACCACCGGGGCGTTGTCAAGGACGAACTGAGGCTCCAGCAGCATCCCGACCGCGACGAAAAACAGCGTGGCGAAGAGGTCGCGTAGCGGCATGATCTCGGCTAGCACCTGGCTATCGAACTCCGACTCAGAGACGACGAGGCCGGCCAGGAACGCGCCGAGGGCGAACGAGAGCCCGGCCGCGTGGCTGGCCAGCGCCGTCCCCAGGGCGATGATCACCACGGCGAGCAGGAACAGCTCGCGCGATTCGGAGCGGGCGACCGTGAAGAGGATGCGGGGCACGAGCCGCGTGCCCAGGACGATGACGGCCAGGAGAGCCACGGCCGCCGTGCCGAGGGAGCGCACGAGGGCGAAGGCGATGTTGCCTCCTTCGCCGGTTAGCACTGGCAGCAGCGCCAGCATCGGCACCAGACTCAGGTCCTGGACGATGCCAAGGCCGAGGGCAATCCTTGCCTGCGGGCTGTCGGCCCTCCCGCGGCCGAGCAGCAGCTTGAGGGCGACGATTGAGCTGGAGATGGCAAAGGCGCCCCCGAGCAGCAGCGCGGCCTCGACCGGCCAGCCGATCGCGAGACCGACGCCCGCCCCGAGGGCGATGGTGAGCGGGATCTGGAGCCCGCCCGCGACGAGGGCGACCCGGCGGACGCGCTTGAGCTCGGCGAGGGAGAACTCGACCCCCAGGGCAAACATGAGGAAGGCGACGCCTAGGTTCGCCAGCAACTCGACGCGGTCGCGGTCCGCGACGAGGCCCGGGGTGTTCGGACCGATCAGGACGCCGGCGAGGACGTAGCCGAGAAGGATAGGCTGGCCGAGGCGATGGGCAACTATGCCGCCGAGGAAGGCGGCGCCCAGCGCAAGCACGAGATCGACGACGAATCCGAGGTCCTCCACTCAGGAAGCGCCTCCGCGTTCACCTTCGGGGGTGGGTTCACAACTAAGCCGCCGGATGGGGCGCAGAAGATCGAGCAACAAGCATAACCCGCG